>CAMDQJ010000026.1 GCA_945905835.1 Asaia bogorensis
TCCAACATCGTCATGATGGGCATGGGCGAGCCGCTGTACAATTTCGACAACGTCGTCGCCGCCCTCAAGATCGCCATGGACGACCAGGGCATTGCCTTGAGCCGCCGGCGCATCACGCTCTCGACCTCCGGCGTCGTGCCGATGATCCCCAAGGTCGGCGAGGCGCTCGATGTCAATCTCGCGGTGTCGCTGCATGCCGTGAGCGACGAGGTGCGCGACACGCTGGTGCCTATCAACAAGAAGTGGCCGATCGCCGAGCTTTTGGCGGCCTGCATCGCCTACCCCGGCGCACGCAACAGCCGGCGCATCACCTTCGAATACGTCATGCTGAAGGGCGTCAACGATTCAGACGCCGACGCCCGCGAGCTGGTGCGGATCCTGAAGCCCGTCCACGCCAAGGTGAACCTGATCCCGTTCAACCCGTGGCCGGGCGCGCCCTACGAGTGCAGCTCCAACAACCGCATCCACCGCTTCGCCGAGATCGTGAACGACGGTGGCTTGAGCGCGCCGGTACGCACCCCACGCGGCCGCGACATCCTCGCCGCCTGCGGCCAACTCAAGAGCGCCAGCCTGCGGGATCGGCGCACGAAGGTCAGCGATGTCGAGGCGGCGGCCGAAGGCTAGGCTCGCTCGGGCGCACGGCGCCGAAGCCACCATACGAACAGTCCGGTCGCTCCCAGGGCGATGGGGATCGTGAACCGGCCGTGCAAGACAAGGCCGATCAGGGCGGCGCCCAGGAGGTTTCCGACATCGTAGAGCCTGGCGGCGGATGGCGCGTCGATGAAGAGCATCATGGCGACAAAGATGAAGTGCACGATAAGCGCGACGCCGATGGCGAGCAGGCAGTAGCCAGCTGGTCCCACGCGGCGGTCACGACGATGAAGTGTTGCCCAGCTGAGGCTTGCCGCCAGGAAGACCGCTAGGGCGAGGGGCAGGGATTCCTTGAGCAAACCGAGCATTTGCTGAGTGCTGGTCTCCGTCAACGCAAAGACGATGACACTCGTCAGGACGAAGCAGATCGTCGCCCACAGGCCGTAGTAGAAGGCCACGCGCATCACGGCTTGGCAGAGGCACTGACGCGCGAGAGGAATGCGTGCTCGGTCGAGACGGGCGCGAGCCCGGCGGTGGCGCACCACTCGTCGAGGCGGCAGGCGACATATTCCGCGTAGTAGGGCTCGTGGAAATAGTGCGGGAAGAGGTCGAGCAGGCCGTCCCATTCCGGTCTGTCGCCCTTCTGCAGCGAGTCGACGATCACGACGAAGCCGCCGGGCTTCAGCACGCGCGCCATTTCGGCAATGACCTTTAGGCGGACCTTGTTCGGAAGCTCGTGCATCAGGAACGACGACACGACGAGATCGAGGCTGGCGTCGTCGAACGGCAGCGCTTCGCCGGCGCCTTCCATCAGCTTCACGCGGGCAGTTTTTCCCACGAGTCGCCGCGCCTCGGCGAGATAGGGCGCGCTGAGGTCGATGCCGGAAAGCCGCATGCCGGGCCAGGCATCGTGCAGGAAGGCGAGCAGGCGGCCGGTGCCACAGCCGACATCCAGTGCGCGGACCTCGCGCTGGTTGCGACCCTTCAGCCATTCGGCAATCGGCCTCAACGCACGGCGGCGCATGGCGTCGGCGGCGCCGGTGAACAGCACTTCGACCTGCGTGTCGTAGATTGCGGCGGAATGCTCCGACAGCCAGCCGTCGCTCTGGAAGTGGAAATTCTGACGGTAGTAGTCGGGCAGGCCGTCACCTTGCTCGCCGGGCGGCAACTCGTTGTCGAGCGTGCCGTGGCGGCGGGCGTCGACCTGCGGCAGGTCGCGGAAATAGAGCAGGCTGCGGCGTAAAAATTCTCCGGGCTCGGCGCCCAGTGTGCGAGGAGTGGGGAAAAGGCCGGCTTCGATGTCCTTCCATTCGCGTTCGAACAGGGCGCGCATATCGGCGGTCAGCTCGGCGCGCGTCGGTGTCGGCCCGATCGGGAAGTCGGGCTTGGGCATCGGTTTGAGCAACCGGCGGCCCGCCGCGTAATGGCCGGCGTACCAGGCGACGCGGGCAGCCTGGCGGGCGGCATACGATAGGCGATCTAGGGCTGAAACCATGGTTTTCTGGGCCTTCTGTGGCCTTGCCCGGACAGGGTCGGCCGCTATAGTCGCGCGCCTTTATCAGACACCATCGCGCCGAGGCGAGCCATGAGCGTTACTTATACTGGGCCCTACAAGAAGGGCGACATCAAGAAGGTCGTGCTGGCCTATTCCGGCGGCCTCGACACCTCGGTGATCCTGAAGTGGCTGCAGACGACCTATGGCTGCGAGGTCATCACCTTCACTGCCGATCTTGGGCAGGGCGAGGAACTGGGTCCGGCGCGCAAGAAGGCCGAGCTTCTGGGCATCAAGCCCAAGAACATCTTCATCGACGATGTGCGCGAGGAGTTCGTGCGCGATTTCGTCTTCCCGATGTTCCGCGCCAACGCGCTCTATGAAGGCCAGTACCTGCTCGGCACCTCGATCGCCCGGCCGCTGATCGCCAAGTGCCAGATCGAGATCGCCAACAAGCTGGGCGCCGATGCCGTCTGTCACGGCGCCACCGGCAAGGGCAACGACCAGGTCCGCTTCGAGCTCGCCTACTATGCCCTGAAGCCCGACATCAAGGTGATCGCGCCATGGCGCGAATGGCACCTGACCTCGCGCACCAAGCTGCTCGAGTTCGCCGAGGAGAACCAGATCCCGATCGCCAAGGACAAGCGCGGCGAGGCGCCGTTCTCGGTCGACGCTAACCTGCTGCACTCTTCCAGCGAGGGCAAAATCCTCGAGGATCCCTGGGAAGAGGCCGACGAGATGGTCTACCAGCGCACCATCTCGCCCGAGGATGCGCCCGACAAGGCGACCTATATCACCGTCGATTTCGAGAAGGGCGACGCCACCGCGGTCAACGGCAAGAAACTGTCCCCGGCGATGCTGCTCACCCGGCTCAACGAGCTGGGCAAGGCCAACGGCATCGGCCGCCTCGACCTAGTGGAGAACCGCTTCGTCGGCATGAAGAGCCGTGGCATCTACGAAACGCCGGGCGGCACGATCCTCTATGCGGCACACCGCGGTATCGAATCGATCACGCTCGACCGCGGTGCTGCACACCTCAAGGACGAGCTGATGCCGCGCTATGCCGAGCTGATTTACAACGGCTTCTGGTATTCGCCCGAGCGCGAGATGCTGCAGGCGCTGATCGACAGGAGCCAGGAAAACGTCACCGGCACGGTGCGGCTCAAGCTCTACAAGGGCAATACCATCGTGGTCGGTCGCAAGTCGCCGAAGTCGCTTTACTCGGAGAAGACTGTCACCTTCGAGGACGACCAGGGCGCCTACGACCAGCGCGACGCCGAGGGTTTCATCAAACTCAATGCATTGCGGCTGCGGCTTAGGGCTCGCAGTCAGGGCGGTCCCAAGCGCTGAGGGGAAAACCCATTTTGCACCGGTTGTTTTGGGGTGCAATTGATCGATGCACGGCGTATCTTCTGGCTCATAGCGGAGCTTCGGATGCCATTCGACGATGCCGGGCGCCCAGGGCCCTGGCGCGGGGCCGGTGAGCGCGCGATCAATCTGCCCCCGACCGTCCTGTTCCTGATCGGCATCAATGTGGCGATCCATGTCGTGCGCACGCTGCTGCCCGACGCCTTCGACCAGCGCATTGTCTACCAGCTCGGCCTGGTGGCCGGCGCCTATACCGGCGATGCCGGCCCGAGCGGCGTCGAGCCGCTGGCGCTACTGGTGGCGCCCGTCACCTATCAGTTCCTGCACGCAACCTGGCTGCATCTCGGCGTCAACATGCTGACCCTGGCGGCCTTCGGCGCGCCGGTCGAGCGCGTGCTGGGCGTGCGGCGCTTCCTCGCCTTCTACCTGATCGCGGGCATCGTCGCGGGCTTCGTCCATGTGTTGTTCTTCTACGACACGCTCAATCCCGTGGTCGGCGCGTCGGGTGCGATCAGCGGGTTGTTCGGCGGCGTGCTGATGCTGATGCGCCGGCTGGGGCGCCTGCCGTCGCCGATCCCGATCGCGCTGATCTGGATCGGGCTCAACATCTTCTTCGGCATCGTCGGCGGCACGCCGGGCGCCGGCGGCGATCCGGTGGCCTGGGCCGCCCATATCGGCGGCTTCGTGTTCGGCCTGGCCAGCATCCGCCTGTTCGTGCCCCGGCCTACGGTCAGTTGACCGCCGATCGGCTATAGGCGCCATGGCCGATCGCGACCGCCCGCTCAGCCGCCTCGTCGCCGCCAATGCGGTGGCGCTATCCCCGTCGTTCGCCACGCTGTTGGCGCTCTATTGGACCGACCAGCTCTCCGGCCGGTCGGCAATCGTCGCCTTTGCCCTCATTGCCGCCGCCACCATCTTCCTGGTGCAGCGCTACCTTGGCGCCCTCGCCCGCTTCGCGCGATTCGTCGGCGAACTCTCGGGCGAGAGCGAGCCGGCGATGCCGCGGCTGTCCTTCGCGCCCGCCGCCGAGGAGCTGGCATCGGCCGCCGCCACGCTGGCGGCCGGCTGGCGGCGCCAGCGCGCAGCAATCGACAATCTCGCGGCCTCGGCCCAGGCGATCGTCGACGGCCTGCCCGACGCCCTGATCTCGGTCGACCGCCAGCGCCGCATCGTCCGCACCAACCGCGCCGCATCGGCACTGCTCGGCCCAATCGGCGCCGAGCGCGACCTGTCGACCGTGCTGCGCCAGCCGCAGCTTCTGTCGGCCATCGACGAGCTGCTCGAGGTCGGCCCGGACGGCAATTTCTCCGAGACCGACAGCGCCAGCGTCGAGTTCGTGCTGACCGGCGGCCCCGACCTCGACGTCATTGCTCACATCCGCCGCCTGCCGCGCGCTGCTGCCGACGGTTCGCTGGCGCTGATCGTGATGCACGACACCACGGCGCTGCGTCGTGCCGAGCGCATGCGCGCCGATTTCGTGGCCAACGCCAGCCACGAGCTCAAGACCCCGATCGCCGGCATCACTGGCTTCATCGAGACCCTGCGTGGCCCGGCGCGCGACGATTCAGCAGCGCGTGAGCGCTTCCTCGGCATCATGGCCGATCAGGCCGAACGCATGCGCCGGCTGGTCGACGATCTGTTGACGCTGTCGCGCATCGAGCAGCACGAGCATGCCCGTCCCGCCGGCCGCGTCGATCTCGAGCGCGTGCTGCGCGGCGTCCAGGACCTGCTGCAGATGAAGGCCTCGTCGCGCAAAGTGCGGCTCGAACTCGACATCGCCGCCGGCTTGCCGGCGGCGATCGGCGACTTCGACGAGCTGACCATCGTTTTCCAGAACCTCATGGACAACGCCATCAAGTACGCGCGGCCCGAGACCCCGGTGCGCATTGCCGCGCGCGCCGTCGATGACAGCCGGGTGTCGGTGTCGATCGCCGACAAGGGCGACGGTATTCCCGCCGCCCATCTGCCGCGCCTCACCGAGCGCTTCTACCGGGTCGACAACGCCCGTTCGCGCCAGCTCGGCGGCACCGGGTTGGGCCTCGCCATCGTCAAGCACGTGGTCAACCGCCATCGCGGCCGGCTCGACATCCAGAGCATGCCCGGCAAGGGATCGACCTTCACGGTGACGCTGCCGTCAGCCTGAAAAATGCATCCAATAGCCATCCCCAGGCGTTTAAGGGGTGTCATCGGACTGTAACTTTACCGTCATAAGAGAGTCCTGCCGGGCCCCTAGTGAACTCCCGTTCCAAGAATTCGAAGGAGGACTACCGTGAGACTCACCAAGACCATTCTGGTTGCCGCAGCCCTTGCGGCCTCGTCCTGGCCGGCGCTTGCCGCCGACATCTCCGGCGCCGGCGCCACATTTCCCTACCCGATCTACGCCAAGTGGGCGGACGCCTACAAAAAGGAAACCGGCAACCGCCTGAACTATCAGTCGATCGGCTCGGGCGGCGGCATCAAGCAGATCAAGGCCAAGACCGTGACCTTCGGCGCCACCGACGCGCCGCTGCCGGGCAAGGAGCTCGACGAGGCGGGCCTCGCCCAGTTCCCCATGGTGATGGGCGGCATCGTGCCGGTCGTGAACCTCGACGGCATCAAGCCGGGCGAACTGGTCATCGACAGTCCGACACTGGCGGGCATCTTCCTCGCCAAGATCAAGAGCTGGGACGATCCGGCGATCGTCAAACTCAATCCCGGCCTCAAGCTGCCCAAGCAAGCCATCGCCATCGTCCATCGCTCGGACGGGTCGGGGACAACCTTCAATTTCACCTACTACCTCTCCGAGGCGAGCCCGGACTGGAAGACCAAGGTCGGCACCAACACAGCCGTGCAATGGCCGGCCGGCATCGGCGCCAAGGGCAACGAAGGCGTCGCCAACAACGTGGCGCAGACCAAAGGCTCGGTGGGCTACGTCGAATTCGCCTACGCCAAGCAGAACAAACTCACCCACGCCAAGATGGTCAACAAGGCCGGCAAGACGGTCGCGCCGACGCTGGAGTCCTTCCAGGCCGCCGCTGCCAACGCCGACTGGAAGTCGCAGCCCGGCTATGGCGTGATCCTCGCCAACCAGCCCGGCGACAACTCGTGGCCGATGACCGCCGCGACCTGGATCCTGATCTACAAAAAGCCGCAGGACACCGCGGCCACGACCGAGGCGCTCAAATACTTCTCCTGGGCCTTCGCCAGGGGCTCGGGCATGGCGCAGGACCTCGACTATGTACCGATGCCGGCCAACGTCGTGAGCGACATCCAGAAGATGTGGACGTCGGAGATCAAGGACGCCAACGGCAAGCCTCTCCTGGCGATGACGCACTGACCCTATCCGCTTGTCGGACTCCCTCCCCCGTTTTGGCGGGGGAGGGTTGGGGCAGGGGCACCGAAGAGGTGTAAAGTGTCTGAAGTGGCATTGTACGACACAAGTTTGCAGGCAGGCGAGACGTCCTCGCGCGCCCAGGTCCTGAAGCGCCTGCGCGCGACGGATATGGCCTTCCACGCCCTGACGAAGACGGCGGCGATCGCCGTGCTCGTGATCCTGAGCGGCGTGATCGTCGCCCTCATCATGGGCTCGGCGCCGGCCTTCCACGCCTTCGGCTTCTCGTTTGTCACCACCGAAGTATGGAACCCGGTCACCGAGCAGTTCGGCGCCCTGGCGCCGATCTACGGCACCCTCGTGACCTCTGCCATCGCCATGCTGATCGCCGTGCCGGTCGGCCTGCTGGTGGCGTTCTTCCTGACCGAGCTCTGTCCGTCCCTGATCCGCCGGCCGATCGCCATCGCCATCGAGCTGCTGACCGGCATCCCCAGCATCATCTACGGCATCTGGGGCCTGTTCGTGTTCGCGCCGTTCCTGCAGAAATACATCCAGCCGTTCCTGATCGCGGTGTTCGGCGACGTGCCGCTGTTGTCTTCGATCTTCGAAGGCCCGCCATACGGCATCGGCATGCTGACCGCCGGCCTGATCCTGGCGATCATGGTGCTGCCCTCGATCACGGCGATTTCGCGCGACGTCTTCGATGCCGTGCCGCCGGTTCTCAAGGAAGCGGCCTACGGCGTCGGCTGCACCACCTGGGAAGTGTTCCGTTATGTCGTGCTGCCCTATACGCGGGTCGGCGTTATCGGCGGCATGATGCTGGGCCTCGGCCGCGCGCTGGGCGAAACCATGGCCGTGACCTTCGTGATAGGCAATGCCCACCACGTCTCGGCCTCGATCCTGGCTCCCGGCACCACGATCTCTGCCGCCATCGCCAACGAATTCACCGAGGCGGTCGGCGATCTCTACACCTCCTCGCTGATCGCACTTGGCCTGATCCTGTTCGTCATCACCTTCATCGTGCTCGCCGTGTCGCGCTACCTGCTGCTGCGCGTTCAGCGGCGGCTGGGTTAGCGCCATGGCCGCGATGATCGACAACAGCCTCTACGCCGGTCGCCGCCGCCGCAACGCCATCGCCAAGGCGCTGGCGATCGCCGCCACCGCCTTCGGCCTGGGCTGGCTCGTTCTCATCCTGGGCGTGCTGATCTACGAGGGTATCGGCAGCCTGTCCCTGTCGGTCTTCACCGAGATGACGCCGCCGCCCGGCGCCGCCGGCGGCCTGCTCAATCCCATCGTCGGCAGCCTGATCCTTACGGCACTGGCCGTGCTGATCGGCACGCCGATCGGCATCCTGGCCGGCACGTTCATGGCCGAGTACGGCCGCCACGACAAATTCTCGAGCGTCGTGCGCTTCATCAACGACATCCTGTTGAGCGCGCCGTCGATCGTGGTCGGCCTGTTCATCTACGAGATCATGGTGGTGCCGATGGGCCACTTCTCGGGCTATGCCGGCGCCGTGGCGCTGGCGGTGATCGTCATTCCCGTCGTGGTGCGCACCACCGAGGACATGCTGACCCTGGTGCCCGACACGTTGCGCGAGGCCGCGGCCTCGATCGGCCTGCCGCGCGCCCACATGATTTTCCGCATCGCCTACCGCGCCGCCCGCGCCGGCATCGTCACCGGCGTGCTGCTGGCCGTGGCGCGGATCAGCGGCGAGACCGCGCCACTGCTGTTCACTTCGCTCAACAACCAGTTCTGGAGCATGAACATGAATGCTCCGATGCCGAGCCTGCCGGTGGTCATTTTCCAGTTCGCGCTCTCGCCCTACGAGGAGTGGCAGAAGCTGGCCTGGACTGGGGCGCTGCTCATTACCGCCACCGTGCTCGCGTTGAGCATCATTGCCCGCACTCTCACCGCCTCGAGAAAACAGTCATGAGCCTGCAAACTGCCGCCACCGTCGCCACGCCAATGGCGACCCATGCCAGCACCGGCACAGCAGGGCTGGCCGAGAAGGTGTCGATCCGCAATCTCGACTTCTTCTACGGCGATGCCCGCGCGCTCAAGAGCATCAGCCTGTCGCTCTACGCCAACAAGGCCACGGCCTTCATCGGCCCGTCGGGCTGCGGAAAGTCGACGCTGCTGCGCGTACTCAACCGCATGTACGACCTCTATCCCGGCCAGCGCGCCACCGGTGATGTGATGTTCGACGGCGAGAACCTTCTCGATCCCGGCCAGGACATCAACCTGCTGCGCGCCCGCATCGGCATGGTGTTCCAGAAGCCGACGCCCTTTCCCATGTCGATATACGAAAACGTTGCCTTCGGTATCCGCCTCTACGAACGCCTGCCGCGCGCCGAAGTCGATGCCCGCGTGGAAACCGCGCTGCGGCGTGCCGCCCTGTGGGACGAGGTGAAGGACAAGCTCGCCGCCAATGGCCTGAGCCTGTCGGGCGGCCAGCAGCAGCGCCTGTGCATCGCGCGCACCGTGGCGGTCAAGCCCGAGGTCATCCTGCTCGACGAGCCGTGCTCGGCGCTCGATCCGATCTCGACGGCTAAGATCGAGGAGCTGATCGACGAGTTGAAGAAGGACTACACGATCGTCATCGTCACCCACAACATGCAGCAGGCGGCGCGCGTCTCGGACTTCACTGCCTTCATGTATCTCGGCGAGTTGATCGAGTTCGGCGTCACGGCCGAGCTGTTCACGACGCCGCAGAACGAGCGCACGCAATCCTATATCACCGGCCGGTTCGGCTGAGCGGGGAACGCGACATGGCGAGCGAACATACGATCAAGCGGTTCGACGAGGAGCTGGAGCGGCTGAACGCCACCATCAGCGAAATGGGCGGCCTGACCGAAAGCCAGCTTGCCGACGCGCTGGTGGCGTTGCGCGAGCGCGACAGCAGCGCTGCCGAAAAGGTGATCGCCGCCGACGCCCGCGTCGACGCGCTCGATGCCCAGGTGCAGACCCAGACGGTGCAGCTGCTGGCGCTGCGCCAGCCCATGGCGGTCGATCTGCGCGTCGTGCTGTCGTCGATCAAGATCGCCGCCGCGCTCGAGCGCATCGCCGACTACGCCAAGAACACCGCCAAGCGCTCGATCGTGCTGATGCAGAGCACCGCGCCGCCGTCGGCCATGACCGGCATCGACCGTCTCGGCCGGCTGGTGCGCACGGCGCTGAAGGATGTTCTCGACGCCTTCGCCCATTCCGATGTCGCCAAGGCGCGCGACGTGTGGAACCGCGACGAGGAAATCGACCAAGTCTACACCGGCCTGTTCCACGAGCTGCTCACCTACATGATGGAAGATCCGCGCAACATCACGGCCTGCACGCATCTCCTCTTCACGGCCAAGAACATCGAGCGCGTCGGCGACCACGTCACCAACATCGCCGAGTTGGTGAGCTTTCGCAAAACCGGCCAGAGCTTCGCCGAGGAGCGGCGCAAGGGCAGCGCCGAGCTCTACGCCACGGGGACCGGCCGTTGAGTACCGCCGCCATGACCGCCTCGCGGCGCGAGGCCCAGGGGGCGTCGATGAAACCCAAGGTGCTGATCGTCGAGGACGAGAGCGCCCTGGTCGAGCTGCTGCGCTACAACCTCGAGCAGGCGGGTTTTTCCGTGTCCGTTGCCTATGACGGCGAGGAGGCGCTGGCCTCGGTGCAAGAGGACGTGCCCGACCTGATCCTGCTCGACTGGATGCTGCCGCTGATGTCGGGCATCGAGGTCTGCCGCCAATTGCGGCGCCAGACCGGCACCGCCAACCTGCCGATCATCATGCTGACGGCACGCGGCGAGGAGGGCGATCGAGTGCGCGGCCTCGATGCCGGCGCCGACGACTATGTCTCAAAACCGTTCTCGCCGACCGAGCTCGTGGCGCGCATCCGCGCCGTGCTGCGCCGCATCCGTCCCGCATTGGCTGACGAAGCGCTCTCCTACGCCGACATCGTCATGGACCTAGTGGCGCACCGCGTGAGCCGCGCCGGCAAGCCGGTCCATCTCGGGCCCACCGAGTTCCGCCTGCTGCGCCATTTCATGGAGCATCCCGGCCGCGTCTTCTCGCGCGAGCAGCTTCTGGATTCGGTGTGGGGCAAGGACGTCTATGTCGAAGCCCGCACCGTCGATGTCCATATCCGCCGCCTGCGCATCGCGCTCAACGGCGAGAGCCAGGCCGACGTCATCCGCACCGTGCGCGCCGCGGGATACGCCTTGGACGCCCAGCCGGGCTGAGCCCGGCTTTTCCACACCCCCCGTCACGATTTTGTAGCCTGCCGGGCCTACGACAAGGTCGCTCGTTCCCGGCCCGGCATCCCACGCCCCGCTCCGGTTCGGGCAGGTTCCCCCGGCACGGTTGACACCCCGTCGCCGATTTTTACTGACCCCTCCTTCGTCCTGAAGGAGGGGTTTCTTTTTCGAAGTGGCGCACCACGACCAGCGCCAAGATCAGCGCCGGCAGGCCGAGCAGGGCGGTGTAGGTGAAGAAGAGCGCGTAGCCGCCGAACTTGGGCGCGGCATAGAAAGCGTCGAGAAGCGCCGCGAACGCCGGCACGTCGCGCGCCCCGCGCTGCAGCTCGTCGACGATCAGGCCGGAGAAGCCGCCGATCAGCTTGCCCGGCAGCGTCATCACCGAACTGAACAGCGCGTATTGCGTGGCGGTGTAGGCGGTGTTGGTGAGGCCGGACAGGAAGGCGATGAACACCGAGCCCGCCATGCCGCTCACCAGATTGTCGACGCTGATGGCGAGGGTGAGAATCAGCGGATCGGGCCGGCCGACGATCGCCAGCCAGGTGAAGGTGAGGTTCGAGGCGGCGATCAGGAATACCGAGGGCGCCAGCAGGCGCGCGGTGCCGACGCGAAACACCAGCGCACCGCCCAGTAACGCGCCTAGGATCGACATGGCGAAGCCGTAGATCTTGGAGACGTTGGCGATTTCCTGCAGGCTGAAACCCATGTCGATGTAGAACGGGTTGGCCATCACGCCCATGGCGATGTCGCTCAGCCTAAACAGGCCGATGAAGGCGAGCAGCGCCAGCGCCATCCAGCGGAAGCGCACGAAGAAATCGACGAACGGGCAGACGATGGCGCCGTAGACAAACACGATGGCGTCGCGCACCCAGCCGGGCATGGCGCCGAGGCCGGCGGCGAACTCGGCGATCTTGCCTTCGCGCTCGGCGGTGCCCGCGGAGATGCGCTTCTCCGGCTCGGCGATGGCGAGCGTCGTGGCGATGCCGACCAGGGCGAGGGCGGCCATGACGCAATAGGCGATGGTCCACGATCCGAACTCGGCGAGGTAGAGGGCACCGGCACCGGCGGCGAGAACGGCGATGCGATAGCCAAGCTGGTAGGTCGCGGCTGTTGCGCCCTGCAGGCTCTCGTCGGTCGCCTCGATGCGGAAGGCATCCATGGCGATGTCCTGTGTCGCCGAGGAGAAGGCTACGACCACCGCGAATACCGCCAGCCACCACAGGTCGCTGCGCGGATCGCAGAACGCCATGGCGAGAAGCCCGATCCCGATGCCGGTCTGCGCCAGAAGCATCCACGAGCGGCGGCGGCCCAGCGCGCGCGTGATGAAGGGCAGGGGCACGCGGTCGACGACGGGTGACCATACGAACTTGATCGAGTAGGTGATGCCGATCCAGCTGATGAAGCCGATGGCCGTGCGCGTCACGCCAAAGGCGCGCAGCCAGGCCGACAGGGTCGAGAAGACCAGCAGGAACGGCAGGCCGGCGGAAAAGCCCAGGAACAGCATCGTCACCACGCGCGGGTGACGGTAGATCGCGAGCGTCTCGCGCCAGTCCCTCGATTTGAGCGTCGTGCTCAAATCAGCTCCCGCAGCGGCTTCTCGGGGCGGGCGCCGACATGGGAGATGATCTCGACCGCGGCGATCCCGCCCAGCCGCGCACATTCCGCCAGCGGCTTGCCGCGCGTGTAGCCGAAGAGGAACCCTGCGGCGTAGAGATCGCCGGCGCCGGTCGTGTCGACGACCTTGGCGACAGGGGCGGCGGGCACGGCATGCGTCTCTGCGCCATGCACGATCACCGAGCCTTTTTCGCTGCGGGTCAGCGCCATGATCTTGCCTTCGGTGCGTGCGCCGGCCAGCGCCTTGTCGAAGGAATCGACCTGGTAGAGCGATTTGATCTCCGATTCGTTGGCAAAAAGAATGTCGACCTTGTCGCGGATCAGGGCGCGGAACTCGTCGCGGTAGCGGTCGACGCAAAACGAATCGGAGAGCGTGATCGAGACCTTGCGGCCGGCAGCATGCGCCGCGTCGAAAGCCTTCAGCACCGCCTTCTTGGCCTCCGGTGGATCCCACAGATAGCCCTCGACGTAGGTAACCTGCGCCGAGGCGACTCGTGCGACGTCGATGTCGCCCGGCCCCAGCCGCACGCAGGCGCCGAGATAGGTGTTCATGGTGCGTTGCGCATCGGGCGTGACGACGATCAGGCAGCGCGCGGTGGCCGGCCCGTCGGTCGATTGCACCGTCTCGAAGGAGACACCGGTGGCGCGCAGGTCGTGGCCGAACACGCCGCCCAGCTGATCGTTCCTCACCTTGCCGATATAGGCGCCCTTGCCGCCGAACGAGGCGACGCCGGCCATGGTGTTGCCGCAGGAGCCGCCCGAGACCTCGACGCCCGGCCCCATGGCGGCATAGAGCGCCTCGGCCGTCGGTTCGTCGACCAGCGTCATGGCGCCCTTGACCAGCGCGTGCTTCTGCAAAAACGCCTCGTCGGCGCGGGTGATGACGTCGACGATGGCGTTGCCTATTCCCAGCACGTCGAAGGCGGCGGATGTCATGAACTCTCCAGGCTAAAGCGACAGAAGATGCATACCCGGCTTCGTCTCCTCGAGGAGGGTGACGATGCCGGCCACGGTGAAGGGCACGTCGGCGCGCAACTGGCCGCGGTCGATGCCGAGCGCGCGCAGGCCCATTTCGCACACGATGAAACGGCAGCCAAGCTCGACGCAGGCTTGCAGCAGGGTCTCGAAGTCGCCGACGCCGCGCTCACGATAGATCGCGTCGCGGCCCCAATCGTCGAGCGTCGCCGGCGGTCCCATCAGGGCGCGCAACCCGTTCATGGTGAAGAACAGCACTGCCGGTTTGTTGACCGCCAACGCCGCACTGGCCAGTGCCAGCGCATAGTGCGCGCGCTCATAGTCGCCCGAGCGCACGATCACGGAGACGCCACCCTCGGTCTTCATGTCTTGCTGCACGTTGGACAGTCGGGACGCTTGGCGATCTTCATCTCATCGAACGATGCCGCCAGCGCGTCGTACATGATCATGCGGCCGGACAGCGACTGGCCGATGCCCAGGATTTCTTTCACGACCTCGGTTGCCTGCAGGGCACCGAGCGTTCCCGCGAGCGCGCCCAGGACGCCCGCTTGCGCGCAGCTCGGTACGGCATCTTCCGACGGTGCGACGGGAAACAGGCAACGCAGGCAGGGATGGCCCGTGCCCATGAACGCTTTGTAAGTAGAAATTTGGCCGTCGAAGCGCAGGATGGCGGCAGACACCAGCGGCTTCTTGAGGTGAAAGCAGGTGTCGTTGACGAGGTAGCGGGTGGCGAAATTGTCGCTGCCGTCGGCCACGATGTCGTAGCCCTCGATCAGGCGCGCGACGCTCGCGGCATCGAGCCGCTCCTTGTGCGCGACCACCCGCACTTCGGGATTGATCTCGCGCAGGGCGCGGTGGGCGCTCTCGACCTTGGCGGTGCCGATGTCGGCGGTGCGATGGATGATCTGGCGCTGCAGGTTGGAGAGATCGACCGTGTCGTCGTCGACTACGCCCAATGTCCCCACGCCGGCTGCGGCCAAATACTGCAGCAGCGGCGCGCCCAGCCCGCCGGCGCCGACCACCAGCACGCGCGCGGCGATGAGCCGCGACTGGCCCATCCCGCCGATCTCCGCCAGCACGATGTGGCGCGCATAGCGCCTGATCTGCGGCTCGGTCAGGTCGGGGAGCGTCGTCATGGTCCGCTTATAGCATGGGACCCGGCATGAATTGGCTGTTACACCCGCCGCGATGACCACCCCGTCCCGGCGACGAGGCCCACCCTGACACCGGTCCTGCTGGTATTGCTGGCGCTGCTGTCGTCCTTCACGCCGCTATCGATCGACATGTATCTGCCGGCGCTGCCGGCTATCGCCGTCGATCTGCGCGGCACGGTGGGTGACATCCAGTTGACGCTGTCGGCCTTCATGATCGCCTTCGGCGCCGGCCAGATTTTCTACGGCCCGATGGGCGACCGCTTCGGCCGCCGCCCGGTCATCCTGGGCGGTATCGCGGTCTATATCGTGGCCAGCGCCGGCTTGCGCCTTCGCCGCCGCGGCCGGCCATCTGGTGACGCTGCGCGTCCTGCAGGGGTTGGCGGCCTGCGGCGGCGTGGCGCTGGCGCGCACCATGGTCCGCGATCTGGCAGAGAAGGACCAGGCGGCGCGGGCCATGTCGCTGATGATGGCCTGCACCTCGATCGCACCCATGCTGGCGCCGCTGATCGGCGGCCAGATCCTGTGGTTCCTGGGCTGGCGGGCGATCTTCTGGGTGCTGGCCGGCATCGGCGTCATCGCGCTCACCGCCGCCTATATCCGTCTGCCCGAGACGCTGCGGCCGGAATACCGCCAGCCGCTGGTGCTGGCGTCGATCCTGAAACGCTTCGGCGAGCTGTTCCGCCACCGCGCCTTCATGGGCTACGCCTTCACCAGCTCGTTCCAGTTCTCCGCCCTGATGTCGTTCCTCTCGGGCTCGCCCTTCGTCTTCATTGAGCGCTACGGCATCGCGCCGCGCGACTACGGCCTGATCTTCGGCGGCATGATCGTGTTCATGACCATTGGCAGCCTGTTGAACGCCAAATTCGCGCCGGTGTTCGGCGCCAACAAGATCCTGCGCTACGCCGTGATCGTGCCGGCGGTCGCCGGCCCGGTGGCGCTGGTGATGGGCCAGATCGAGTCGCGCTATGGCTCGATCGGCATGTGACCGTTCCTGCTCTGCTTCGCGCCGCAGATCGCCACGATCAGCCTGATCGGACCGAACTCGATGGCGATGGCGCTGCAGCGCTACCCGCACATGGCGGGCACGGCGTCGTCGCTGATGGGCGTCATGCAGTTCGGCATCGGCGCGATCTTCGGCGCCATCGTCGGCCAATCCCTCGACGGCTCGATCGCGCCCATGACCATCGCCATGGGCATCTCGGGTGTGCTTTGCCTGTTGTCGAACCGGCTGCTGGTGGGGAGGGGTTAGCGGCGGAGATCGATCGTCAGCAGATCGCCGTTCTCGTTGCCGGCCGCCAGCGAAGTGCCATCCGGCGACCACGCGAGACAAGTGATCGCCGATTTGTCGGCCATCTTCACCACCACGGCGCGCTTGGTCTTGATGTCGCCGAGCTGGATCTCGCCGGTGTCGAAGCCGCCGGCCACGTACTCGGCTGTCGGATGGGCGGCCACGACCGTCATCAGGCCGGCACCCTCCTCGCCGAACTGCTGCGGCGGCTTGCCTTCCGGTCCGCTGCCGGCGAACGACCAGGCGGTGAACACCGGCTGCGCCGAGGTATAGAGCCAGCGCGCGCTGGCCGACCACGAGAGCGACTTCACCTTGGCGGGATAGCCCTGCATGCGCATGTCGGTGGCCTGCGCCAGGCGCCAGACATGGATGTCGTTTTCCTGGGTGCCGGTGGCAATGAACTTGCCGTCGGTGCTCCAGCGCAGCGCGACATGGCTGCCCTGCCAGGCGAA
The DNA here is from genome assembly GCA_945905835.1 of Asaia bogorensis. Taxonomy (GTDB): domain Bacteria; phylum Pseudomonadota; class Alphaproteobacteria; order Reyranellales; family Reyranellaceae; genus Reyranella. The sequence goes on from CAMDQJ010000026.1 coordinate 16,485, forward strand.
GCGCCGCGGCGGCGCGGGGGCTTGATCGGGCTTGGCCTGGCCGAGGCTCCATACCGAGACGCCGCCGTAATGCGCGCCGGCGACGCGGCTGCCGTCCTTGCTGAAATCGAGGTCGGCCACCGTGCTCGGGTTCGGGCCGAATTCGCGGGCTCCGCCATCCTTGGCGATGACGAGGATGTTCCGGCCGACGCCGGCCGCGATCGCACCGGTGGCGCGATGCGCCGCGAGATGGTCGATCCACTTGCCTTTCTGATTGGCCAGTTCCGTCGCGCTGCCGTCGGCGGCGATGCGCAGCAGGCGGCCGTCGTCGCCGCTGCTGATGAAGCCGTCACCGGCCGGATCGGCGATCAGCGACAGCACCGCGCCGTTGTGAACGGGCGGGAGGTCTTCGCCGGAGAGCAGGCGCACCCGTCCGTCGCCCAAACCGAAGCCGATGCGTACGCCGTCACGGCTGAAGGCGCAGGCCGCGACCGGCGCGTCGGTCGCGATCAGCTGCGTCGGCGGCAGGTCGGTGAGCCAGGCCCGTTGTCCGAGATCGAGTTTCACGCGATTACTTCAGCCACTACTTCAAACAATCTTCGAAGCCGCGCTTGAGGTTCTCGAGGTCGAGATTGCGGCCGATGAAGACGAGCTTACTCGAGCGCTTCTCGCCGGCCTTCCACGGATTGCCCCAGTCGCTGTCCATCATCATGTGGACGCCCTGATAGACGTAGCGCTTGGGCGCGCCGTCGATGGCTAAAATGCCCTTGCTGCGGAAGATGTCGCCGCCGCGCAGCTGCAGGAGTGCGCCCATCCACTTCTGGAATTTTTCGGGGTCAACCGGCCGGTCGGCGGTGATGCTGAGGCTCTTCACCTCTTCCTCGTGATTATGATCGTGGCCGTGCGTCAGGAAGTCCGGTTCGAACTCGAGAATGCGCGAAAGATCGAACGCGCCCTTATCGAGGATGGCGGCAAGGTCGATCTGGCTCTTCTGGGTCTTGTGGATGCGGGCGTAGGGATTGATCGACTTGATCTTGTCCTCGACCTTCTTGAGGTCGGCGGCGTCTACAAGGTCGGTCTTGTTGAGCAGGATCACGTCGGCGAAAGCCACCTGCTCTTCGGCCTCGTCGCCCTGTCCGAGTTGGGCCAAAAAGTGCTTGGCGTCGACTACGGTGACGATGGCGTCGAGCTTGGTCTTGGCCTTAACATCGTCGTCGGTGAAGAAGGTCTGCGCCACGGGGCCGGGATCGGCCAGCCCGGTGGTCTCGACCAGGATGCCGTCGAACTTGTCCTTGCGCTTCATCAGGCCATCGATGATGCGGATGAGGTCGCCGCGCACGGTGCAGCAGATGCAGCCGTTGTTCATCTCGAAGACTTCCTCGTCGGCATTGACCACGAGGTCGTTGTCGACGCCGAGCTCGCCGAACTCGTTGACGATGACGGCGTATTTCTTGCCGTGCTGCTCGCTCAGAATCCGGTTGAGCAGTGTGGTCTTGCCGGCGCCGAGATAACCGGTCAGCACGGTCACGGGGACTTGGGTCTGGACCATGAAAAATCCTTTGAAATCGGCCCTTGAGATAGGGCTGCCGACCCCAAGAGTCTAGGGCCGTTCGCCTCGTATCAGCCGGGGCAGTTCGCCCACCATGCCCATGGCGTGGCGGACGAAAAAGCGCCGCAGCGGCGGAATGCGGTTGACCGTGGCGAGGCCGAGGCCCCGCACCAGCCTGAGCGGTTTTATGTCGTTGGAGAACAGCCGGTTCAGAAGATCCGTCGCGGCGACCATGGTGAAATTGTCGGCGCGCCGCCAGGCGGCGTAGCGCTCGAGCGTGTCGGCGGCGCCGATGTCGAGGCCGAGGCGCTTTGAATCGACCAGCACCTCGACCAGGGCGGCGATGTCGCGGACGCCGAGATTGTAGCCCTGGCCCGCGATGGGATGGATGCCATGCGCGGCGTCGCCGACCAGCACCAGCCGGGTCTCGACATAGCGGTCGGCATGGACGAGGCCGAGCGGGAACCACCAGCGCGGGCCGATCGTGCCGACGTCGCCCAGATGATTGCCGAAGCGGCGGGCGAACTCGGCCTGGAACTGCGGCGCATCGAGCTCGAGCAGGCGACGGGCGAGATCGGCGCGCTCGGTCCAGACGATCGACGAGCGATGCTCGCCATTCGGGCCGTCGCGCATCGGCAGGATGGCGAAGGGTCCACCCGGCAAGAACTTCTCCTGCGCCACGCCGCGATGCGGTTGCTCGTGCTTGGCGACCACGACGATGGCGATCTGGTTGTACGACCACGAGCGTGCGCCGATGCCGGCATCCTCGCGCATCGTGCCCATGCGGCCCTCGGCCGAGGCGATCAGGCGCGTTTCTATCCGCCGGCCGTCCTTCAGCGTGAGCGCCGCGCGGTTCACGTCGCGCTCGGTGTCGACCACTTCGGCCAGTGCGATCAGCTCGACGTTGGCGCAGTTGCCCAGCCGGCGCAGCAGCGCCGCGCGCAAAAACCGGTTCTCGACGATCCAGCCCATCGGTTGGGCGTCGGTCTCGTCCTCCGCTGCCTCGCGATGGTCGAAATGCAGGAAGCGCGGCGAGGGTTTGCCGTCGTGGCCCGCGTCGGAGATGCGGATGTCGAGAATCGGCTCGGCAAGATCGGCGACATCGGCCCACACGCCGATGGCCTCGAACAGGCGCTGGCTGGTGTAGGCGATTGCCGTCGTGCGGCCGTCGAAGCCGGCCTCGGTCATGGTCTTGAGCGCCATGCGGTCGATCAGGGCGACGCGCAGGCCGGCTTCACCGGCGGCCAGCGCCAGCACGCTGCCGCTCAGCCCGGCGCCGACAATGGCGAGATCGAACCTTTCCTGTGTCACGGGGCGGAAAATGGCAGGCCGCTCCCCCGACCGCCAGTGCCCGGTTTTTGTGCACGTAAAGAACCCGCAAAACCTCGGATTTCGGGCGTTTCCCGGCTGGCACGGCCTTTGCTGACCTACGAGATACCGAGGAGGAGCGAGCAAATGAAACTGGTCATGGCGATCTTCAAGCCATTCAAGCTGGACGAAGTCCGCGACGCGCTGACCGGGCTCGCATCCAAGGACTGACCGTGAGCGAGGTCAAGGGGTTCGGCCGCCAGAAGGGCCAGACCGAGATTTATCGCGGCGCCGAATATGCCGTGAGCTTCCTGCCCAAGATCAAGATCGAGGTGGTGATCGACGACTCAATGGTCGAGCGCGCCGTCGAGACCATCCGCAAGGCCGCCGGCACCGCCAAGATCGGCGACGGCAAGATTTTCGTGACTCCAGTCGAGCAAGCCGTGCGCATCCGCACCGGCGAAGCCGGCATCGACGCGCTGTGATGATGTTCGGGGGAACAACGACAATGACACGTATTCTTCGCTCTTCGCTGGCGGGCCTTAACGCCGCCGGCACTCTGCTGCTGCCGGCACTGGTGCTGGCAGCCGACGCCAAGCCGAAAATCGATTCGGGCGATACCGCCTGGATGCTGACCTCGACGGCGCTGGTGCTGATGATGACCATCCCCGGCCTGGCGCTGTTCTACGGCGGCATGGTGCGCGAGAAGAACGTGCTCGCCACCGTCATGCAGAGCTTTGCCGTGACCTGCCTGGTCTCGGTCCTCTGGCTCGTGGTCGGCTACAGCCTGGCCTTCACTTCGGGCAGCACCATCCTGGGCGGCCTGAGCAAGATCTTTCTGAAGGGCCTCACGATCGACAGCGTCAGCGAACTGGCCAAGACCATCCCCGAGACGGTCTATGTCTGCTTCCAGCTCACCTTCGCCATCATCACCCCGGCGCTGATCGCCGGCGCCTTCGCCGAGCGCATGAAGTTCTCGGCCATGATGTGGTTCATGGGTCTGTGGTCGATCATCGTCTACTGCCCGATCTCCCATTGGGTGTGGGGCGGCGGCTTTTTGGGTGACTTGGGCGTGCTCGATTTCGCCGGCGGCACCGTCGTGCACATCAATGCCGGCGTCGCCGGCCTCGTCTGCGCCCTGGTCTTGGGCAAGCGCAAGGGCTTCGGCATCGAGAACATGGCGCCGCACAACCTTGTGCTTTCCGTCATCGGCGCCTCGCTGCTGTGGGTCGGCTGGTTCGGCTTCAACGCTGGCTCGGCCAGTGCCGCCAACGGCAGCGCCGGCATGGCCATGGCGGTGACGCAGTTCGCCGCCGCTGCCGCGGCCCTTGCCTGGATGTTCGCGGAATGGGTGAGCCGCGGCAAACCCTCGGTGCTGGGCGTCATTTCGGGCGCCGTGGCCGGCCTGGTCGCCATCACGCCGGCCTCCGGCTTCGTCAATTCGGCGGGTGCGCTGGTCATCGGCATCGCCGCCGGTCTGCTCTGCTACTGGGCGCCACCAGCCTCAAGCTCGCGCTGCGCTACGACGATTCGCTCGACGCCTTCGGCGTCCATGGCATCGGCGGCTTCGTCGGCGCCATCCTGACCGGCGTCTTCGCCATCGAGGCGATCGGCGGCGACGGCAAGAAAGGCCTGATCGACGGCAATGCCGGCCAGGTCCTGACCCAGTTGTGGGGCTGCCTAGTTTGCATGGCGTGGTGCGCCATCGCCACCTTCGTGATCCTCAAGGTCGTCGACGCGCTGATCGGGCTGCGCGTCAGCAACGAGGAGGAAGTCGAGGGCCTCGACATCAACCTGCATGGGGAGACGGTGCACTAACCCTCTTCGCTGGCTCTCTTCGTGGGCGCTTTCCCGGAAACCGGCTCCTCCCTGGTTTCCTCCACCGCCGTTTCCGTGTCGCGGCGGTTCCTTCGGCCCGGCGGGTTTTCCGCCGGGCTTTTTTCTGCCAGTCTGTCGGCCCAAGACCCGCGAAGGTTGGCCGAAAAGGCCGGAGGGAAGTGCATGAAACTGGTGTCCGCCATCATCAAGCCGTTCAAGCTCGACGAAGTGCGCGACGCCTTGACCGGCGTCGGCGTGAGCGGCCTCACCGTCAGCGAGGTCAAGGGCTTCGGGCGACAGAAGGGCCAAACAGAGATCTATCGCGGCGCGGAGTATCTCGTGAGCTTCCTGCCCAAGGTGAAGATCGAGATCGTGGTCGACGACACCCAGGTCGAGCGCGCCATCGAGGCGATCCAGAAGGCCGCCCACACCGGCAAGATCGGCGACGGCAAGATTTTCGTGACGCCGGTCGAGCAGGCGCTGCGCATCCGCACCGGCGAATCGGGATCGAACGCACTCTAGGTTTTTTCAAGCAAGACAAGACGGCAAAAGAAAAAGACGACACGGGGGAAACGATGTTCAAGGCGATGGCGCGCTTCGGCGCGGTGATGGCGTGCGTCACGGTCATCTGCAGCGGCGCACTGGCCGCCGACGCCAAGGCGAAAATCGACTCGGGCGACACCGCCTGGCTGCTGGTCGCCACGGCGCTGGTCCTGATGATGAACATCCCGGGACTGGCGCTTTTCTATTGCGGCATGGTGCGCAAGAAGAACGTGCTGGCGACGGCGGTGCAGGCCTTTGCCATCGCCGCCCTGGTGACCGTGCTGTGGTTCGCGGTCGGCTATTCGCTGGCCTTCACCGACGGCGGCGGCCTCAACGGCGCCATCGGCTCGCTCGCCCGAGCCTTCGGCGCCGGCCTGCTCGGCAGCGCCCACAGTCTCGCCCCGACTGTGCCGGAAAACGTCTTCCTGATGTACCAGGCGACCTTCGCCATCATCACGCCGGCCATCATCGCCGGCGCCTTCGCCGAGCGCATGAAGTTCTCGGCCATGATGTGGTTCATGGCGCTGTGGCTGCTGGTCGTCTACGTGCCGGTGGCCCATTGGGTATGGGGCGGCGGATTTTTGGGCGCGGCCGGCGTGCTCGATTTCGCCGGCGGCCTGGTCGTCCATCTCAACGCCGGCATTGCCGGCCTCGTTTGCGCCATCGTCATCGGCAAGCGCCAGGGCTACGGCCAGGAATACATGGCGCCGCACAATCTCGTGCTGACGCTGATCGGCACCTCGCTGCTGTGGGTCGGCTGGTTCGGCTTCAACGCCGGCTCGGCGCTGTCGTCGGGTGAGCTGGCGGGCAGTGCCATGCTCAACACCCACATCTCAGCCGCCGTGGCGGCGCTGGTCTGGATGGCGATCGAATGGGCCGCCCGCGGCAAGCCGTCGGTGCTGGGCATTCTTTCCGGATCGGTCGCCGGTCTCGGCACCATCACCCCGGCGGCGGGCTACATCGAGCCGTGGGCGGCGCTGGTCATCGGCATCGCCGCCGGCGCCGTGTGCTACTGGGCCTCGGTGATCCTGAAGAACAAGCTCGGCTACGACGATTCGCTGGACGTCTTCGGCGTCCACGGCGTCGGCGGCATTTTAGGCACGATCCTGGCGGGCGTCTTCGCCACGCGGGTGATCAACGACGTCAACAAGGGCCAGGCCGTCGGCCTGATCGACGGCAACCCCGGCCAGGTCCTGACCCAGATCTACGGCGTCGTGGCCGTGGCCCTGTTCTGCGGCATCGCCACCTGGGCGATCCTCAAGATCGTCGACGCCCTGATCGGGTTGCGCGTCACCAAGGACGAGGAGACCGAAGGCCTGGATACGGCGCTGCATGGCGAGCGCGTGCAATAGGTCTAGGAAATACTTGAGGAAATCTCCCTAGATCATTGTTGTTATTGAGTAATTTGTCTCATACAATGAGCCAATAATTTACCCGGCCGGGTCCCCTCCCGGCCGGCCCTTCTGCTTTGCGATGGACGGGATGTTCAATCCGCGCCTTACCGAGACGCTCACCGACTTCCCGTTCGCGCGGCTGAACTCCCTGCTCGCCCCGATCACGCCGCCGGCTCATCTGTCGATGATAAACATGTCGGTCGGCGAGCCGCAGGGTGCCATGCCCGCCTTCGCCCGCCAGATCGTCAACGACGAGATCGACGGCTGGAACCGCTATCCACCCAACCAAGGCCTACCTGACCTCAACCTCGCCATCGTCGAATGGCTGACGCGGCGCTACCGGCTGCCCAAGGGCCTGCTCGATTCCAACCTGCACGTGCATCCGACGGCCGGCAGCAAGGAAGGCGTCTACATCATCGCCACTGTCGCGACGCCGCAGCAGAAGGGCGGCGGCAAGCCGGTCGTGGCGCTGCCCAACCCGTTCTACCAGGCCTATTTCGGCGGCGCGGTGCTGTCGGGCGCCGAGCCGCTGCTGGTCGACGCCAACGCGGCCAACGGCTTCCTGCCGCAGTTCGACAAGATCGACGAGGCGACCTGGAAGCGCATCTCGGTCGTCTACCTCTGCACGCCCGCCAATCCGCAGGGCGCGATTGCCAGCAAGGACTACCTGCAGAAGCTGCTGCGCCTCTGCCGCAAGCACGACGCGGTGCTGGCGGTCGACGAGTGCTATGCCGAGATCTACACCGGCGAGCCGCCGATCGGTGCGCTCGAGGCCGCCCTCGCCATGGATGAGACTGCGGGCAAGGACCCGTTCAGGAACCTCGCGGTGTTCCATTCGCTCTCCAAGCGTTCGAACGCCGCCGGCCTGCGCTCGGGCTTCGTGGCCGGTGATCCCAAGCTCGTCGCCATGATCCTGCGCTGGCGCACCTATGGCGGCCCGCAAATCCCCTTTGCCGTGCAAAAGGCTTCGGCCGCCCTGTGGCGCGAGGAGACGCACCCGCCCGTCACGCGCGAGTGGTACCGCAAGAATTTCCGCGTCGCCGAGCAGATCCTGCACAACCGCTTCGGCTACTACACGCCGGGCGGTGGCTTTTTCCTGTGGCTCGATGTCGGCGACGGCGAGGAGGCGACCCGCAAGCTGTGGCGCGAGGCGCACCTCAAGGTGCTGCCGGGCGGCTACGTCTATCGCACGGAGAATGGCAGCGACAATGCCGCCGAGCGCTATATCCGCGTCGCGCTGGTGCACGACGAGCAGACGACCCGCGACGGATTGAGTCGCCTGGCGGCGGTGCTGTGACGCCATGGCAATGATCGGCGCCACCTTCTCGCGCAAGACGGCAATCCTGCCGGAGGGCGGGCACGACTTCCTGCGCCGCCGTCTGATGGAGCTAATAGGCGTCGCCACGGCGGGCGGCGGCACCCTGCTGCTGCTGGCGCTGTTCACCTACAGCTCCGGCGACCCGTCGATGAACCACGCCACCGCGCGGGCGCCGCACAATCTCATGGGCTTGCCCGGCGCCTATATCGCCGACCTGCTGCTGCAGACTTTCGGCCTCGCGATCTTCCTGGTCGCCATCGCCGCGATCACCTGGGGCGTGCGTATGGCGCGCACCCACCATCTCGGCTTCTTCGGCCTGCGGCTCTCGCTGCTGCTGCTGGCGTTGCTGCTGATGAGCGTGGCTTGCGTCGGCATCGGCGATGTCGGCGAGGCGGCGACCCATGCCGGCGCCGGCGGCCTGGTCGGCCGCGCCCTGGTCGACCGCATCCGCGAGGTCGTGCTGACCCATTCGAGCGGCGGCGGCCTCGCCCTGATCGAACCGGCCTGCGCCGCCCTTGCCTTGATCGCCATAGCGCCGGCGCTCGGCATGAACCGCACCGACCTGCCGCTGATCTTCCGCATCCTGCGCGCGCCCTTCCTGTGGTGCGTCTGGCTGATGCGCGCCGGCATCGGCCTGTGGCGCGGCAAGCCGCAGTCCTTCGACGAGCTCAGCGAACTGCCCGGCCCCTCGATCGGCTATGCCGAGATCCCCGGCGAGATCGACGCGCTGCACTACACGCCTACGCCCTTCGAGCAGATCCCCGAAACAGGCGCGCCGCTGCCGCCGCGCGATTCGCTGCTGGTCGACGCGCCCTATTCGCCGATCGCGCCGCTGGCGACCGAGATTCCGCCCGCGCCAATCATGCTACAGCCCGCGGTCCCCTCGGAAGCGGGCTCGGTGCAGGAGCGTACGCTGTTCGACCGCATCTCCGGCCTGCGCATCGAACCGATCCTCGGCCGCCTGCGCCCGGCCGCACCCGCCGCACCGCCGCTCGACGGCGAACCGCAGCAGGTTGCCGACGCCGCCGACGACAATCCCTTCACGCCCGATGCGGCGGTGGCGGAGGAAGCACCGGTACCGGTGGCCGGCGTAAAGATCATTCTGCGCAAGTCGGGCACGCCGGCCCAGGGCAAGCGCGCGGCCCGCGCCGGCCAGCGCGAGCTCGACCTTGTCTCGGGCGAGTACCGCCTGCCGCCGCTCGACATTCTCTCCCAGCCCTCGCGCGTCACCACCGAGACCAAGATCGACGAGGAGGCGCTGGAGCAGAACGCCCGCCTGCTCGAAACCGTGCTCGACGATTTCGGCGTCAAGGGCCAGATCGTCAAGGTGCGGCCGGGGCCCGTGGTCACGCTCTACGAGCTCGAGCCGGCGCCCGGCACCAAGTCGAGTCGCGTCATCGGTCTTGCCGACGACATCGCCCGCTCGATGAGCGCCGTCTCGGCCCGCGTCGCGACCGTGCCGGGCCGCAACGTCATCGGTATCGAATTGCCCAACGCGCGGCGCGAGACGGTCTACCTGCGCGAACTGCTGTCAACGCGGCACTACGAGGACACGCGCCTCGGGCTGCCGCTGGCGCTGGGCAAGGACATCGGCGGCGATCCGGTGATCGCCGATCTGGCGCGCATGCCGCATCTGCTGATCGGCGGCACCACCGGCTCGGGCAAGTCGGTGGCGATCAACACCATGATCCTGTCTCTGCTCTATCGCCTGACGCCCGATCGCTGCCGCTTCATCATGATCGATCCCAAGATGCTGGAGCTCAGCGTCTATCAGGACATCCCGCATCTGCTGACGCCCGTCGTCACCGAGCCGCGCAAGGCGATCGTGGCGCTGAAGTGGGTGGTGCGCGAGATGGAAGACCGCTACCGCGCCATGAGCGCGGTCGGCGTGCGCAACATCGCGGGCTACAACGAGCGTCTGGTCGAGGCGGCGCGCAAGGGCCACAGCCTCACGCGCAAGGTTCAGACCGGCATCGATCCGGAGAGCCGCAAGCCGATCTTCGAGGACGAGGACATCGACCTCACCGAGCTTCCCTTCATCGTCGTCATCATCGACGAGATGGCCGACCTCATGCTGGTCGCCGGCAAGGAGATCGAGGCCACGGTGCAGCGTCTCGCCCAGATGGCGCGCGCCGCCGGTATCCACGTCATCATGGCGACGCAACGCCCCTCGGTCGACGTCATCACCGGCACCATCAAGGCCAACTTCCCGACCCGCATCTCCTTCCAGGTGACGTCCAAGATCGACAGCCGCACCATCCTCGGAGAACAAGGTGGCGAGCAGCTCTTGGGCCAGGGCGACATGCTCTACATGGCCGGCGGCGGCAAGATCGCGCGCGTGCACGGGCCGTTCGTCAGCGACGGCGAGGTCGAGGAGGTGGTGCGCCATCTGCGCGCCCAGGGCCTGCCGTCCTACATCGAATCCGTCACCGACGATCCCGAGGCCGACCTCGAGGGCCTGCCGGGCGAGGGCGGCGAGGAGCCCGAAAGCGACCTGCTCTACGACCAGGCGATCGCGCTGGTGGCGCGCGAGCGCAAGTGCAGCACCAGCTTCATCCAGCGCTACCTGCAGATCGGCTACAACCGCGCCGCCCGCATCGTCGAGCGCATGGAACGCGAGGGCGTGGTGAGCGGCGCCAACCATGTCGGCAAGCGCGAGGTTCTGGCGCGGGATATCGACGACCGCGAGCGCTGAGACGCTGCCATCGACTATCCGGCCCCCACGCGAACAGCAGAAGACGATCGGCACATCGGACGGCTCATGCTTTTCTTCGCCATCGTCTACGTCGTTGAAGGCATCGGTCAGGCGCGCGTCGGCATCATCTACCAGCCGCTCACCTACTATCTCAAGGTCACCGGCTGGACTCCGGTCGAGGTCACCGCCTATCTCGCGATCCTCAATTTCCCGTGGGTCATCAAGCCCGTCTTCGGCCTCGTCTCCGATTTTGTCCCGCTGTTTGGCTACCGTCGAAAGAGTTATTTGATCATCTCGAGCATCTGCGCGGTCGGCGCCTATGGCTGGATCTCCCGGCTGACCGAGCCAGGCGAGTTCGCGTTGTTGCTCGTGCTCACCTCATACGCCATGGCCACCGCAAGCACCCTGTGCGGCGCCCTGCTGGCGGAGAACGGCCAGAGATTCCGCCTCAGCGGCACGTTCGTCAGCCAGCAATGGCTGTGGTTCTATATCGCCATCATGGCGAGTTCGTTTGCCGGAGGTGTGCTGGTCGAGCAGCTGCCGCCGCTCTCGGCCCTGCAGGCGGCCGCCGGTATCGCAGCGGTCGCGCCCCTGGCGATGGTCGTGGCATCGCTCTTCCTCCTCACCGAGAGGAAGGTCACGGTGAGCGGCCTGGAGATACGACTCACATTTCAAAGCATCGTGTCGGCGGCGAAGTCCGCCAAGCTCTACCTCGTCGCCTTGTTCCTTTTTCTCTATGCCTTCGCGCCCGGGTTCGGCATGCCGCTCTATTACTTCATGACCGACGATCTCAAGTTCTCGCAGGCCTATATCGGGATTCTGGGCTCGATCGCCTCGGCAGGCTGGATCGCCGGCGCCCTGGTGCACCGCTGGCTGCTGCGCCGGATGAGCTCGCCGGCGCTGCTCTATCTCAGCATCGTGCTCGGAACGCTGTCGGCGGCCTCGTTCCTGCTGCTCACGGACGAGGTCACGGCGGCGATCGTGAATTTCGCCAATGGCGCTGCCATGATGATCGCCACCATTGCCTCGCTCACGCTCGCGGCGGACTACTGTCCCAAGCGCTCGGAGGGCTTCGCCTTCGCCGGGCTCATGTCGGTCATGAACCTCTCGGAACTGTGCTCCAACACCGTCGGCGCCTTCCTCTACGAGCATGTGTTCCAGGGCCGGCTCGGATCGCTCATCGTCGTCTCGGCGGCCTCGACGGCCGTCGCCCTGGTCCTCGTTCCCCTGCTTGGCCTCGATCGACGGCCTACTCCGGCTTGATGCCGAGATCCTTGATGATCTTGCCCCAGCGCGCCGATTCGGCGCGAGTGAAGGCGGTGAATTCCGCCGCGGTATTGCCGCCCGGTTCGGCGCCGAGGGCGGCGAGCTGGTCCTTCACTTCCGGCGTGCGCAGGAGCTTAGCCATTTCACCATTCAGCCGCGCCAGGATCTCGGCCGGCGTGCCCTTGGGCGCGAAGACGCCGGTCCAGCCGATCACCTCGTAGCCCGCTACGCCCGCCTCGGCGATGGTCGGCAGCTCGGGCGCCAGAACCGCGCGCCTGGCGCCGGTCACCGCCAGCGCGCGCAGTTTGCCGCTTTTCACCAGAGGCAAGGTGCCCGGCATGTTCTCGATCATGAAGGTGAGCTGGCCGCCCACCAGATCGGCCAGCGCCGGCGCGCCGCCCTTGTAGGGCACGTGCGTCACATCGATGCCGGCCATCGCCTTGAACAGCTCGGTCGCCAGGAAAGGCGTGCTGCCGACACCGCCCGAGCCGTAGTTGAGCTTGGCCGGCTGCGCCTTGGCGAGCGCGATCAGCTCCTTCACCGAGGTCGCCGGCACCGAGGGATGCACGACCATCATCAGCGGCGAAGAGCTGATCATCGACACCGGCACGAGGTCGGTGAGCGGCTCGTAAGGCATCGTCGCATAGAGGAAGGGGTTCACCACCAGCGGCGGGCCGCTCACGAGCAGCGTGTAGCCGTCGGCCGGCGCCTTGGCCACGACGTCGGTGCCGATATTGCCGCTGGCGCCCGGCCGGTTGTCGATCATGACCTGCTGGCCGATCGCCGGGGTCAGATGCTGGCCGAGCAGCCGCGCGTTGATGTCGACCACGCCGGCGCCCGCCGGATTGGGCACGACGATTCGGATGGTGCGGTTGGGCCAGGCAGCTTGCGCGCGCGCCGTGCCTGCGGAGAGGGCGGCGAGGGCGGAGCCGAGAAGAAGGCGGCGGGAGAGGGCTGTATGCATCGGTGATTCCTTACGCTGAAGCGGGCGATTCGCAAGGGCTGCAATAAGGATGCCGGTCACTGGTACTTCTGCCGGGCGCGCTCCATGGCCTCGGCAAAGGCGTCCCCGCCGCCGCTGGCGGCGGCAGTCGTCGGCGCCGCCTCCATCAGCTGCAGCTGCTGGGTCAGCAGCGTGAGGGCGCGGATCGTGTCGCGCAGCCGCAGCTTGTGCCGCCGGCCGGCCTTGCTCTCCACCGTTTCGATGGCGGCGATGCCGGCCAATGCCGCGTCGTCTATGTCGTCGATGCTCTTGAGCGTGCCGTCCGACTTCAGGAGATGGCGAGGATTGAGGAAGGCAATGCGCGCCGTCTGGGTCGTCACGTGGAGCGCGTTGATACGGAGCCGGTCGAACAGCTCCTGTTCATGTACCGCGACGGCGGCGGCGATTTCCGGCCGTTGCAGCAGCTGCCAGCCGTAGACCCGGGCGTTCCGGGCACGGTAGCCGGCGCGGATCGCGGCGGCACTGGCGTTGAGGTCGATGAGGTATTCGGCGACGAAGCGCTTTTGGCGAGGGTTCAGGTCGGTCATGCCGCCATTTAGGGAGAGTTGTGATTTAGGAAAGCAAGACAAGAGGTATGACTTTGAAACGAAAAAAGGCCCGCGATGCGGGCCTTTTGCTTGTCCGGAAGAACCCTCGCTCAGCCGAGCGTGGTGATCTTGAGCAGCTTGTTGGTCGAGTCGTCGCCCAGCAACTGCATCGAGGCGAAGGTGACGATTGCGAGCAGCGAGGCCATCAGGGCGTATTCGATGGAGAGCAGGCCGCTGAGGCAGGCGAAGAGCTTTTTCATTTGGTCATCCAGTTGGGCGGAGGGGTGGGGTCAGATCGTGCTGGCGATGGCGCTCATGGCGTTGGTCATCTTGCTGCCGACCGCCCGCATCGCCGAGATGCCGGCCACGGCGATGATGGCGGCGATCAGCGAGTAGTCGATGGCGGTGGCGCGCCAGGGAGCGGAACAGCGAAAGCATCAGGGTTGGACCTTAGGAGGGGAATCCGGTCGAAATGTGACCTTGCAGCTAAAATGAACATTACGGACGCAGGCGCTGGCCGACAATCGAAGGAGTGTAAGGATTGTGACAGCGTCGCTGCTTTAAGGTTTCCAGCGCAGGAAATTGCCGATGAGTTTCAGACCGGTAGCCTGGCTCTTCTCGGGATGGAACTGGGTGCCGGCGAGATTGTCGCGGCCGACCATGGCCGCGATCGGGCCGCCATAGCCGATGGTGGCCAGAACGGTCTCGGGTATCTCAGCCTTGAGATGAAACGAATGCACGAAATAGGCGTGGTCGTGCGCCGCGATGCCGGCCAGCAGGGCGTGCGGCCGCAGGTCGGCAAGCTCGTTCCAGCCCATGTGCGGGATCTTGAGGCGGGCGGCGCCGGGCTCGATGCGCACGACGTCGCCCTTGATCCAGTCGAGGCCGGCATGGACGCCGTATTCGACGCCGCGCGTGGCCATCAGCTGCATGCCGACGCAGATGCCGAGGAAGGGCTTGCCGCGCTCGACGACCTCGCGCTGCAGGACCTCGACCATGCCGGGCACGCCATAGAGCCCGGCGCGGCAGTCGGCGAAGGCGCCGACGCCGGGCAGCACGATGCGGTCGGCCTGCTCGACCTCGCGCGGCGAGGACGTCACCAGCACGCGGTCGTCGGCGCCCGCTTCGCGCGCGGCGCGCTCGAAAGCCTTGGCGGCGGACCGCAGGTTGCCCGAGCCGTAATCGACGATTGCTACAGTCATGGGGCGACGGTCATGCCTGGAGCGTCAGAGGACGCCCTTGGTGCTGGGTACCGCCGTGGCCTGGCGCGGATCGACCTCGACGGCGACGCGCAGCGCGCGGGCCAGCCCCTTGAAGCAGCTCTCGACGATGTGGTGGTTGTTGTCGCCGTAGTGGTTCCACACGTGCAGCGTGAGGCCGCCGAGCTGGGCGAAGGCCTGGAACCATTCCTTGAACAGCTCGGTGTCCATGGTGCCGAGCTTGGGCTTGGAGAAATTCACCTTCCAGATCAGGTACGGCCGGTTGGAGGCATCGAGCGCCACCTCGGTCAGGGTCTCGTCCATCGGGATCACCGCGCCGCCGTAGCGGCGGATGCCGGCGCGGTTGCCCAGCGCCTTGGCCAGGCACTCGCCCAGCACCAGCCCTGCGTCCTCGGTGGTGTGGTGATAGTCGATGTGCAGGTCGCCCTCGGCGCGCAGCGTGATGTCGATTAGGCTGTGGCGCGAGAGCTGCTCCAGCATGTGGTCGAGGAAGCCGATGCCGGTATGGATATCGTACTTGCCGGTGCCGTCGAGGTTGATGGCGCCGGCGATGCGCGTCTCCTTGGTGGCGCGCGCCACGAACGCACGGCGGCCGCCGCTGCCCGGCGTGGTGAGCACGGGGGCGGTCGTCTTGGCGGGGGCCTTCCTGGAAACGGCCTTCTTTGCGGCCTTTTTGGCCATTTCAGCGTCCTCTGGGTTGCCGCGCCTTCATACAGGAACGTGGGGTATCCGGTCGAGCGCCAGTCTCGTCGGGGTGACGTCGCGTCAGGCGACGACGCGTCAGGTCGGCGCCGTCGACGCCTTCTGCACGCCCCAGAAGCCGAACAGCGCGCCGGCGACGCGGCGGATCTGGATCTCCTCCGAGCCCTCGGTGATGCGGTAGCGGCGGTGGTGGCGGTAGATGTGCTCGAAGGGCGTGTGGCGCGAATAGCCGATGCCGCCATGGACCTGCATGGCGCGGTCGGCGGCGTCGCACACGAGCCGGTTGGCGCGGTAGTTCGACATCGCCACCCATTCCGAGACGCTCATGTGGTGCTCGCGGTCGAGATGCCACGCCGTCTTGCGCACCAGCCCGCGCGTCATCTCGGCCTCGGTGTGCAGCTCGGCCAGGGGAAACTGGATCGCCTGGTTGGTCGCCAGCGCCTTGCCGAAGACTTTGCGGTTCTTGGCATAGGCCACCGACATGTCGATGCAGTATTGCGCCGCGCCCAAACTGGAGGCGGCCTGGCGGATGCGGTTCTCGTGCACGAAGGTCTGCGCCACGTCGAGGCCGCGGCCTTCCTCGCCCAGCATGGTTGTAGCCGGCACCTTGACGTTGGTCAGCGACACCTCGGCATGGTCGGAGGGCATGTTGAAGGTCCACCACATGTGTTCGATCTTGAAGCCGGGCGTCTTCACCGGCGTCAGGAACGCCGAGATGCCGCGAGGCTCGCCGACCTTGCCCGAGGTGCGGGCGAAGACGAGATCGACGGTGGCGGTATGCATGCCGGTGTTGAAGCGCTTCATGCCGTTGATGATCCAGTCGGAGCCCTGCTTGACTGCGGCGGTCTCCATGAAGGTGGCGTCCGAGCCGTGCAGCGGCTCGGTGAGGCCAAAGCCGATGCGCTCGGTGCCCTTGAACATGCCTTCGATGTAGCGGTCCTTTTGCTCCTGGGTGCCGAAGCGGTGCAGCAGCAGCGCCACCGGGAAGTTGCCGACGATCGAGCTCTCGTTCTGCAGGTCGTTGTGGAGGCCGAGCCCCTTGTGCGCGAGATGCTCGCGGATGATCGCCATGGCGAGGTTGGAGCCCTCCTTGCCGCCGAGTTCCTTCGGCAGGCCGAAACGCAGATGGCCCGCCTTGTCGGCGCGGCGCTTCATCTCGGCCAGAAGCTCCTCCCATTCGTGGCGGGGCTGGCCGTCATTGTCCCAGTCGGTGCGGGCATGCTCGCGGCGATGGTCGAAGAAGCGGATGTTGTCGCTCTCGCGCTCGAGCGGCCGGATCTCGCGCTCGATGAAGGCATCGAGCTCGGTGAGATAGGCTGCGATGTCGGCGGGAATGTTGAAGTCCATGGGCCGCTTCCTCCAGTTTTCCCGGCATCTTAGGCGGCGGGCAGGTCAATCCGGAAGCGGCTGGCGGCGGTTTCTGTCGCTAGGCAGACGGCGTCACGACTGATCGTCCTGAAGATCGTCGCCGATATGACGGCTGGGTTCCATGCGTTCATGCAGCACGCGAACGATCTCGATCAGGCCGGGTCGACTAACGCGAAAATAGAGGACGTGCACCGGCTGCTGCGTCGTCGGTTGCGGAGCGGCAGCGCGGGCGTGCCGCAGGTGCAGGCTTCGGGCGCCGGCCAGAAGGTCGGTGCGGTTGCGCGTGGTCGGCCCTTCGGGATCGGCGGCAACAAGTCGTATCGCTGCGGTCACAAGCGATGCGTAACGCCGCCGGCCGTCGATTCCCCAGCGCGCGCGGCTGGTCGCCAGGATGTTCGCAAGATCCGCCTCGGCCGGCTGGGAGAAGCGCCAGCGCGCCATCGCTTCAGCGCCTATCCTTGCCCGGTTGCGACGCCAGTCGTTCGACATAGCGGTCGAGGTTGGCGTCGTCGACTTCAACGAACTCGCCGCGGTCGAGCGCATCGACGCCGGCCCTGACCTGGGCGCGCAGCGACTTCAGCTTGAGGGCATCCTCGCGCCGGCGCTGCTGCAACGCGCGCAGCGCATCGCGGACAGCTTCGCTGGCATTCTGATATTCGCCCTTCCGGACGACCTGCTCGACGAAGGCGTCCTGTTCGGCGGTCAGGCTGATGTTTCGCGTCGGCATTTCCAGGTTCTCCTGATGTCAGCCAGAATATCGAAACTGGCAAATTTTGCCAATAGCAAGCCAAAGCCTTACGTCGCGTCGCCCTTCGATCGCCACGGCACCACGAGCAGCGACCCCGCGATCAGGCAGCCATAGACCACGATGCCCGTGGCGATGGCGGTGAACACGCTGTCGAGCCCCAGCCCCAGTGTCTCGACCGCGAACCAGCCGCCGGCCACCGCCACGGCCTGGCGCGCGATGCTGGCCACCAGGGGCGCCTTCATGCGGCCGGCGCCCTGGCTCGCGAAGTTGAGCGCGAGGCCCATGCCAAACAGGCAATAGAACGGCGCCACGCGGGTGATGAAGGCGACGCTGGCGGCGAGCGCCGCGGGCGGCCAGTAGGTGATGCCGGTGCTGGCCTTGGCGCCCTGGGCGCAGCCCGGCGTGCAGTGCCCGAGGTTGATGCAGCGCGCCCGGCTTCTATGCGCTGCTGGAACTTGGCCGGATCGGCCGAGGCCTCGCTCTTGGCGAAGGCAAAGCCGCCCGCGCCCACCGCCAGGCTGCCCGCGAGCAGCGCCAGCATCGTCGTCTTGATCGTCTTCGTCATGTTGACCTCCGTTAGGGCGGATCGCCCATGAAGGTCATATGCACCCGACCCGTTTCGCAGCCGTCTCGGCTATGTAAAGTTATGCAAAGATGACCGTGCTGCAGACCGAGCGCCTGACGCTGCGCCCCCTGATCCCGGCCGATGCCGAGGCCTATGCCGCCATGCGCTCCCATCCCGAGGTGGCGAAATGGCTGCTGACAGCGCCGGGCGAACCCGTGGCGGCGGCGCATGCCAGCATCGAGCGCTTCGCCGCCGCCGGGCAGGAGCGGCGCCACGCGCCCTGGGGCATCTTCCGCGAGGGCGGGCTGATCGGCCATGGCGGCCTCAACTACGTGCCGGAGTTCGAGGCGACGGAGGTCCTGTGGGCGCTGCATCCCGATGCCTGGGGCAAGGGCTACGCGACCGAGGCGGCGCGGGCGGCGATGGACTACGGCTTCGACGTCCTGGAGCTGGCGTCGATCTTCGCCATCACCAAGCCCGACAATCTTGCCTCGCAGGCGGTGATGAAGCGGCTTGGCCTCACATATCGAAAGAACGTCGTCTACAGGAGCATCGAGGCGCGCTGGTTCGACATCGACCGCGCGGCGTGGCGCGACTAGCCGGCGCGTCGCCGTTCGGCGGGCTCGCCACCGTCGCCGGCCAGCACTGCCATGGCAGCGCGATGGGTCGCGGCATCGCCGGCTGCCAGCACCGATCCGTCGGAGTCGATGTCGAGTTCCTTGCCCTGCCAGTCGGTGATGAGCCCGCCGGCGCCGGCGACCACGGGCACCAGGGCGGCAAAGTCGTAGAGCTTGAGGCTCGCCTCGACGACCAGATCGACATGGCCGGCGGCGAGCAGGCCGTAGGCGTAGCAGTCGCCACCCCAGCGGAAGAGCTTTACCCGCTGGGTGAGTGCCTCGTGACGCTTCTCGAAAGCGCCGGGAAACATGATCGGCGCCGTCGAGTACATGTAGGCCCGGTCGAGAGTCGGACAGGCGCGCGTGGCGACCGGCTTGCTGTTGAAGGTTGTCTGTCGGCCGGTAACGCCCAGCCAGCGCTCGCCCATGATCGGCTGGTCGATCACGCCCAGCACCGGCTTGCCGCGGTGCAGGAGGGCGATCAGCGTGCCGAAGATCGGCAGGCCGGTGATGAAGGCCTTGGTGCCGTCGATCGGGTCGAGCACCCAGACATAATCGGCGTCGAGGCGGACCGAGCCGTGCTCCTCGCCCGACACACCATGGTCCGGCACCTGCGCGGTGAGCAGGGCGCGCATGGCGGTCTCGGCCTCGCGGTCGGCGATGGTTACGGGGCTGCTATCGACCTTGTCGTCGATGGCGACGGAAGTGCGGAAATAGCGGCACGCGATCGGGCGCACGGCATCGGCCATGCGTTCGGCGAGAGCGACCAGCTCGGCGGAAACCGACCCGGTCACGGGAGTCCTAGGGAAGCGGCTTGGGCGCGTCGGACATGGTGCGCAGGTAGGCGATCACGTCGGCGCGCTCCTGCTCCTTGGCCAGTCCGGCAAAAGCCATCTTGGTGCCGCGCACGAAGGCGGTCGGCTTGAAGATCAAGTGGTTGATGGCTTCGTAGTCCCACTCGCCGCCCTTGTCCTTCAGCGCCGAGGAGTAGCCGAAACCCTCGTGGCTCGCCAGCTTGCGGCCGACGACGCCCCACTGGTTGGGGCCGACCTTGTTGACGCCGCCCTTGTCGATGGTGTGGCAGATGAAGCACTGCTTCTGGAAGAGCGCCTTGCCGTTCTCGATATTGGCGCCGGCGAGCTTCGGTCCGATCGGGGCGAGCTCGGCGGGTGCGGCGCCGGCGGCGGCGACGGGCTCGTCGGCCACGGCGATCGCCGGCTTGTCGAGCATGTGCGGGTGAACCACGGCGTTGGAGACTTTGCCGACGATCATCGCAAAGAGCGCCGAGGCGAGGACACAACCGGCAACCGTGTTGAAATTGGCCATAACAGGACTTCCCGCAGCACGAATTTTCGGGGGTTGCTGTAGCATGCCCTCCGACCCGCCAGTAGTATCGAATCTGGCGCCGCCGCTCGCGCGGCGGAACGTCGCAAGTGTCGGATTTTGCGGGGTTTTTTGCCGACTATCGGATGGTTGACGGCACCGGTCCGGCGGGGGAAACAGCCCACAACGAGAAGCCCGGATCAGAGGCTTGAGGGGAGTTCGGCAAA
Organism: Asaia bogorensis; assembly: GCA_945905835.1. Lineage (GTDB taxonomy): Bacteria > Pseudomonadota > Alphaproteobacteria > Reyranellales > Reyranellaceae > Reyranella. The sequence continues at coordinate 36,655 of CAMDQJ010000026.1, forward strand.
TGGCGGCTGCAAAGGCCAGCAACACCATCGCGTTCCAGGGCGAGCCGGGCGCGAACTCGGACATGGCCTGCCGTGCCGCCTTTCCCTACATGACGACGCTGCCGTGCCCGACCTTCGAGGCCGCCATGGGCGCCGTGCAGGCCGGCAAGGCCGAGCTCGCCATCATCCCGGTCGAGAACTCGATCGCCGGCCGTGTCGCCGACCTGCACAGCCTGCTGCCCCATACCAAACTCAAGATCGTGGCCGAGCACTTCCAGCGGGTCGAGCACTGCCTGGTCGCCCTGCCGGGGGTCTCGCTCAAGAACATCAAGACCGCCAAGAGCCACGTCCAGGCGCTGGCCCAGTGCCGCAACTTCCTGAAGAAGAACCACATCACACCGTTGATCCATGGCGACACCGCAGGTGCTGCCCGCGAGATCGCCGAGATCGGCGACAAGAGCGTGGGCGCCATTGCCTCCTCGCTCGCGGCCAAGATCTACAACCTCAAGGTCCTGGCCGGGAACATCGAGGATGCCGACCACAACACCACGCGCATGCTGGTGTTCAGCCGTGAGGAGGCCAAGCCCGACTGGCGCACGGTGAGCTGCATGACCGCCTTCCTGTTCCGCGTGAAGAGCGTGCCGGCCGCGCTCTACAAGGCGCTGGGCGGCTTCGCCACCAACGGCGTCAACATCGTGAAGCTGGAGAGCTATCTCTCGGGTGCGCATTTCGAACAGGCGCAGTTCTATGCCGAGGTCGAGGGCCATCCCGAGCAGCACAGCCTGCAGCTTGCGCTGGAGGAGCTGGAGTTCTTCTCGCAAAAGGACAAGTTCAAGATGCTCGGCACCTTTCCGGTCAATCCCTTCCGCCGCAAGGGCTGGGAAGCGCCGACGTGGCCCGGCACCTGATAAAGTGAGGCGATAAATGGCGCAGCAGCCCGTCCGCATCGCTCCCTCCATCCTGTCGGCCGACTTCGCGACGCTGGGCGCGGAGGTTGTGGCTGTGAGTGCCGCCGGCGCCGACTGGATCCATGTCGACGTGATGGACGGCCATTTCGTGCCCAACATCACCATCGGCCCGATGGTGGTGAAGGCGCTGCGCAAGCACAGCAAGCTGCCATTCGACGTGCATCTCATGATCACGCCGGTCGACGCCATGGTGCCGGCCTATGTCGATGCCGGCGCCGACACTGTTTCGTTTCATCCCGAGGCTGGCCCGCACATCCACCGCACGGTCCAGCTCATCAAGAGCCTCGGCAAAAGGGCGGGCTGCGTGCTCAATCCGGCGACGTCGCTTGCCGCCATCGAGAACGTGCTGGGCGACCTCGACCTCGTGCTGGTAATGAGCGTCAATCCCGGCTTCGGCGGCCAGACCTTCATCGAAAGCCAGCTCGCCAAGATTTCCGCGCTGCGCAAGGCGATCGATGCGCTGGGCAAGAAGATCGATCTCGAGGTCGATGGCGGGGTCAATCCCGAGACGGCCAGGCGCTGCATCAAGGCCGGCGCCGATGCCCTGGTAGCGGGCACCGCCGTGTTCAGTGGCGGCCCCGGCAAATACGCATTCAACATCAAGGCACTCAGGTCATGAGCGATATCATCCTGCATCACTACGGCCTGTCGCCTTATGCCGAAAAGGTACGCATCGGGCTTGGCCTCAAGCAGGCGGCGTGGAAGTCGGTCGACATTCCCAACGTCATGCCCAAGCCCGACCTGATGCCGCTGACCGGCGGCTATCGCAAGACGCCTGTGATGCAGATCGGCGCCGACGTCTACTGCGACACCCAGCTCATCATGCTGGAGCTCGAGCGGCGCCTGCCGGCGCCCTCGTTCCTGCCCAAGGGCCGCGAGGGCGAGGCGCGGGCGATCACCATGTGGATCGACCGCAACATCTTCTCGCCCGCGGTCGGCGTGGTCATGAGCCAGGTCGCCGACAAGTTCGGAGAGGCCTTCAAGAAGGACCGCAGCGAGTTCTCCGGTCGCTCGTTCGACCCCGAGCGGATGCGCGCTGCGCTACCGATGTTGCGCGACCAGACCTACGCCCTGCTGTCGATCGCCGAGGCGATGCTGGCCGGGGACGCTAAGTTCGTGCTGGGCGGCGAACCCAGCCTGGCCGACTGTGCGCTATACAACCCGGTGTGGTTCATCCAGCAGCATCTCGGCGCCACGGCCGCTCCGCTCGACCGGCTGCCGAAGATCGTCGCCTGGTCGGAGCGCATGAAGGCGCTGGGCGAGGGCAAGCGTACCGACATCAAGGCGACCGATGCGCTCGAGATCGCCAAGGCGGCCAAGCCCGCGCCGGCCAGCGTCGACGCCAATGATCCGAGCGGCCTGAAATCCGGCCAGAAGCTCAGCGTCACGCCTGACGACACCGGCAAGGTGCCGGTGAGCGGCACGCTGGTTGGACTCACAGCCGACCGCATCTCGATCGCCCGCAGCGACCCGCGGGCGGGCGACGTCGTCGTCCATTTCCCGCGAGCGGGATACATCATCCAGGCGGGCTAGAGCGAGACTTCGCCCTTCAGCACGGGCACGCAGCCGCCGCCAACGCTGGCGCGGATGCCATCAGCGGCGCGGTGTGCCGAGGCGTGCAACAGGCTCGGCCGGCCCATCTCGACGCCTTGCACGATGTCGTAGCGCCGCGCCTTGTCGCTCGTCAGCGACAGCAGCAGTGCGGCGAGCGGCGTCGCCGCACTTCCCGTGGCGGCATCCTCGACGGTTCCGGACAGCGGAGAGAACATGCGGGCGCGCAGGCGGTTGCCGTCATGGGCATAGAGGTAGAGCGGCAGGCGGTTGGCGCCGAGTGCCGGGTAGGTCTTCACGGCCTCGCGGAATCGCGCGATATCGGGCACGGCGCGGGTGAGCGCGTCGGCCGTCACTTCGGCCACGACGAAGGAGTTGCCGACCGAGGCCATGAGCGGCCGGTGCGCGGCCACCACGACGTCATCCGGCTCGATGCCGGCGCAGCCTGCCAGCAGGCCGGCGGGCATTTCGGGACCGAGGGTAAGCGGCTGAGGGGCGGCGATGGTG
>CAMDQJ010000027.1 GCA_945905835.1 Asaia bogorensis
CTGGATGCTGGTCGCGGGCGGAGGAGCAGGTGCTGCAGCGACCGGCGCTTCGACCGGTGCCGACGGCATGATCTGCACCGGGATCGGCGCCTGCGCGACCGCGGCATACGCCACCGGTGCGGGAGCGGGTGCCGCTTCCATCACCGGCGGTGCGGCCATGACGGGAGCAGCCGGCGCGATATGTGCGGCAGGTGCCGATGCCGCAGCCGGCATGACGACGCGACCGACCGGCGCGGCAGCCGGACGGCTGAGTGCCGGCTGGCCGGTCTGCATCGGCCGGTTCATGTCGAGGTTGAGGTAGTTCGGCGCCGGCGCCTGCGCCGCCATGGCGGCAATGCCGGTGGAGACCACCGACACGCGCATGCGGCCCTGCATCGAAGCATCGAAGGTCGAGCCGAAGATGATATTGGCGTCGGCGTCGACCTCCTCGCGGATGCGGTTGGCCGCCTCGTCGACCTCGTGCAGGGTCATGTCGAGGCCGCCGGTGATGTTGATGAGCACGCCCTTGGCGCCCTTCATCGAGTGATCTTCCAGCAGTGGGTTGGAGATCGCCGATTCGGCCGCAACACGGCTGCGGTCCGGACCTTCGGCCTCGCCGGTGCCCATCATCGCCTTGCCCATCTCGCTCATCACCGTGCGGATGTCGGCGAAGTCGAGATTGATCAGGCCGGGCATGACCATCAGATCGGTGACGCCGCGCACGCCCATGTGCAGAACGTCGTCGGCCATCTTGAAGGCATCGGCGAAGGTGGTCTTCTCGTTGGCGATCTTGAACAGGTTCTGGTTGGGAATGACGATCAGGGTGTCGACGACCTTCTCGAGTTCGAGAATGCCCTGCTCGGCCACCTGCATGCGGCGGCGTCCCTCGAAGTGGAACGGCTTGGTGACGACGCCGATGGTGAGGATGCCCTGCTCGCGCGCCGCGGCAGCGATGACGGGCGCCGCACCTGTGCCGGTGCCGCCGCCCATGCCGGCGGTGACGAACACCATGTTGGCGCCGTCGAGATATTGCAGGAGCTCCTGCATCGCCTCTTCGGCGGCCTGGCGGCCGACTTCCGGCCGCGCACCGGCACCCAGGCCCTGGGTGATGGTGATACCAAGCTGTACCCGCCGATCGGCGAGCGACTGACCCAATGCCTGAGAGTCCGTATTGGCGACTATGAATTCAACGCCTTCGAGGGCGGCGCTGATCATGTTGTTGACGGCGTTTCCGCCCGCACCACCGACTCCGACGACGGTAATGCGGGGCTTAATCTCCGACTCCTTTTGGGGGAGACTGAGGTTGATTGTCATACGGCTTTCTCCACGCAAACGAGGGGGGTATCTGCTCGGAGCGACGGCGCGGGCCCGTTTAAGAAAGACCCTTCACCGCCACCGGCTTTTTATTATTGCACTACAGCCTGTTGGGGACTGCCACACCCCATACAACATATTGCCTAAAAGTTGTCCCTAATCCAACTACCAAGTCGACCGATTCGGCTCGCCGGTGCCTCTGTCGCCGCGCTCGGAGCCTGCACTGCAGCATGATGTTGCAGGGCAAACGCAAGAAGTCCGGCCGCAGAGGAAAAAGCCGGCCCACCCGTGGAATCCGCAAGCCCAGCAAGACGAAGCGGGCCTCCAGCACGAACTTTCTTATTCAGAATTGCGGCCGCGACCTCAGGCACGCCGTCGAGTTGGCAGCCGCCTCCGACCAAGACGGCCCGGCCACCGGCCAACTTATCCACACCACTAGCCTCGAGCCGGCTGCGCACCAGCTCGAAGGTTTCCTCTATCCGGGGGCGTATGATTCCTACCAGGATCGAGCGCGGCACGTGGTTCGGACGCGTCCGGTCCTCCTCGCCGATCAGGGGAACGTCGATGATGTCGTATTCGTCGTTCGGTTTGGCGACCGAACGGCCGATCTGGGTCTTCATGCGCTCGGCATGGGCGACCGGCGTCGACAGTCCGCGGGCGATATCGCGCGTCACGTGCTCGCCGCCGACCGGAATCGAGTCGACATGCACGAGATGGCCTTCATAGAACACTGCGATCGAGGTCGTGCCGCCGCCCATGTCGATCAGCGTGACGCCGAGGTCGCGCTCGTCGGCGACCAGCGAGGACAGGCCCGCGGCATGCGCGGCGCAGACGCGCTCGGCGATCTCGAGATGGGCGCGGCGCACGCAGACCTGGAGGTTGCGCATCGAGCCGCTGGCCGCCGTCACGAGATGCACGTCGATGGCCAGCCGCTCGCCGAACATGCCGCGCGCGTCGCGGACCGGCGTGCCGTCGACGGTGTAGCCGATCGCCTCGGAATGGATGATGTCGCGGTCAGCGGTCTCGGCCGGTAGATGGATATGCTGCTGCACGCGGCGCACGTCGCGCTCGCCGATCTCGTGATGGCCGACGGCGACCTCAAGGCTCTGGTTGTGCGAGGCCGGCGATCCGCCGCTCACGCCGACGATGACCTCGCGGACATGCTCGCCGCACATTTCCTCCGCGGTCGACACCGCCGAGGAGATGGCGCGCGTCACCGCCTCCATGTCGATGATGTTGCCCGATCGCATGCCGAGCGCCGGCTGGTGGCCGATGCCGACCACGCGCAGCCCCTGCCCGTCGACCCGCGCCACGAAGCAGACGACCTTGCTGGTCCCGATATCGAGCGCCGCGATGACGCCGTTTCTTGTCTTGGCCACGATGACCCCCGTCCTTACGCGTACAATTTCAAATCAACCCGGCCCGGGCAACGCGTCGCCACCCGGGGTCCGTTTTCTCAAGTAGAGCTTGTCCGGCAGCCTGAGATCGACGACGCCGTAGTCGCGCGACAGCAGCCTGTGGCTAGCATCGAGTGCGCCGATCTTCTGCAGCGCCGCCACCGAGTCGTCTTCGGGAAGCCAGATCTCGACACCGTTGGCGAGCACGAGATTCCAGCGCCGCTGGCCGACCCACACCGCCGCGCGCAGCTGGCGTGCGATCTTGGGTTCGTTGACGAGCAGCAACAGCAATTCGCCGACATGCTCGGGTGCGCCGACGCCGCCCAGCAGCAGGAGCGTTTCGGCGCCCGGCGGCATGCGCTTTGCCCGCACGGTGCGGCCGTTGACGTCGATCAGGGTGTATTCGCTGCCGTTCTGCCATAGCGCAACGGCGCGGCGCTCCGTCAACGTGACGTACAAGGTTTCGGGCAGACGCCGCTCGACCGTGGCGGTCGACACCCAGTCGATGGCCTCCAGCCGCTGGCGCGCCGCCTGCAGATCGATACCGAGCAGCGAGTCGCCCATCTTGACGTTGAGAGCAGCGAGAATGACATCGGGATCGACCTGGTCGCGGCCCTCTACCGTGACGTCGGTGAGCTTGAAGGGCGTGATGGCGCCCACGATGCTGTGTGTCGTGGCGTCGACCTGGCGCTCGAATTCGCCGAGCCAGCCTTCCTTCCACGCCCACCAGCCGCCACCACCACCGCCGGCCAGCAGCAGCACGGCGAGGCCCAGCAGCAGAGGCTGCCGCCACAGCGGCCGCGTCGTCTTGCGCCCGGGGCCGCGCTTCTTGCGCCGGTCGTAGTCGCGGCGCGGCGCGTTACGGGGAGGTGCGGGGCGGTCCCTGCGGCTGTTCATGACGGCTGCCGTGCGTGATCGAGCATCCAGGTCATGAGCTGCGGCCAGGAAATCCCGGCCCACTTGGCCTGTTCGGGCGCCAGCGACAGTGGCGTCATGCCCGGCTGGGTGTTGAGCTCGAGTACCACCAGGCCGGTCGTGCCGGGCTTGCTGTCGTCCCACCGCATGTCGGCGCGGCTAAGGCCGCTGCAGCCCAGCGCCTGGTGCGCCATCAGCGCCCATTGGCGAGCCTGCTCATAGACCTCGGCCGGGATCGGCGCCGGGATCAGGTGCTCGGTGACGCCGTCGGTATATTTGGCCTCGTAGTCGTAGAAGCGCGTGCGCGGGCGCAGCTCGGTGACGGCGACTGCCTTGTCGCCCATCACCGCCACGGTGAGCTCGCGGCCAGGCACAAATTTCTCCACCAGCACGCGCTCGCCAAAGGCGGCTTCCGCCACTTCGACGGCGCCGAGATTGTCGCCGTCGCGTACGATATGGACGCCAACACTGGACCCCTGGTCGATCGGCTTCACCACGTAAGGCCGCGGCATCGGATCGCCCGCCGCCAGCGCGCGGCGCTCGATCACCTTACCCGGCGCCACGCGCATGCCGAGCGAAGCAAAGACGTGACGCGACATTTCCTTGTTCATGGCGATCGCCGAGGGCAGCACGCCGGAGTGCGTATAGGGCACACCGAGAATTTCCAGCACACCCTGGATGCAGCCATCTTCGCCAAAGCGGCCATGCAGGGCGTTGAACACCACGTCGGGACCGCCGCCCGCCACCGGACGCAGGAAATCGACCAGCGCACGCAGGTCGCGGCTGACGTCGTACTCATAAACTTTGTGGCCGCCTTCGCGCAGTCCCTCGGCACAGGCCTTGCCGCTCACCAGCGAGACTTCGCGCTCGGGAGACCAGCCGCCCATGAGGACCGCGACGTTCTTCATGCCGCTTCTCCGATGCGGCGGATTTCCCATTCGAGCTGCACGCCGCTCTCGGCCAACACGCGGCGACGCACTTCTTCACCAAGTGCCTCGATATCGGAAGCCGTCGCCTCGCCCATATTGATCAGGAAGTTCGTGTGCTTCTCCGAGACCTGGGCGCCGCCGACCTTGAGGCCGCGGCAGCCCGCGCGATCGATCAGCTCCCACGCCTTGTGGCCCGGCGGATTGACGAAGGTCGAGCCGCCGGTGCGGCTGCGCGGCTGCGACTCGGTTCGTGCCGAATCGATTTCGGCGATGCGCCGGGCGATGGCGAGTTGGTCGTCGCGATGGCCCTTGAGTCGCGCCGACGTAAAAATCCAGTCGGCAGCCGCATCGCTGTGGCGGTAGCTGAAGCCTATCTCGGACGGGCCGGCGTGATGCTTGCGGCCCCTGCGGTCGACTGCTTCCGCCGACACAAAAACCTCGGACAGTTCGCTGCCATAAGCACCCGCATTCATGCGCAACGCGCCGCCGATCGTGCCGGGAATGCCGCTCAGGAATTCGAGGCCGGCGAGCGCGGCATCGCGCGCCGTCAGCGCTACGTTGAGATCGGGTGCACCCGCGCCGGCGACAACCTCTTCACCATCGATAGTGATCCCGGTGAAGCCGCGCATGAGGCGGACCACCACGCCCCTCACGCCGCCGTCGCGCACCAGCAAGTTCGAGCCGACACCCAGCGCCATCACCGGCACATCGGCGGGCACTTCGGAAAGAAATTGCGCGAGATCGTCCGGGTCGGCCGGACGGAACAGCACTTCGGCCGGACCGCCCGTATTGAACCAGGTCTGCGGACCGAGCGGCGCGTCGGCGGTCAGCCGTCCGCGCGGCCTGGGCAGCCGGTCGATCAGGTGCGAGCGCGTGGTTGCAAGCGCCATCATGCCGCCGAGCCGCTGTTAAGGGGGCCTGAATCGTTGGCGATGGCACGCGGGCCGGCCCGCTCGACGGCGAGCTGCTGGATTTGGCCGGGCAGCGCATGCGCCCACGAGGTGATGCTGCCGGCGCCGAGGAATACGACGACGTCGCCCGGTCGCGAGATCTGCCAGATCATGTTCGGCAGATCGGCCGGCGCTTCGAGCGGCATGACTTCGCGATGGCCGGCGCGGGTCGCGAGACCGACCAGCATGTCGCGGTTGATGCCCTCGATCGGCGTCTCGCCCGCGGCATAGACGTCGGCGATGATCACCGTGTCGGCATCTCCGAAGCACGCCGCGAATTCGGCTTTGAGCGAGGCCAGCCGCGAGTAGCGGTGCGGCTGCATGACCGCGATGACGCGGCCCGAACCGCCATAAGCCTGGCGGGCGGCGCGCAGGACGGCGGCGATCTCGACGGGGTGGTGGCCGTAATCGTCGATCACGGTGATGCCGTGCGCCTCGCCGGTCTTGGTGAAGCGGCGCTTGACGCCGGCGAACGACGCCAGCGCGTTGCGGATGGTGTCGTCAGGCAGGCCCATCTCTTGCGCCACGGCGATGGCCGCCAGCGCGTTCTGGACATTGTGCTGGCCGAACATCGGCAGGCACAGTCCGGAAATGATGCGCGACTGGTTGGTGGAACGATGCTCGACCATGACGTCGAAGTCGGCGCCGCCGCGGTCGAGCTTGAGGTTGATGGCGCGCACGTCGGCGTTGGCACCGATGCCGTAGGTGATGATGCGGCGGTCGCCGACGCGCGGGATCAGCGCCTCGACCTCGGGATGATCCGAGCACAGCACGGCAAAGCCGTAGAACGGGATATTTTCGACGAAGCGCACGAAGGCGTCGCGCACGGCGTCGAAGGTGCCGTAATGGTCGAGATGCTCGGGATCGATGTTGGTGACGATGGCGATGGTGGCCGGCAGGCGCAGGAACGAGCCGTCCGATTCATCGGACTCCACGACCATCCAGTCGCCCTCGCCCAGGCGGGTGTTGGTGCCGTAGGCGTTGATGATGCCGCCGTTGATCACGGTCGGGTCGAGGCCGCCGCCTTCGAGCACGGCGGCGATCAGCGACGTCGTCGTGGTCTTGCCGTGGGTGCCGCCGACAGCGATCGCCCATTTGAGCCGCATCAGCTCGCCCAGCATCTCGGCGCGCCGGACCACCGGCACCAGACGCGCGCGCGCTGCCAGCACCTCGGGATTGTCTTTCTTCACCGCGCTGGAGACGACGACGACCTGGGCACTGCCGATGTTCTCGGCGCGATGGCCGATCACCACCTTGATGCCGAGTTCGGTCAGGCGGCGCGTGTTGGCGCCTTCGCCGATGTCGCTGCCCTGCACCTTGTAGCCGAGATTGTGCAGCACCTCGGCGATGCCCGACATACCGATGCCGCCGATGCCGACGAAATGGATCAACCCGATGTCCAACGGCAACGCTCTCATGCGGCGGCTCCTGACGGCGCGAAATTCTGCTGAATCAACTCGACGACGAGGTCGGCAAGGCGCGCCGCGGCGTCAGGCCAGCCGGCGGCCAGCGCTTGCGCCGCCATGTCCGACAGACGCTGCGGCGACTCGAGCAGCGCGCGCAACTGTGCGCCCAAGGTCGCTGCGTCGAACCGGGCGTGCGGGATCACGATACAGCCGCCCGAGCTCTCGAAGGCGCGGGCGTTGGCCGTCTGGTGGTCGTCGGCGGCATAGGGAAACGGGATCAGGATCGACGGCCGGCCGATGGTCGCAAGCTCCGACACGGTCGAGGCGCCGGAACGGCCGATCACGAGATGCGCCGATGCCAGACGCTGCGGCAGGTCGGCGAAGAACGGTGCCAGCTCGGCCACGATGCCGGCCTGGCCGTAGCGGACACGCACGCTCTCCAGATCCTCGGGCCGGCATTGCTGGACGATGCGCAGGCGAGAACGCAGCGGCACCGGCAAGGCGATCACTGCCTCCGGGACGATCTGGCTGAACGACGCAGCACCCTGGCTGCCGCCGAACACCAGCAGGTCGATCGTGCGGTCGGCCGACGGAGCGCGATAGGGCGAGCCGCGCAGGGCGCGCACCGCCTCGCGCACGGGATTGCCGACCAGCCGGATGCGCTCGTCGTCCTCGGCGATATGACGCGTGCGGTCGAATGAAGTCGCCACGCGCGCGGCACCGCCGATGACCATGCGGTTGGCCTTGCCCAACACCGCATTCTGTTCGTGCAGCATCGACGGCAGGCGCCTCAAGCGGGCGGCAATCATGGTCGGCACCGAGGCATAGCCGCCGAAGCCCACGACCGCCGCGGGCGCGAGGCGTCGCAACGCCAACCAGGCATCGAACAGGCCGATCAGCAGGGAGAACATTCCAGCCACACGGTGCTTGAACGAACCGGTCGGGCTATCGGCGTGGATATAGTGAATCGGCCGGCGCGCCAACGCACCTTGCCACTGCCGGCCGCGCGTGTCGGTGACTAGCGCAAACGGCACGCCGCGCGACTCGAGTTCGCCGGCCAGCGCTTCGGCCGGGAACACGTGCCCGCCGGTGCCGCCAGTCGCCAAGACAACGGGCCCGCCGTGCGCCATCACACGGCCTCCCTCAAGCCGGCGTGCTCGCGCGTCAGCGACAGCAGCATGCCGAGGCAGATCGCCATGGCGAGCGCCGACGAGCCGCCGTAGGAGATGAACGGCAGCGTCATGCCCTTGGCGGGAATGAGCTGGATGGTCGAGGCCATGTTGATGGTCGCCTGCAGGCCGAACTGCACGGCAAGTCCGGTGGCGGAGAGCGTGATGAACAGGCTGGTTTCCTTAGTCGCGCGCGACAGCGAGCGCAGCGTCACGAAGGCAAACAGGCTGAGAATGATCAGGCAGACGATCAGGCCGAATTCCTCGCCGGCCACGGCCATGACGAAGTCGGTGTGTGCGTCGGGAAGCTGGGCCTTCACCGTGCCCTCGCCCGGACCGCGCCCGACCAGGCCGCCGTTCATAAAGGCTTCGAGGGCCGTGTTGACCTGGTAGTTGTCGCCCGACGAAGGATCGAGGAAGCGGTCGAAACGGCTGCGCACGTGACTCAGCATGAAGTACGCGACGACAAGACTGGCGCCACCCGCCAGCACGCCGAAGCCGACGACCCACAACGGCAGGCCGACGACGAAGAGCTGGCACGCCCACACCGCGGCCACGACGATGCTCATGCCGAGGTCGGGCTGCCTGATCAGCAGCGCCAGCACGCCGCCGACCAGAAGCGTGGAGAGGAAATAGCCCGGCATGCGCCGTTCGGTGCGGCTCTGGGCCAGCAGCCAGGCCGAGATCACGGCCAGGCTCGGCTTCACGAACTCCGAGGGCTGCAGGCTAGAGAGGCCGGGCACCGTGATCCAGCGCTTTGCGCCCTTGATCTCGACGCCGATCACGAAGGTCGCCGCCAGCAGCACAATGCTGCCGGCGAACACCAGCAGCGAGAGCCGGCGGACGTGGCGCGGCGACGCCAGCGAGATCGTCAGCATGACGACCAGCGCCAGCGGCAGGAACAGGAACTGGCGCTTGGCGAAGATGAAGGAGTCGGCGCCGATGCGCTCGGCGGCAGGTGGCGAGGCGGCGAGCGTCAGCATGACGCCGAACGCCATGATCGCCAGGATGGCGCCGAGCGACCAGCGGTCGACGGTCCACCACCATTGTCCGACCACGCTGCGGTCGTCGCGCGGAACCTGGATCACGCGGCCCTCCCCAAACTCGCCGCGCCCGGCAGGGCGCGCGCCATGGCGCGGAAGGCATCGCCGCGATGTTCGTAGCTCGCCCACTGGTCCCACGAGGCGCAAGCCGGCGATAGCAGCACCACGGCAGGACCGGTGGCCTCGCGCTGCGCCCGGTCGTGGGCGGCATCCAGCGCCGACTTGAGATCGCCGCAGCGGCTGTAGGCGAGCTTGCCGTCGAGCTGGCCGGCGAAGAGATCGCTCGCCTCGCCGATCAGGAAGGCGTGCCGGATGCGCTCGAAGTACGAGGCGAGCGGCGCCACGCCGCCCTCCTTGGCCTGGCCGCCGGCGATCCAATAGATGTTGCGATAGCTCGAGAGCGCGCGCGCCGCGGCATCGGCGTTGGTCGCCTTGCTGTCGTTGATGTAGGTGATGTCGCCGACGGATGCGACGCGCTCCTGGCGGTGCGGCAGGCCGGGATAGCTTTTAAGGCCCTCGACGATCTTTTCCCGCGCGATACCTAGCCAGCGGCAGGCAGCCCAGGCGCAGGCGGCATTCTGGGCGTTGTGGTCGCCGGGCAGGGTCGGCACGTCGGAGAAGTCGACGGAGAAACCGTCGGCATCGATCAGGCGGCCGGCGCGGAACGACACGCCGCCGGGAATCGGACGATCGAGTGCCACCGGAACGGTCGTGACGCCGGCCCGGCGCAGCAGCTTTTCGTGGACCGTACGGGAATAATCGTCGTCGACGCCGATCACTGCGCAATCGCCCGTCTGCTGACGGTCGAAGATGTGCTCCTTGGCAGCGACGTAGCCGGCCATGTCACCATGGCGGTCGATGTGGTCGGGCGTGATGTTGAGCCACACCGCGACGTGGGCGCGGAAGGTCTCGAGCAGCTCGAGCTGGTACGACGAAAGCTCCAGCACATAGACGCCGCCTTCGCCCAGGGTGCTGAGATCAAGCGCTCCACGACCGATATTGCCGCCGACCTCGCAGGCAAGCCCTGCACTTTTCAGGATGTGGCCGATCAATGCGGTCGTCGTCGACTTGCCATTAGTGCCGGTGATGCCAACGAAGCGCGCTTTCGGTTCGGCGCAGGCCAAAAGCTCGACATCGCAGATCAGCGGCGTGCCGGCCTTGCGGACGGCGGCGACGACGGGATGCGGCTTGGGCAAAAGATTCGGGATGCCCGGGCTGATGACCAGGGCGGTGATCTTCGACCAGTCGAGCGTCAGGGGATCGACGATCCGGGCGCCGGCCTGGGCGGCGGTTTCGCGCGAACCGGCATTGTCGTCCCAGGCGACGCAGTCGATGCCCGCGGCCTTGAGCGCGCGCACGGTCGCCATGCCGGAGCGCGCGAGCCCCAGCACGACGAACGACGAACCACGCAGGAACGCGAGATCGATCAAGCCGTCACCTCAATTTCAGCGTGGCAAGGCCCACCATCGACAGGATGGCGGCGATGATCCAGAAGCGCACGACGATGGTGGGCTCGGTCCAGCCCTTCTGCTCGAAATGGTGATGCAACGGCGCCATGCGGAAGACGCGCTTGCCGGTCCATTTGAACGACAGCACCTGGACGATCACCGACACCGTCTCGAGCACGAACAGGCCGCCGACGATGGCGAGCACGATCTCGTGCTTGGTGATGACGGCGATGGCGCCCAGCGCCCCGCCGATCGACAGCGAGCCGGTGTCGCCCATGAACACCATGGCCGGCGGCGCGTTGAACCACAGGAAGCCGAGGCTGGCGCCGACCAGCGCCGACAGCAGCACCGCGAGCTCGCCGGTGCGCGGGATGTGGTGGACATAGAGGTAGTTGGTAAAGACGACGTTGCCGACCACGTAGGTGATGATGCCGAACACCGCCGCCGCCATGATCACCGGGCCGATGGCGAGGCCGTCGAGGCCGTCGGTCAGGTTCACTGCATTGGAGGCGCCGACGATTACCAGGATGGCAAAGAAGATGAAGCCTCCGAGCCCGAGCGGGATCAGCACGTCCTTGAGGAACGGCAGCGCCAACTGGTAGCGCAGCGGCTGGGGCGACAGCTGGGCGATCAGGTATGCGCCGAGCGCCGCCACCACGATCGACAGCGCCATCTTGACCCTGGCAGGCACGCCCTTGGGATTGCGCTTGGTGACCTTGAGGAAGTCGTCCCACAGTCCGACGGCGCCGAACGCCAGCGTGATGCCGAGCACGATCCAGACATAGCGATTGGTGAGGTCGGCCCACAAGAGCGTGCCGAGCGACAGGCCGATCAGGATCAGCAGCCCGCCCATCGTCGGCGTGCCCTTCTTGGTCAGCAGATGGCTCTCCGGCCCGTCGTCGCGGATCGGCTGGCCCTGCTTCTGCTTGCTGCGCAGCCAGCGGATCAGCGTGCCGCCGATGATGAAGCTGAGTATCAGCGCCGTGAGGAACGCGCCGATCGAGCGGAACGTGAGGTAGCGGAAGAGATTGAACGGCCCGAAAGTGTCGGCCAGCGGATAAAGCAGGTGATACAGCATCTCAGTGTCCCGCCCCGCCGTCCGACGCCATGAGGATGGCGTCGACGACCAATTTCATTTTCGAGCCCAGCGAGCCCTTCACCGCCACGACGTCGCCGGCCTTGAGCGCCGCAGCGACGTCGCCGGCCAGCGCCGCCGAATCCGGCCGATGCACGCCGCGTTGCGTGCTCGCCAATTGATCCCACAGCGCCCGCATGTGCGGGCCGCAGAGAAAGACCTGCGTGGCGCCGCTAGCTGCGACGGCATCGGCGAGTCCGGCATGGTAGCCATCGGCGCCGTCGCCGAGCTCGCGCATGTCGCCCAGCGCCAGCAGGCGGCGGCCGCCGGGGCCCGGCTGGGTGCGCGACAGCACTGCCAGCATCGCCGGCACCGATGCCGGATTGGCGTTGTAGCTTTCGTCCAGCAGTTCGATCGTTCCTGTCCCGAATTTCAATCGCCGGCGCTGACCACGCCCCGGCGATGCCTTGACCTCGGCCAGTGTTGCTGCCGCCCTCACGACATCGGCACCCAGCGCCTCTACGACAGCCAAGGCGGCGACGCTGTTCATCGCCCAATGCTCGCCCGCGGCGCCCAGCCGATATTCGATACGGCGGCCATGAATGGAAGCCACAATATCGCTGCCCAAATCCTGCAGGTCGCATGCGACAAGACGGGCGTCGGCTGCATCGCTTTTGCCGAATCCAACGATGCGAGTCACGCCGAACCGGCGCGCCCGGTCGGCGAGGCGATCGTAGTGGCGGTTGTCGCGGTTGAGCACGGCGACGGCGCCCTCGCGCATTCCGGCGAACAGGCAGGCCTTTTCATCGGCGATGGCTTCTTCCGAACCCATCTGGCCGATATGGGTTGATTCGACATTTGTGATCAGGCCGACATGCGCCTCGACCTGGCGGGCCAGCGGCTCGATCTCGCCGGAATGATTCATGCCGATCTCGAACACGCCGTAGCGCGCATCGGCCGGCAGGCGCGCGAGACTTATGGGCACGCCGACATGATTGTTGTAGCTGGCGGCACTGGCCTCGGTCTTGGCTTGGGCCGACAGCATCGCGCGCAGCGCGTCCTTGGTGCTGGTCTTGCCGACCGAGCCGGTGACGCTGGCGATGCGCGCCGTGCTGCGGCGTCGGCCGGCGCGGCCGAGATCGACCAGCGCCTTCATGGTGTCGGGCACGCGGACCAGCGGCCCCGTTGCGCCCGCGACATCGCGCGACACGACGCAGGCCGTGGCGCCGCGTGTAAAGGCGTCAGCCACGAAGCCGTGACCGTCGGTGGTCTCGCCCGACAACGCGAAAAACAGATCGCCCGTGCCGACGGCGCGACTGTCGAAGGTCACGCCCGACGCTTCGAAGCGGCCGGAAAGCACCGCAGGCGACAGCGTTCGCGCGACATCGTCGGAGGTCCACAACGCGCTCACGATTTCACCGCCATGAGTTCGCGCGCCACTCCGGCATCGTCGAAGGGGTGCGTGACGCCTTTGATCGTCTGGCCAGTCTCGTGGCCCTTGCCGGCAATCAGCAGAAGATCGTCCGGGCCCGCAAGTGCGGCGAGCCCGGCCGCGATGGCGGCGCGGCGATCGTCGCTGACTTCTTGCCAGTTCTCGCGGTTCGCCGGAATGCCGCGAACGATCTCGGCGCGGATCGCGGCGGGCTCCTCGCTGCGCGGATTGTCGTCGCTGACGATGGTGAGGTCGGCCAGCCGTGTGGCGATCTCGCCCATCACTGGCCGCTTGGCGCGATCGCGATCGCCGCCGCAGCCGAACACCACGACCAGCTTGCTCTTGGTGAACGCCCGCAGGGTCGCCAGCACCGTCTCCAGCGCCTCGGGCTTGTGGGCATAGTCGACATAGACCGGCGCGCCATTCTTGTGACGCGCCACGAGCTGCAAACGCCCCGGTGCGCCACTCAAGCCCGTCAACGCCGCGACAGCGCGCGCCGGATCGGCGCCGGTCGCGACCGCAAGACCGAGTGCGGCCATGGCATTGGAGGCCTGGAAGCCGCCGACCAACGGCAGGTCGACTTCGTGACGCGTGCCCAAGACGTTCAGGACCAAATGCTGGCCAGCCGCGGTCGGCGTCACACGCACCAGGCGGAACTCCTTGCCCTTGAAGCCGTAGCTCCAGAAGCGAATCCCCCGGCGGCGGCAGATCGTAGCCAGCGCATCGGCCCGGTCGGCATCGGCATTGACGATCGCGGTGCCCGAGGACGGCAGCAGCGTCTCGAACAGGCGCGCCTTGGCGGCAAAATAGCCATCCATCGAGACGTGATAGTCGAGATGCTCGTGCGTCAGATTGGTGAAGGCGGCTGCGGCGAGTTTCAGCCCATCGAGACGATGCTGATCGAGGCCATGGCTCGACGCCTCGACGGCAAGATGCCCGACGCCATCCTTGGCCAGGGTCGCGAGATCCGCATGAAGCTGGACCGGGTCGGGCGTGGTGAGGCCGCTGTCGCGATTGAGCGTCGACGAGACGATGCCGAGCGTGCCGACACTCGCCGCCTTGTGGCCGAGTGCCGACCAGATCTGGCGCAGGAAATGCACGGTTGAGGATTTGCCGTTGGTGCCGGTCACCGCCGCGATGGTCGCGGGCTGGAGGCCGGCGAAGGCGGCGGCCATCAGGGCGATGCGGTGACGCGGATTGTCGTCGCGCACGACCACGATCTCCGACGGCAGCTGCGGCAGCACAGCGCGTTCGTCGGCCAGGATCGCCACCGCACCGCGCTTGGCGGCATCGGCGATGAAAGTGGTACCATCGTGCTTCGTGCCCGAAAGGGCAGCGAACAGAAATCCGGGTTGAACCTTGCGCGAGTCGAGGGTCAGGCCAGCGAGGTCGGGATCGCGTGAGTCGGCACTGCGGCCCATGAGCTCACTCAGCCGCAACGCGGCGCACTCCCGCTGCTGGCGCGTTTGCCGTTTGCCCGTTCGATGTTTGGCCGTTCGACGTTTGCACTCCCGGCTTGGCCGGCAGTGCCTTGCGCTGCTCGGGGGTGCGATGGCGAGCATTGCCGGGCGCAGGCTGCAGAGCGGGAATGGACGGCGCGACGGGCACCGAGGCGATTTCCAACGGCGGCAGCCCGCCGTTCCAGTCGCCCGGCAGGATGCCGTAGAGCGCCGCGATGTTCTCGATGATGGTCTTGACGCTGGGCGCCGCGACCATGCCGCCGGTGGCATAGCCGCTGGTCTCGGCGATGCCCTTGGGCTCGTCGAGCGACACCAGGATGACGAATTTGGGCTCGTTCATGGGAAACATGCCAACAAACGAACTGATCAAGGCTTTTTGACGGTAGCCGCCGTGGGCCGGCTTTTCCGCCGTGCCGGTCTTGCCGCCGACCTCGTAGCCTACGACGTTGGCGTTCTTGCCGGTGCCCTCGACCACGTTCAGCCGCAGCAGCTGGCGCATCGAGGTCGAGGTCTTGGCCTGGATGACGCGCTTGCCGGGATCGCTCGTGGCGGTGCGCTTGATCAGGGTCGGCGGGAACATGATGCCGCCATTGATCATCGCCGCCGAGCCGATCGCCAGGTGCAACGGCGTCACCGAGATGCCGTGCCCGAAGGCGATGGTCATGGTGTTGATCTTCATCCAGTAGCGCGGATAGAGCGGCGCCGAGACTTCCGGGAGCTGCACCGGCTCGGCCTTGAGGAAGCCGATCTTGTCGAAGAAGGCGCGCTGCGCCTCGGGGCCCTGCTCGACCGCCATCTTGGCCGAGGCGATGTTGGATGAATACTTGAAGATCTCGGGAACGGTCAGCGCCCGGCTCTGCGGATGGTCGTCGTTGATGGTGAAGCGGTCGATCTTGATCGGCGAACTGGCGTCGTAGACGCTGGTCATCGTCGCCTTGCCGCTGTCGAGCGCCATCGCGTGATTGAAGATCTTGAACGTCGAGCCCTGCTCGTAGACGCCTAGAGTCGCGCGGTTGAACAGCGCGTCACTGGTGATCGTCTTGGCCTTGTTGGCGTCGTAGGTCGGCAGCGAGGCCATGGCGAGGATCTCGCCGTTGGTCGCGTCGAGGACGATGGCCGTGGCGCCTATTGCGGAATATTTCGCGACGGCGCGCATCAGTTCGGCCTCGATCATGCGCTGCAGGCGCAGATCGATCGAGAGCTGCAGCGTCTCGCCGTTCAGCAGTTGCTGGTCGAAGTAGCGCTCGACGCCGGCCAGGCCTGAATTGTCGACGCTGGCGTAGCCGACGATGTGCGCCGCCGAGCTCCCCTGCGGATAGATGCGCCGCTCCTCGGCTTGAAAATCGAGACCGGGAATACCGAGGCGATTGACCAGGTTCTGTTCGCGCGGGCTGAGGCCGCGCTTGATCCAGACGAAGCTCTTGTCGGCGTCGAGGCGATCCTTGAGGTCCTCGTACTTGAGCTCGGGCAGCGCGATGCTGAGCTTGCGCGCAGCCTCGTGCGGATCGAGCACCAGGCGCGGATTGGCGAAGGCCGACATCACCGGCACCGAGGTCGCGAACACGATGCCGTTGCGGTCGACGATGTCACCACGCTCCGACTGGATGGCACCGCCGCGCGCCGCCACGCGCTGTGTCGGCTCGCCGCCGTCGCGCAGCAGCGACACGTAACCCATGCGCAACGCCACGGCGACGAAGGCCAGCGAAAAGATCGCCGAGGCGATCACCAGGCGGTGCCGCGCGGTCTCCTGCGCGTCGCCCTTGAGGCGCTCCTGAACGGAGCCGTTACGCGCGCCGGCCGCCGCGCTGAGCGCGACGGCCGGTTCGGGCGACCCAGACTTTGGCCACAGTCTCACCGGGTTCCTCCACTACGCGAGAGGATTTCATCGATGGAAGCTGCGGCGCTCTGGTCGTCGCCTACCGGACCCGATGTTGCCGGCTCTTTTATTAGGGCCGGTCGAGGGGGCGTCGTGGGTCCGGTGCTACGGGGGGAATGGGGTGCGGAGGCCGGCGAGGGGCTGCCGGCCTCCGCTGCGACGCGGGCATCACCGGGCACCGTCGACGAGGGGACGTCGTGGCCCGTACGGGGGGGGGAAGGGAGTGGTGCTTCGCGCCGCGGGGGGACAGATTCGGTCTTGAGCGTGTCGATCCGGATGACCTGCTTGATCGATACAGGCTCGAGCTTGAGATGCTTTTCGGCCAGGCGCTGAATGCGCTCGGCCTCGTTGAGGTGAGCCCACTCGACCCGCAGGATATGCGTGGCCTTCTGGCTCTCGATGATCTTCTGGTTGGTGCGGTCGATCTTGTCCTCGAGGTCCTGCACCCTGTACTTGATGGTGAACAGCCCGATCGCCGTGGCAACCGCGGCGACCGACCAGAACAGGAGGCCCCGGTGGATCATCCCGCGCCTCCCGCCGCAACTTTCTCGGCCACCCGAAGACGCGCCGAGCGGGACCGTGGATTGGCCGATACTTCTGCTTCGGACGGCGACAGCGGACGGCGCGTGAGATCGCGCAGCGTGACGGCGGGCGGCGCACCGACCGGCGGCGGCGCATGGCGTGACGGCGACGG
Source organism: Asaia bogorensis (assembly GCA_945905835.1). Classification (GTDB taxonomy): domain Bacteria; phylum Pseudomonadota; class Alphaproteobacteria; order Reyranellales; family Reyranellaceae; genus Reyranella. The sequence goes on from CAMDQJ010000027.1 coordinate 17,088, forward strand.
CGTGCGTCCGGCGCGGCCGCGCACGAATTCCTTCACGGCGCGATCCTCGAGCGAATGGAACGACACCACCGCGAAACGGCCACCGGGCGCCAGCACCTGCTCGGCCGCGGCAAGGCCGCGAGCAAGTTCACCGAGCTCGTCGTTGACGGCGATGCGCAGCGCCTGGAAGGCGCGCGTCGCCGGATCGCTTTCGTCCTTGGGCAGCGGGCCGACCGCGCGGCGCACGATCTCGGCCAGCTCGCCGGTGGTCTCGATGCGCTTGATCTTGCGCTGCTCGACGATAGCGCGCGCGACGCGGCGCGAGCGGCGCTCCTCGCCGTAGCGCCAGAAGATGTCGGCCAGTTCCCTCTCGTCGGCCTCGTTCACCAGGTCGCCAGCCGAGGGCCCACGCTTTTCCATACGCATGTCGAGCGGGCCGTCACCGCGGAAGGAGAAGCCGCGTTCTGCACGGTCGAACTGCATCGACGAAACGCCGAGATCGAGTGCCACGCCGTCGACATCGGGAACGCCTTCGGCCGACAGCAGCTCGGCCATGTCGCCGAAGCGGCCTTCGATCAGGTGCAGCCGCGGCTCATAGCGATCGACCAGCACCTTGCCGGCGGAGATGGCGTCGGGATCGCGATCGATGGCGAAGACCTGGCAATCGGCGCGATCGAGCAGCGCCGTCGTGTAGCCGCCGGCGCCGAACGTGCTGTCGACGTAACGGCCGCCGTCGCGCGGCTGCAGCGCATCGACCACTTCGTTCAGCATGACCGGAATGTGGTTCATATGTCGCCGCCCCCAGAATCAGAGTTGGCGAGGCCGCGCACGAAGGCGGCCATCTTGGAGCGGTCGGCGTCGCGACGCGTCTGCCAGCGCGCCGGCTGCCAGAGCTGGAACTTGTCGCCCTTGCCGACGAACATCACGCTGTCCTCGACGGCGAGCGTCTTGACGAAATCGTCGGGCAGCACGAAGCGGCCGTCAGGCTCCATCGGAATGGTGCGGGCGCTGGCCGAGAGGTAGCCCGCTGGATCGAACGCCTCGTCGTCGAGCGCGACCTTCAGCGAACCCTTGGGGCCGAGCGCCTCGCTGCGCAGGCGGTCGAGCATGCCGTCGAAGCCGGCGCGGGAATTGCCGTTCACCACGCCCTCGGCGTTGGGCGAGTGATAGAGGACGAATGCACCGCGGTCCTCAACCGGCAGCTCGTCGCGAAAGGCGGCGGGTAAAGAGACCCGGCCCTTCTTGTCGAGCTTCATCTGGATTTCGGACCGAAAAGCCACGGCCCCGTCCCCTTAGATCCCGCCGCAGAGGCCCCACGCTTCTGCGTTTCCACGTCTTACGGGATGTTATGGGATATCATGGGAATTAATGGTACACAACATACAATGCGAACAATCCACAAGGAATCTGAACGGGTTAGCTCCAATACCTATTGTGCCTTGCTGGCTGGAATCAGCAAGGGCTTGTTGGTCGCCGGGCTTTTGCTGGCGACGGCGGCCGGCGCCCAGGATCGTGGCCAGGATACCGGCCCACTGCTGCGGATCCTCGACGGCGACACCTATGAAATGCTGCTGGAAGGCTTTCCCACGAAGGCTCGCCTGTTCAATGCCGACACGCCCGAAACCGGCCGGCGGGCCCAATGCGCCGAGGAGCGAGAGCTTGGCGATCGGGCGACCAACTGGGTGCGCGAGGCCGTCGCGACCCGCGACGTGGCGGTCTTTCCGGTCGGTCGCCCCGACAAGTATGGACGGCAGCTCGTCCATGTCCGCATCGACGGCGAGGATCTCGCCCGCCTGCTGGTGAACGAGGGCCTGGCGCGCTTCTACTACGGCGAGCGCCGCCGGGGCCGTGGTGTTGAGAAAAAGCAGGTCAGACGGCCTGTAAGCCGGGTTCTGTCCCCGCCCGTGAGGGCGATGGATGGCCATTCCTCTGGGATGCCCGTTACCGGACACCTCGCGCGACCGACCCGGGCGACGTCGCGGAAACACCGCTGCCGGTTACCCGGCGTGCCGCCCCTATTTGGTCTTGCTCCCGGTGGGGTTTGCCATGCCGCTTCCGTTGCCGGTCGCGCGGTGGGCTCTTACCCCACCGTTTCACCCTTGCCTGGCCAGCAAGCTGGCCCGGCGGTCTGTTCTCTGTGGCACTTTCCCTGAGGTCGCCCTCGCCGGCCGTTAGCCGGCACCGTGTCTCCGTGGAGCCCGGACTTTCCTCACCGACCCGGTTGCCCGGAGCGGTGCAGCCATCCAGCCGTCTGACCCACGGCGGTTAGCTAGGCCCCTCCCCCTACCTGGTCAAGCAGGTCGGCCAGCAGGGTGAGCGTCTCGGAATCGGGCATGCCGTCGACTTGGGAAGGCCGGAAGTGGCGCTGGAACGCCTTCACGATCTCCTTTGGCGGCACCGCCACCGGCGGCGCATAGCCGAACCTTTGCAATGCCGTATGGATTTTGCCGTCGATGGGCCGCCCGCCCGCTCTCGGCCACAGCCCGATACCGGCGCCCGCCAGCGTCGCCCAGGGGAAGCGGCGGCCGGGGTCGGTCTTGCGCTGGGGGGCGATGTCGGAATGGCCGACCACGTTGCGCGGCACGATGGCGGGATGGCGGACGATGATTTCGCGGCAGAGCTCGATCAGGGCGGCGATCTGGGCCGGTGGATAGTCGTGCCGGTCGCCGTGCAGGTTCACGATCTCGATGCCGATCGAGGTGGTGTTGAGCGCCTCGCGACCGCGCCAATACGAACGGCCGGCGTGCCAGGCGGTGCGGCCTTCGGGCACCAGGCGATAAAGCGTGCCGTCCTCGGCCAGCACGTAATGCGCGCTGACGCGATGCTCGCGGCTGGGATCGCACAGGATGTCGAGCGATTCCCGCAGCGGCAGCTCGGTGTAGTGCAGCACCAGCACGTCGACCGCGCCGCCGGCAGGACGCGGCGCGTGGTTGGGCGACGGATGGTCGGCGGTGTTCACCCGATCATTCTAACCAAATATCGCCGCGCCGGGTGCTCGATGACGGTGTAGAGAACCGCCGCCGCGGCGATCGCCACGATCAGCATGAGCGCCGCCGCCGCGGGCCGAGGCAGAAGCGCCGTGGTCCGCAGCCACAGCAGCTCGAGCACTAGCCAGTGCACGACGTAGAGCGAATAGGATCGCTCGACCAGCCAGCGCAGCGGCTGCCACGCCAGTGCTCGCGACAAGGCTCCGTCGGCCTGGGCCAGCAGGAACAGCAGGGCGGCGAAGCCGGCCACGACCAGCATGTCGGCCGCCAGGTTGCGTCCGGCGAAGGGTACGAGGATCGCGATCGCCATAAGAGCGACGCCGAGCAGCTGCGCCACGATGTCGGACCAGGCCGCATCGTGGCGGGCGAAATCCATGGCCCGGCGCAGCACCATGCCGATGGCGAACTCGCAGACGAAGCGCAGCGCGTAGCAGCGCTCGTCGTCGTACAGGCTGGCGCTGCCGTCGAGGACGTAGCCTGCCGCCAGAATCGCGAGCAGGCCGACGACTGCGGCGACCGCCTGCCGGACGCTCGCAAGGCGCAACGGGACGAAGACGATCAGGGGAAACAGCAGATAGCCCGCCCATTCGAGGCTGATGCTCCAGCTCGGCGGATTGACGAGTTGCGAGGCCTCGCCGCTCCAGGCCTGCGCGAGGGCCGCGTAGGTGAACAACTCCGACAAGCTGAAGCCGCCCCGCTTCAGGACGAACAACGCCAGCACGGCAAGCCACACCGGAAAGGTCCGGGCGATGCGGCGGCCGAGGAAATGCGCATAGGCGGCGATGCCGTCGCGGCGAAACTCCTCGCCGTGGACATGCGTCAGGATCAGGCCCGACAGAATGAAGAACAGGTCGGCGCCGAGGTAGCCGAGGCCGGCCAAGGGCATCTCGCCCTGCCACAACCCGCTCAGATGGAAAGACACGACCCACAGCGTCGCCACGGCCCGCAGGCCGGTCAGGGCGGGTATGTCGCGCGGGACCGTCAGGCGGCGTCGCGCAGCAGCGTGTCGAGGACGCCGTCGGCGATCAGCCGGCCGCCTCCTTCGACGCCGAAGGCCTCGACCCGGAAGCTGAGCCGCGCCATGCCGCTGGTCGGCAACAGGTCGTCGATCACGAGCGTCAGCACCGCTGCCTCGCCGACATAAAGAGGATGGTGGAAGTCCATGCGCAACCCGCCCCACAGGCCGTGGGCAAGACCGGGCACGTTCATACCGATCAGGCGCGACAGGCGGGCGATAATCAGGCCTTCGTAAACGACACGGCCATCGAGGCCGAGACGGCGCGCAAAGTCGGCGGCGCCATGAACGGCACTGCGGTCGCCCGAAAGGGCGGCAAAGCCTTCCATGTCCTCGGCGGCGATCGAGAAGCGGTCGGTGAATTTCTGTCCGGCTTGCAGAAGCCCCAGCCGGTCGGGTGCAACAATTGCGTTCATGGGGTTACCTGAAAATAGGCACTTACGATGAATATATCTTATTTTACTCCCCACCTTGGACCGCCACAACGAAGCAAGGGTAACGTTCGCATCAAAGGCGCCTCACGCCGGCACCAGCCCGCGTTCCCGTTTCAGGCGGTCATAGGCGTCGTTGATCAGCGCGAGCTTGCGGTTGGCGACGGCGATCGCCTCCTCGGGCAGGCCCTCGGCGATCATCCGGTCGGGATGGTTAGCACAGACCTGGCGCAGCCACGCCTCGCGGATCTGCTCGTCGGTCGCCAGCGGATCGATGCCGAGGACGACGCAGGGCTCGCATTCGACGTCGCCCAGTGCTGCGGCCTGGGCGCGCTCGAAGCGCGCCGAATCAAGGCGGAAGATCTTCGCCATCTCGGCCAGGTACGCCGCTTCCTCGGTGGAAATCTTGCCGTCGGCCCTGGCGATGTCGAACAGGCCTTCGAGCACGCTTTCGAGGATTTCCGGCGCATCGGGAAACAACGCCGCCACCTGGCGCGCGTAAGGCTCGAAGCCGACGGCGTCGCGCTTGGCCAGATTGAAGAAGCGCTCGACGTTCTTCTCCTCGCCCGCCGGCACCTGGAAGAACGACTGGAAGGCCTCGACCTCGTCGCGCGTCACCTCGCCGTCGACGCCGGCGATCTTGGCGCCGAGCGCGATCACGCCGATGGTGAAGGCAATCTGGCGCAAGCCGGGATGCGTGCCGTCTTCAGGCGCCGATGTCGTGCCGAGCAGCGCACCGATCGGGCCGCCGATGCCCAGCCGCGATGCGCTATCGACGAGCTTGTCCCAGATCCTCATGGCCGTCCGCTTACAGGATCAGCACGCCGATTGCCACGGCGACCAAGAGTCCCAGCGCCAGGCGGCGGTAGAAGCGCTCGCTGGCCAGCGGGAACAGCCGTCCGCCCGCCATGCCGCCCGCGATCACCGCCGGCGCCAGCACCAGCGCCTGCAGCGCGGTGTCCCATCCGATCAATTGGCGCGCCGTGAACACCGCCAGCGTCGCGAGGTCGACAAACACGAAATAGGTCGTGAGGTTGGCGCGCACGAGCGCCGCCGCCTCGGTGCCGGCGAGGTAGTAGAAGATGACCGGCGGGCCGGCCATGCCTGACAGGCCGTTGAGGAAACCGCTGCACGCGCCCGCGGCCAGCGTCGCGACAAGGTTCGGCCGGCCGGCGTAACGCCAGCCGCTCGCCAGCATGGCAACCGCCGCCAGCACGATCGCGGAGATCAGCCAGCGCATGGGCTGCGAATCGATCCAGGTGAGCGCGAGGTTGCCGATGGGGATGGCGGCCACGGCGGCCAGCAGCAGAAGGCCGATCCGCCGCCAGTCGACTAGCCGGACCACCGGCAACAGGAGCGGCAGGGCCACGACGATTTCCAGAAGCAGACAGAGTGCAATTCCCACGGCCGGGCCGTAGAGGGCCGAAAAAGCCGGCGTCATCAGCATGGCAGCGCCGAAGCCCGCGAAGCCTCGCACCATGCCGGCGATGAACGCCACGATCGCGGCGATGATGAAGGGAGCGGCGAGAATTTCCGGCATCTGCAGTGGGCAAACCTAGCATTGCCGAAGCACCGCCCACACATCATATAATCGAGGCCATGGCATCGAAAAATCTGGCGATATCGGCGGTTCCCCTCGCCATGCCGTACATCCAGCGGCGGCCGGAAACCGTCGGCGGCGGGCCGTTCAAGCTAGTCTCGGACTACCAGCCGGCGGGCGACCAGCCCGAGGCGATCCGCCAGCTCATCGCGGGGGTGAACGAGGGCGAGCGCAACCAGGTGCTGCTGGGCGTCACCGGCTCGGGCAAGACCTTCACCATGGCCAACGTCATCGCCTCGACCCAGCGACCGGCGCTGGTGATGGCGCCCAACAAGACGCTCGCCGCCCAGCTGTGGAGCGAGATGCGGACGTTCTTCCCGGAGAACGCGGTCGAGTATTTCGTATCGTATTACGACTACTACCAGCCCGAAGCCTACGTGCCGCGCACCGACACCTTCATCGAGAAGGATTCGTCGGTCAACGAGCAGATCGACCGCATGCGCCACTCCGCGACGCGGGCGCTGATGGAGCGCGACGACGTCATCATCGTGGCCTCTGTTTCGTGCATCTACGGCATCGGTCCGCTGGAGAACTACCAGGCGATGACCTTCCGCCTGCACAAGGGTCAGAAGGTCGACCGCTCGAGCCTGATCCGCCGCTTTGTCGAGCAGCAGTACAAGAGAAACGACAACGCCTTCCAGCGCGGCACATTCCGCGTGCGTGGCGACACCGTCGACCTCTTCCCGGCCCACTACGAGGACAAGGCCTGGCGCATCGAGATGTTCGGCGACGAAATCGAATCGATCGTCGAGTTCGATCCGCTGACCGGCGAGAAGACCGCGACGCTGGGTGACATCATCGTCTACGCCAACAGCCATTATGTGACGCCGCGGCCGACGATGCAGGGCGCCATCCAGCAGATCAAGACCGACCTCAAGCAGCGGCTCGACGAGTTCAACCGCGCCGGCCGTCTGCTCGAAGCGCAGCGCTTGGAGCAGCGCACGATCTTCGACATCGAGATGATGGAGACGACCGGCGCCTGCGCCGGCATCGAGAACTATTCGCGCTACCTCACCGGCCGCAAGCCGGGCGAGCCGCCACCGACGCTGTTCGAATACTTCCCGGAGAACTCCCTGCTGATCTGCGACGAGAGCCACGTCACGGTGCCGCAGATCGGCGGCATGTTCCGCGGCGACTTCAACCGCAAGAGCGTGCTGGCCGAATTCGGCTTTCGCCTGCCCTCGGCGATCGACAACCGGCCGCTCAAGTTCGAGGAATGGGAGGCGCTGCGCCCGCAGACGACCTTCGTCAGCGCCACGCCCGGCCCGTGGGAGATGGAGCGCACGCAGGGCGCCTTCATCGAGCAGGTCATTCGCCCGACGGGCCTTATAGATCCGACGGTGCTCATCCGGCCCGTCGAGAAGCAGGTCGACGACCTCATTGCCGAGTGCAAGGACTGCGCGAAGAAGGCCGAGCGCGTGCTGGTCACGGTGCTGACCAAGCGCATGGCCGAGGACCTCGTGGAGTACATGCACGAGGCCGGCATCCGCTGCCGCTACCTGCATTCCGACATCGACACGCTGGAGCGCATCGAGATCATCCGCGACCTCAGGCTCGGCGCCTTCGACGTGCTGGTCGGCATCAACCTGCTGCGCGAAGGCCTCGACATCCCGGAATGCGCCCTGGTCGCCATCTTGGACGCCGACAAGGAAGGCTTCCTGCGTTCGCCGACCTCGCTGGTCCAGACCATCGGCCGCGCCGCCCGCAACGTCGATGGCCGCGTCATCCTCTACGCCGACAAGATGACGGACTCGATCAAGTACGCCATCGCCGAGACCGACCGCCGCCGCAGCAAGCAGACGGCCTACAACGAGGCGCACGGCATCACGCCGGCCTCGATCAAGAAGAACATCAACGAGATCCTGCAGTCGACCGCCGAGCGCGACCGCTACACGGTCGACACCGGTGTCTCGGGCGACATCCAGCTCGTCGGCAACAATCTGCGCACCCACATCGCCGAGCTCGAGAAGCGCATGCGCGACGCCGCTGCCAACCTCGAGTTCGAGGAAGCCGCACGCATCCGCGACGAGATCCGCCGGCTGGAAGCCCACGAGCTCGAGCTGCCGGGCCAGGCCGCCTCGGCCAATGTCGGCGTCCATCTCGGCAAGATGCAGAACAGCCGCGTCTTCCGCGGCGTGCGCACCGGCTCGGGTTCGCGCGGCAAGCCGGCGCGGCGAAGCGGCAGATAGAAGCCACGGGTTACTTCTTTCGCGCCTTGAACTCCTGCTCGATCTCGGCGAGTTCGTTCTTAGCGTTGTCGAAGCCGGGGCGTTCCCCTTCTTCAAGCGCCTCGGCGGTCTCCAGATGCTCCTTGGCTTCGGCGATCGCTTCCTCGCAGCGCGCAAGCTGGCCCTCGATGCCGCATGAGATACGGGCGATGGAAATCAGTACACGGCCAAGGTCGATGGCATCGTAGGGACTTACATCGTCGCCTGCCTGTTTGCGGAACGCCGCCAGCGCGCGTTCGTAGAGCGCCAGCGCTTCGAGCAGACTCCCCGGCGCGTCGCGCCGCTGCGTCATCTGCTCCAGGAGGTCGCCCAGCCGGCGCTGGTCGATGTCGGGAGTGTCCGTGCTCGCAATCAGCCGCTCCTACAAGGCGACCGCATCGGCAAAGGCGCGGTCGGCCTTCGCCGCATCGTTGACGACATCGTACAGCTTGGCGAGCGCTTCCAGCGAACGTACATGCGCGCGCATGGCGCGGCCGTCCTTGTCCGGCCGCGTCAGGTTGCGCGCGCTGATCTCGCGCGCGCGTTCCCAGGCCTCGATCGCGCCAGCAATATCGTCGTTCTTTTCACGCACCTTGCCGACGTTGCTCCAGGCGCTCGTGAGCCAGGCCAGGTAAACGTCACCTTCCGGGAAGCGCGCGACAAAATCCTGCGCCAGGACGAGCGACTGGTCGGCATATTTCTGCGCCTGCTCGATCTCGCCATGCTCGAGCAGGGTCGGAACGACCGACAGATAGAGGCGCGTTCGCGTCGGATCGACGCGCTTGTCGCCCTCGCGTTCGCCGACCGCCTATCCCAACCGCAAGATCAAGCTGGTGTCGGCGGTGCTCGCCAGCACCGCGGCGCCGACCTATTTCCAGCCTGAATTCTTCGAGATCGCCGAGGGCCTGCGCGGCGGCTTCGTCGATGGCGGCGCCAGTCCGCACAACAACCCGTCGCTGCTGTTGCTCCTGCTGTCGACGCTGCACGGCTACAATTTCAACTGGAAGGTCGGCGACGACAACCTGCTGCTGATGTCGGTCGGCACCGGCGTGTTCCGCAAGCGTCAAACCGAAGCCGAGATGCGCCGCTTCCTGCCGGCCCAGCTCGCCGTCAACGCGCTGGTCTCGATGATCGACGATTCCAACCGCCAGACGCAGGCGCTGCTGCAGCTCATGGGCACCTCGCCGACCGCCCGCATCATCGATGCCGAGATGGGCGATCTCAGGGCCGACCAGATGAGCGACAAGAAGCTGCTGCACTACCTGCGCTACGACGCCCAGCTCGAGATCGACTGGCTGGCCAAGAACCTTGGCATCCAGATCTCGCCCGACGACATCAAGCGCGTGCAGGCGATGGACAATCCCTCGACCATGGACACGCTGATCAATATCGGCCGCACCATCGCCCAGCGCCACGTCGAGCCAAAACACTTCCCCGAGATCTTCACCAAGACGGTCTGGCGGCCGTCGAGCACGCCGTGAAGCGGACGTTCTAAGTCTCGCGGCCGAGCGCGCTTTCGTGCCAGCGCCGCAGCAGCAGGTGCGACAGCAGGCTGAGCACCAGGAAGATCGCGATGCCGGCGGCCGAGATCAGAACCAGGGCCGCGAACATGCGCGGCACCTTGAGCTGGTAGCCGGCCTCGAGGATGCGGAAGGCCAGCCCCGAGGCGTTGCCACCGGAGCCCGCGACGAACTCCGCCACCACCGCGCCGATCAGGGCGAGGCCACCCGAAATGCGCAGGCCGGCAAGGAAATAGGGCAGCGCTGCCGGCAACCGCAGATGCACGAGTGTCTTCCAGCGCCCGGCACCATAGAGCTCGAACAGGCTGAGCAGGTTGTGGTCGACCGAGCTCAGGCCGAGGATCGTGTTGGACAGGATCGGGAAGAACGCCACCAGCCAGGCGCAGATCAGCAGCGAGAGATCGACATCGTTGGCCCAGGCGATGATCAGCGGCGCGATCGCCACGATCGGCGTCACCTGCAGGATGATGGCGTAGGGATAGAACGAGGCCTCGATCCATTTGGATTGGGCGAACAGGATCGCCAGCGCGCCGCCGACGACGACGGCCGCCAGCAGGGCCTCGGCGGTAACGGTGAGCGTGATCCACAGCGCTGGCGCCAGCGTCGGCCAGTCCTGGACCAGCGTATGGCCGATCAAGACCGGCCCGGGCAGGATATAGCTCGGCACACCGGCCCAGCGCACGACGCCCTCCCACAACGCCAGCATGACGATGCCGACCACGATCGGGCCGACGATCCGCGCGGTTGCCAGCCGGCTCATGCCGCCATCGCCTGGCCGAGGCGGCCCGAGGCCACCCGGCAGATCGCGGCGTACTCGGGCGAGGTCCGGAACGAGTCGGGGCGCGGATAGGGCGCCTCCACCCTGATCTGCGACAGGATCCGGCCGGGCCGCGCCGCCATGATGGCGATGCGCTGGGAGAGGAACACCGATTCGAACACCGAGTGCGTGACGAACACCGCGGTGAATTTCGTGCGCTGCCATAGCTCCAGAAGATCGGCGTTGAGGCGATGGCGCGTGATCTCGTCGAGGGCGGCGAACGGCTCGTCCATCAGCAGGAGCCGTGGCGCCGTCACAAGGGCGCGCGCGATCGAGACGCGCATCTTCATGCCGCCCGACAGCTCGCGCGGATAGGCGCGCTCGAAACCGCCGAGACCGACCCGCTTGATCGCCTCGGCCGCCCGCGCCTCGCGCTCGCTCCCCGCCATGCCGCGCAGTTTGAGCGGCAGCACGACGTTGGCGAGCGTCGTCGCCCACGGCATCAGGGTCGGCTCCTGAAACACGAATCCAAGATCGCGCCGGCTGTCGCTCCAGGAGATCGTGCCGGCGGTCGGCGCCGTGAGGCCCGCAATCAGCCGCAGCAGCGTCGACTTTCCGCAGCCCGATGGGCCGAGAACGCTCAGGAACTCGCCCTCCTGGACGTCGAGCGACGCACCCTCGAGGGCGTGGACGCCGTTGGCGAAAACTTTGGAGACGCCGTGAACGCTGACGAGCGCCATCAGGCCGGTGCGAGGGTCAATTTGATAGTGGCAGCCCACACCGGCAGGGGCAGCGTATTGTGCGCGACGAGATTGGCCGGCAGCGACTTGCGGTCGGTGACCCGGCGGAACGGCAGCACGAGATCGTTGCGCACGCCGAACACGGCATCGCCATCGAGATGCTCGTCGTCCTCGGGGAAAAACTCGGTGATCAGCGGCCGTCGTCCAGGCGCCTGCACGATCATGTGCAGATGCGCCGGCCGCCAGGCATCGCGGCCGAGCACGCGCAGCATGTCGCCGGCCGGGCCGTCGTCCGGCACCTTGTAGGAGACCGGTCGCACCGTGGAGAAGGCGAAGGTGCCATCGTCGGCGACCTTGAGGCGGGCATGGTAGTTGATCGGCGACTGGCCGGGATCCTGCTGGGCATAGAGGCCGTTGCCGGCGTTCTGCCACAGGGCGAGGACCGTGCCCTTGACCGGCGCACCCTTGTCGTCAGTGACGCTGCCGCTCACCACCAGCGGCTCGCCGACCTGGCCGCGCCACAGGTCGCCGCCATTGGGCAGGTCGGGCGCACCCTCGATGTGGAACGGACCCAGCACCGACGACGGCGTGCCCTGCTTGTTGGCGTTCACCATGTCGACCAGCGACGACACGCCGAGCAGGTCGGAGAACAGGATGTACTCATTGCGCTTGTCGTCGGTGAACTGCGTGGCACGGGTGAGCGCACCGATCGCGGCCTCCCATTCGGCCTGGGTCACCTTGTTCTCGCGCACGAAACTGTGGAGGTGGCTCGCTAGTCCGACCAACAGGTCGCGCGTGCGCGACGATGGTGCGTTCTTGGAATATTCGGCGAAGGCTCGGGTGATGGTGTCGGGAGTGAGATTGCGCATGGAATATTTCCGCCGGTTATCGAGCCGATCGCAGCATGTTGTCATAGTCCGCGCGCAGCAGCGCGAACAGAAGATGGTCCGCCCACTGCCCGTTGATGCGCAGGTACTGCCGCGCCATGCCTTCCTCGCGAAAGCCGACCTTGGCCAGCACCGCTTTCGATGGCTCGTTGTGCGGCAGGCAGGCCGCTTCGAGCCGGTGCAGCCGGAGGTCGTCGAACACGAACGGCAGCAGCGTCCGCAGCGCCTCGGTCATCAGGCCGCGCCCGGCATGGGGTTGGCCCATCCAGTAGCCGACCGATACCGCCTGGGCCACGCCGCGGCGAACATTGCTGAGATTGATGCCGCCGATCAGCCGGCGGCGCTCGTTGAGGAAGACGAAAAACCCGTAGGCCTCTCCGCCGCGCCATTCGCGGACCTGCTGGCGCAGGCGGCGGCGGTAATGGTCGCGGCCGAGCGAATCGTCCGGCCAGGTCGGCTCCCAAGGGGTGAGAAAATTGCGGCTGCGGGCGCGCAGCTCGGCCCATTCCGCCCAATCGTCCATGGTCGGAGCCCGCAGGGAGACCCGCGGCCCGGCAATACGGGTCATCCCCGATAACGAAAGCGGTACGTCCGCGAACCGGAACATGGTCTGTGTATAATACCGAACGATGCGGATTGTTCCATATTTTCCGAGGGTTTACCTCGGAGATTGAGACCGTGCGTCGCGGCTGCAGGTGTCGATAGGACTGCCCTAACAGGGGCATTTCGGGGTACAATGGGTTCCCCTAATCGTTTTTCACAGCCTCGAGGCCAAGACATGGAGACGGGCGGCAAGGTCGGTCAGAAGGGTCGATTCTATCTGACGAAGCACATCTGGGTACCCCAGCAGCCGCTGGAGGATATGAATCTCAAGATGTCCGACATTATCCTGCGTCGCATGCCCAAGCTGCCGCTGGGCGGCGAGGATGCGCTGAAAGTCTTTCCGGTTCTCGCCGAGCTGCAGAAGAGCCACGCCAAGATCAAGGCCGACCTGCAGTACGTGCTGTCTCATCACGAGGACATTCCGGCCCTGCACGAGGTCCATCCGCGCGATCTCTACGTGCCCGGCCGCGCCTGGCGGACCTTCCTGATGAAGATCTGGGGTCACGAGATCACCGAGAACATCGCCGCCGTTCCCGACACCTATGCCGCGATCAGCCGCATTCCCGGCGTCCACACCGCGCTGTTCAGCATTCTGCACGGCTATGCCGAGATCGAACCGCATCGCGGGTCGGCGGCCGGCGTCGTGCGTTTCCACTATCCGCTGATCGTGCCGGACAAACCCGAGGATTGCTGGATCGAGATCGGTGGCCACCACTTCGTCTGGCGCGAAGGCGAGCCGCTGGTATTCGACGACACGCGCGAGCACTGGGTCAAGAACAAGACGCCGCAGACCCGCGTCGTGCTGATCATCGACTTCAACGCCGCCATGCCGTTCCCGGTGAACCTCTATACGACGCTGCGCTACAACCTCATCCGCAACAGCGCCGAGATCCTGGCCATCCACGACCGCGCCTCGATCGGCGTGCTGCCGCGCCAGCCGCAGGTCGAGCTGCCGAAGGCTGCGTAACTAGCGCATTCTGATGCGCTGGCACGGTTCAGAAAGAACAAGAACGCCGGCCTAAGCCGCCAGCCACGCGGCGATCTTGTCGAGCGACTCGAGCTCGCCGATCGGGCCGAGGGCGGCGATGGTGAGCTTTCCCTGCAGCAGCCGGCGCGCGACGCGGCGCACCGCGTCCTGGTCGACCGCCTCGATACGCGATACGATCTCGGCATAGGGAATCGGCCGGCCGTGGATGATCAGGTGGCGCGCCGCCTGCTCGCAGCGCGCGCCGCTCGATTCCAGCGCCATCAGCGTGCCGGCCTTGATCTGATTGCGCGCGCGCACCAGCTCGGCCTCGGTCAGCGTGTCGGCAACGCCGACGAATTCCTCGCACACCGCCGGCACCAGTTCGCCGAGGTCGTCCTCGCCGGTGCCGGCGTAGATGCCGAACAGGCCGCCATCGGCATAGGCGGCGTTGAAGCAATGAATGCCGTAAACCAGGCCGCGCTCCTCGCGGATGCGCTGGAACAGGCGCGAGGACATGCCGCCGCCGAACAGCGTGGAATAAACGGCTGTCGCGAAATAATCGGGATCGCGATAGCCGATGCCCTCGCAGCCCAGCACGAGATGAGCCTGCTCGAGCACGCGGGTCTCGCGGCCGTCACCGCCGACATAGCGCAGCGGCGCCGGCACTTCGGCGTTGGCCGGCGTTTGCGGGACCGAGCCGAAATACTTGTCGGCAAGATCGAGAATCTCGGCCTGCTTCACCCGTCCTGCCGCCGACAGCACCATGTTGGAGGCCGTATAGTGCCGCGCCAGGTAGGCGAAGAGATGGTCGCGACCGATCGCCTCGACGCTCTCGGCAGTGCCCAGCACCGGCCGGCCGAGCGGTTGTCCGGGCAGGGCGGTCGCCTGAAACTGGTCGAAGATCAAATCGTCGGGCATGTCGAGCGCCTGGCCGATCTCCTGCAGGATGACGCCACGCTCGCGCTGCAGCTCGTCGGGGTCGAACACCGAGTTGCGCAGGATGTCGGCCACCATCTCGACACCCAGCGCCACGTCCTCCTTGAGCACCGAGGCGTGGTAGGCCGTCATCTCGCGGCCGGTGTAGGCGTTGAGGCTGCCGCCGACATTCTCGATCTCCTCGGCGATGGCCCGGGCACTGCGCGTCTTGGTACCCTTGAACGCCATGTGCTCGAGCATGTGGGCCATGCCGTTCAGCTCTTCGCTCTCGTGGCGTGTGCCGCAGCCGACCCAGACGCCGAGGGCGGCCGATTCGACCTCGGGCATCTCGTCGACGACGACGCGCAAGCCGTTGGCCAGCGTCGTTACCTTCACTTCGCTCATCGCCTCACCGCCCGTGGTTGGCGTGCCGCCGACATGCGCTCGTCGATCATGGCCTTGAGCAGGCCAACGTCATTGCGCAGGCCGTCGACGCGCTCGACGCGGTCCATCAGGTCGGCGATGCACGCCGGCAACGGCGGCCGCTCGCCGGTCGCCTTGAACACGGCGTCGGGGAACTTGGCCGGATCGGCCGTCGCCAGCACGACCATCGGAATCGCCGGATCGCGCCGGTGTTGCTGGGCAACCGCGTAGCCAATGGCGGTATGCGGATCGAGCGTCTCGCCGTACTTGCGCCGGCAGTCGGCGATGGCGGCGATGGTGCCGTCCTCGTCGAGCCGACCTGAATCGAACAGCGTGCGCACGGCGGCAAGCGCTTCGGCCGACACCGCAAGCGTGCCGGTGCGGCGGAACTCTTCCATGCCCCTGGCCAAGGCAGGCCCGCTGCGGCCAAACAGGTCGAACAGCAGGCGCTCGAAGTTGCTCGAGATCTGGATGTCCATGCTCGGACTGTAGGTCGGCACCACGTCCTTCATGGTCATGGCCCCGGTCTCGAAGAAGCGCGCCAGGATGTCGTTGGAGTTGGTGGCGACGACAAAGTGCGAGACCGGCAGGCCCATGCAGGCCGCGGCGTAGCCGGCATAGACGTTGCCGAAATTGCCGGAGGGCACGGTGAAGGCGACGGGCCGCTCCGGCGCGCCGAGCCGAAGGGCGGCGTAGAAGTAATAGACGATCTGCGCCATGACGCGGGCGAAGTTGATCGAGTTCACCGCCGTCAGCGAATGACGGTCGCGGAATTCGAGATCGTTGAAGCAGGCCTTGGCAAGATCCTGGCAGTCGTCGAAGGTGCCCTGGACCGCGATGTTGTGCACGTTGGGCGCCGTCACCGTCGTCATCTGCCGACGCTGCACCTCGCTCACCCGGCCGCGCGGATGGAGCATGAAGATGTCGATGGTCTTGCGGTCGCGCACCGCCTCGATCGCCGCCGACCCGGTATCGCCCGAGGTGGCACCGACGATGACCGCGCGGCGCTGGCGCTCGATCAGCTTGGCGTCGAGCATGCGGCCGAGAAGCTGCAGCGCCACGTCCTTGAAGGCGAGCGTCGGGCCGTGGAACAGCTCGAGCAGGTGCAGCCCGGTATTGCCCAGCGTCTTGAGCGGGGTCACCTCTTTCGTCTCGAACGAAGCATAGGCCTGGGCGATCAGGTGACGAAAGGTCGCCTCGTCGAAGGCGTCGCCGACGAACGGCCGTATCACACGATAGGCGACCTCGTTGTAGGACTGGCCGCGCATGGCGGCGATCTCGGCCGCCGAAAAGCGCGGCCATTCCATCGGCAGATAGAGGCCACCGTCGCGGGCGAGGCCCGCGAGCATGACGTCTTCGAAGCCGAGCGGCTCGGGCGTGCCCTGCGAGCCGTGGCGGGTACTGATGTAACGCACGTGAATGCTCCTGCTAGGCGACCTGTTTGCAGGCCGCGTGGTCCTTGCGGACGCGCTTAGTCGACGCGGGATGCTTGGCCAGCATCCGTTCCGGTCGGGTCGGGCGCTTCACCAGATCCCCGCCGCAGTTTGGGCACAACCCGCCCAAACGAGTTCGCGCGCAGTCGACGCAGAAGGTGCATTCGTAGGTACAGATCAGTGCATCGGACGCACCGTTCGGCAGGTCCTTGTCGCAGCATTCGCAGTTGGGGCGGAGGTCGAGCATGGTGGGCATCCTCTTACGCCGAGAGATACCGGCTTTCCAGATGCGCTTTGAAGGCCGCGGTGCCCAGCGCCGAGCTGGTAGCCTCGGCCAGGATGGTGTCGGTGTCGGCAATCGAGCCCTTGGCGTGCACATTGGCGCGCAACCAATCCAATAGCGGCGCAAAATCGCCCGTTGCTATGCGCTCCAGCAGGTTCGGCATGGCTTTCCGGGCGGCGGCAAAAAGCTGGGCGGCCGCCAGCGCACCCAGCGTGTAGGTCGGGAAATAGCCCCAGGCGCCGTCGGGCCAGTGGATGTCCTGCATGCAACCCAGCGCGTCGTCGGGCGGCACGATGCCCAGAAGCTCGCGCATGCCGTCGTTCCAGGCGCCCGGCAAATCGACCAACGCCAAGTCGCCGGCCAGCATCGCCCGCTCCAGCCGGTAACGCAGCATGACGTGCAGCGGATAGGTGACCTCGTCGGCATCGACGCGGATGAAGCCCGGCTGCACACGCGTATAGATGCGATAGACGTTGTCGGGCTGCCAGGCGGGCCCGCTCTTACCGAAGGCCGCGCGCATCAGCAGCGAGGCATAGCCGATGAAATCGCGGCCACGACAGACCTGCATCTCCATCAGGAGCGACTGGCTCTCGTGCAGGACCATGCCACGTGACTGGCCGACCGGCTGGCGCCGCCACGCCGGCGGCAGGCCAGCCTCGTAAAGCGCGTGCCCGGTCTCGTGCAGCACGCCCATCAGCGAGCGGGCGAAATCGCTTTCGTCGTAGCGGGTGGTTATGCGCACGTCGGCGGGCGTTCCACCGGTAAAAGGGTGCGCCGAAACATCGAGGCGGCCGTGATTGAAATCGAAGCCGGCGGCGCGCATCAGCGTCTCGCCCAGCCGGCGTTGCGCCGCGACCGGGAACGGCCCATCGAGCAGCAGTGGCGCGGGCTGCGAACGCTGCCGCTCGAGCACGCAGCCGAGCGTCTCGGGCAGGAAGGCGCGCAGGTCGGCAAACAGCGCGTCGATGCGCAGCGAGCGTCCACCCGGCTCGTACTCGTCGAGCAGGGCATCGTAGAGCGACACGCCGAGCGCGGCGGCCTTGGCCTCGCCGACGCGGCGCACGAGCTTCAGCACCTCCGACATCGTCGGCAGCAGCGACTTGAAGTCGTTGTTCTTCTTGGCCTCGCGCCATGCCATCTCGCAGGCCGACGATGCAAGCGTGCGCGCCTCGACGAGGTCTGACGGCAGAGCGTTGGCATGCGTCCAGGCGTGGCGCATCTCGTGCAGGTTGGCGGCGCGCCAGGAATCGAGCGCCGCCTGTCCCTCCTCCGCCCGTGCCAACAGGTCGGGCATGTCGGGTGCGATCATCATCTCGTGGGAGATGACGCCCAGTGTCGCGAGCTGGTCGGCGCGGTCGTCGCTCGCCCCTTGCGGCATCATGGCCGAACGGTCCCAGTTCAGGATGGCGCCGGCGCGGTTGACCGCGCTCATGCGGGCAAAACGCTTTTCCAACTCGGCGTAGGGGTCGTTGGCGATCATGGCTCTTTCTTCTTTACCCGGCCGGCGACCTCCAGCCAGCCATTCTCCCAATGGTAGGCGAGGTAGACGCCGACCAGCGACAGCGCGATCAGGAACCAGGTGATGGCGTACTGCAGGTGATCGTTGGGGATATCGAGGCGCGTCTGGCCGCCGAGCGGCAGGCCGCCGGGATTGGGCGTTGAATCGGCCTCAAGGAAGAAGCGGTCGAGCGCGGCATCGGCCGGCGCGCCCGCCATCCGGCGCATCAAGGGCGCGTCGACATGGAACCAGATATTGCGATCGGGCGCGTTCTCGGGCGCGAACTGGCGGCGTTCCTGGTTGCGGCGCACGATGCCGGTGAGCTCGGTCCGTCCCGCTATCTGGCCGGCGGCACGGCGCGCCGGATCCTTCTTGTCGGACGGCAGCCAGCCGCGGTCGAACAGCACGACCTTGCCGTCGTCGGTGCGAAGTGGAGTTACCACCTGGACACCGACGTCATTCTTGCGACTGCGCGCGGCGAGGAAGAACTCCTTGTCGTTCAGGAACGTGCCGGCAAGCTTCACCCGGCCGTACTCGAAGCGCAGCGGGTTGCCCTTCAGCAATTCGTCGAGCGACATCGGCGCGGCCGCCTGGTTCTTGGCGATGCGGTCGAGGATGTCGCGCTTCCACTCGCGGCGCTCCATCTGCCAGAAGCCGAGCCCCAGCGCTACGACGAGCACCGGCAGCGAGAACAGCGTCGGCCACAGCGACGGCTTGAGCCGGATCATCGTTCCCCTCCGTCGAGCGCCGTCGAACGGTGGATGTATTGCTGGGCCACCAGCAATCCCTTGAGCAGGCGCAGCATGCCGACCGCAAGCGCGATGGTGACCGGGACCCACAGGATCACGTGCAGCCAGACCGGCGGATCGAAGCGGAACTCGAACCACAGCACCAGGCCGATCATGATCGCGCCGAGGCCGAGGATGACGAACACAGTCGGGCCGTCGCCGGCATCGTTGCCGCGCAAGTCGAGGCCGCAATCGCCGCAAGTGTCGACGACATTGAGCAGGCCGCGAAACAGCCGGCCCTTGCCGCAGCGCGGACAGGCGCCGCGCAGGGCGACATCGATGGGCGATTGGCGCGGCCAATCGGACAATGGCGAACTCCCAAAGAGGAACCGCCGGGCGATCGCCCGGCGGTTTGCATCATAGACCTGTTCTAGCGGTCAGTGGGCAGCGATCGGCGCATGGCCGGCGCCCCACCAGTAGATGCAGAAGAACAGGAAAATCCACACGACGTCGACGAAATGCCAGTACCAGGCCGCCGCCTCGAAGCCGAAATGCTGGTCGGGCTTGAACTGCCCCTTCTGGGCGCGGAACAGGCAGACCAGCAGGAACGTGGTGCCGACGAAGACGTGGAAGCCGTGGAAGCCGGTCGCCAGGAAGAATGTCGACGTATAGATGTTGTCGCGGAAGCCGAACGGGGCATGCGCGTATTCGAAGAGCTGGATGCCGGTGAAGGCGGCGCCGAGCAGCACCGTCAGCAGCAGCCCGCGCACCGCGTCGCGCTTGTTGCCTTCGATGATGGCGTGGTGAGCCCAGGTGGCCGTGGTGCCCGAGAGCAGCAGGATCAGCGTGTTCATGAACGGCAGATCGAACGGCGCGATGACGCTGACGCCCTTGGGCGGCCAGATGCCTCCATTGGCCTCGGTGCGGCCCGGCATCTCGACGGCCGAGTGATAGATCGCGGCGTCGAAGAAGGCCCAGAAGAAGGCGGCGAAGAACAGCACTTCCGAGGCGATGAACAGGATCATGCCGTAGCGCAGACCAAGCTGGACGACCCGGGTGTGGTAGATGCGCGACTCGGCAATGACGTCCTTCCACCACCAGTACATGACCGCGAAGATGATCAGGAAGCCTGGAACGACGATCCACCACTGGACGCTCTTGACGAAGACTTCGACGCCTTTGCCGAGCATGTCGGGATGCATGCCGAGGGCCGCGCCCAACGCCAGCAGAAACGCGCCGACGGCGCCCAGCGCCGGCCACGGGCTGGGATCGACGAGATGATAGGGATGCTTTTGCTCGGCCATGTTCATCCACCCTTTCCAGATCGATCGGCGGCAGGCAACGCGCCGAGCAAGATTTTAGCCCGCTCCGTCTTGGCCTCGTAGAAGGTGTACGAGAGCGTGACGGTGCGGACGTTGTCGTAGCGGCGATCCTTGTCCATGTCGGGATCGACGAAGAAGACGACGGGCATGTCGACCGACTGCCCGGGCATCAACAACTGCTCGGTGAAGCAGAAGCATTGCACCTTGTTGAACCACGGCCCGGCGTGCTCGGGCGTGACGTTGTAGGTCGCAGTGCCGACGATCGGCCGCTGCGAGACGTTGGTCACGCGGTAATGCGCCAGATTCTCCTCGCCGAGATGCACCTTCACTTCGCGTTCGAGCGGCTGGAAGCGCCACGGCAGGTTGGGATCGACGTTGGCGTCGAAGCGCACCTGGACGGTGCGGGCAATCACCGGCCGCTCGCCACCCTGCTGGGCGATCACCGGCGTGCCGGCAAAGCCGGTGGCGCGGCAGAACATCTCGTAGAGCGGCACTGCGGCGTAGGCCAGCGCCGCCATGCCGACGGCGACGGCGGCCAGCCGGCCGGCGGTGCGGGCGTTGCGTGTCTCGACAGCGCTCATAGCTTGTCGCCCATGCGCACGATGGTGAGCACGAAGAAGATAGCGGCCAGCGCCAGAAGGGCCGCGAACATCAAAAGGTTCTTGCCGCGCTGACGTCGGTGAATGTCGGTATCACCGGGTTTGCGCCCAGGGGCTGAGTTGTTCGGAGCGGGCTCGGCCATGACCACGCTCATCCGACCAGGGCCCGGTCGAGCGGCAGGGCGGCGAACAGGAGCGCCAGGTAGAGCAGCGAGAAGCGGAACATGCGCCGTGCAGCGCCGTGCGCACTGTCGTCGTCGGCGGTGCGCCAGACGATCACGGCATGGCCGATGAAGGCGAGGCTGAGGCCGACCGCGAAGGCGCCGTAGAGCCAGCCGACGGCGCCGAGCAGGGTCGGCGCCAGCGCCACCGGCGCCAGGACAAGCGTATAGATCAGCATCTGGCGCTTGGTCTCGCGCGGCCCCGCCACCACCGGCAGCATCGGCACGCCGGCGCGACGGTAGTCCTCGCTGCGATAGAGCGCGAGCGCCCAGAAATGCGGCGGCGTCCACAGGAAGATCAGCAGGAACAGCGCAATGCCGACGGGCGAGACGTCGCCGGTCGCGGCGGCCCAGCCGATCATCGGCGGGAAGGCGCCGGCGGCGCCGCCGATCACGATGTTCTGCGGCGTGCGGCGCTTCAGCCAGATCGTGTAGACGAAGACGTAGAACAGGATGGCGGCGGCCAGCAGTGCCGCTGCGACGTAGTTGGTGGCAACGGCCATCAGCAGGACCGAGAAGATCGACAGCAGCACGCCCAGCCCAAGTGCGTCGTCCGGCGCGACGCGGCCGGTCGGCAGCGGACGGCCGCGCGTGCGCGTCATCAGGGCGTCGAGATCGCGCTCGTACCACATGTTGATGGCGCCGGCGGCGCCCGAGCCCAGCGCGATCGCCGCCACGGCAAGGGCTGCGGTGAAGGGATGGATGTGGACCGGTGCAATCAGCACGCCGACCAGGCCGGTGAACACGACCAGCGACATGACGCGCGGCTTCAGCAACTCGACATAGTCGCGCACGCGCGCCGGCGTCGCGTCGATCGCTTCTGTCAGGATATATGCGGTATCGCTCATCGCCTCTTAAAGGCGAAGGCGCCGGTGAACGGCGCCTCCGCTCCTCGATTAATGGTGCGCGGTCGGCGAAATGTGCGGCAGTTCCTCGAACGTATGGAACGGCGGCGGCGAAGGCACCGTCCATTCCAGCGTCGTGGCGCCGTCGCCCCAGTAGTTGGCGCCGACCTTGCGGCCGGCGATCAACGTGCCGAACACGATGAAGACCAGCCAGAAGATCGCCGAGCCGAACGACAGGAACGCACCCATCGACGACACGTAGTTCCAGTGCGACATCGCGTCGGGATAGTCGACGTAGTGGCGCGGCATGCCGGCGAGGCCGGAGAAATGCATCGGGAAGAAGGTCAGGTTGAC
>CAMDQJ010000028.1 GCA_945905835.1 Asaia bogorensis
CTCACGAGAGGGCTGGCGAGCGTGACGCTTCGGGGGGATGATCGTCCCCGGAGGACCGCGCTCATGAAATACGATGTCATCTCCGCCGACGGTCATGTCGACCTGATCTGGCTGCCGCCCGACCTCTTCACCTCGAACGCCTCGGCAGCGCTCAAGGAGCGCATGCCCCACGTCGTCGAGGGACCCAAGGGGCCCGAGTGGACCAGCGCTAACGGCGCCAAGTTCGGCCTGGTAAACGGCATGGGCTCGGCCGGCCGCGAATACGTGCCGGGCATCATCCACCGCTCCGACCGCATGGCCTCGACCGGTCTCTACACCGACGGCAAGAAGGGCATCCGACGCCTCACCGATGTCGACCTGCGCCTGAAGGACCAGGATCGCGACGGCGTGCAGGCCGAGGTGCTCTACGGCGTGCTGGGCTCGAGCGGCCGGTTGAACGATCCGGAAGCCGCGCTCGAGATGCTGCGCATCTACAACGATTGGCTCCACGACTTCTGCAAGCTTGCGCCCGACCGGCTGGTCGGCCTCGCCAACCTTCCGAACTACAACATGGAGGAGTCGGTCGCCGAGGCGATGCGTTGCGCCAAGCGCGGCGTACGTGGCCTCGACATCGCCAACCGGCCCGACATGACTCCGCTGTGGGACGAGCATTGGGAGCCGCTGTGGAAGTTCGGCCACGAGACCGGCATTCCGCTCCACTTCCATACGATCGGCGGCCGTTCGCCCGACGTCACCAAGTTCCCGGCGCACGTGCAGCGCCGCATCTTCGCCGTGCACATCACCGGCTTCCAGATGCACATGAGCACCATGTTGATGGGGCTGATCTTCTCGGGCGCCCCGGAGCGCTATCCAAACCTGAAGATCGTGATCGGCGAGGCCGGTCTCGGCTGGATCCCCTATGTGCTGCAGCACATGGATCTCGAATGGGAGGACCAGTTCAAGGACCTCGATCTCAAGATGAAGCCCTCCGAGTACTGGCATCGCCAGTTCTACGCCACCTACCAGACCGACCCGGTCGGCATCGAGCTGCTCAAGCACCTGGGCGAGGACAACGTCATGTGGGGCTCGGACTTCCCGCATCCCGACGGCATCTGGCCCGACTCGCAGGACTTCCTGAAGAAGGAGCTCGACGGCGTGCCGTCGGCGGTGCGCCAGAAGGTCGTGCGCGACAACGCGATGAAGCTCTACCGACTTGGCAACTGATCGCGCGCAACCAGCGCGCGTTGCTTTCCTCACGGTGTTTGCGATGCTGGCCTTCGCCAGCAACTCGCTGCTGTGCCGAATCGCGCTGCGCGAGACCGCGATCGATGCCGCGAGCTTCACCTCGATCCGCCTGGTCTCAGGCGCGCTGATCCTGGCGGCGATCCTGCTGCTGCACGGCGTGCGACTGGCGGCGGGCGGAAGCTGGCCGATGGCCGCCATGCTGTTTGCCTATGCGGCGTTCTTCTCCTTCGCCTACCGCGACCTCACCGCCGCCACCGGCGCGCTGCTGCTGTTCGGCTCGGTGCAGCTCGGCATGCTGGGCTTTGGCCTGGCGACCGGCGAACGGCTGGGCGGCATCAAGCGCACGGGCTTTGCACTTGCGCTGGGTGGCCTCGTCTACCTGCTGCTGCCCGGCCTTGCCGCGCCGCCGCTGCTCGCCGCCACCCTGATGATCGCCGCCGGCGGCGCCTGGGCGGTCTATTCGATCCTCGGCAAGAAGTCCGGCGATCCGACCGCGGCGACAGGCGGCAATTTTTTACGGGCGGTACCGTTTGCCATCGCGTTGAGCCTCGCCGCTGCGATGGGCGGCACGACCGTCGACGGCACCGGCGTGCTCTATGCCGTGCTGTCGGGCGCCGTGACCTCGGGCCTGGGCTACGTGTTGTGGTACGCCGTGCTGCCGGCGCTCCAGGCCACCACCGCAGCCACCGTGCAGTTGAGCGTGCCGGCGATCGCCGCCCTGGGCGGTGCGCTGCTGCTGGCTGAACCGATCACCGAGCGCGTGATCCTGGCCTCCGTCGCCATCCTGGGCGGCATTGCCGTCGTCATCCTGAAGAAGGCCTGAATACACCCGAAAGAGGGGGGTCGGCCGGGAAATCGGGAAAAAGTGGCTTAAGTACCGATGGCATATGCATCGGATGTTTTCCGACCCATCAGGAAATTTCGGGAAGCTGACCCGTTGGTGGGGTCATTTTCCGTAAGCCCGTCGCCCCGAGCGTAGCCGAGGGGCCTATTTTCTACCGGAGGCAGCCAACTGCCGAAAAAAGGTCCCTCCACTGCGCCTCGCTGCGCTCGGCTCCGGTCGGGACGACGAGGGCCACTACGCCGAATGCCGAGACATGATGCGGGCCAGGGCCTCGACCTTCTCGGCGGCGCTGCGCGGCTGCTTGCGCGTGAGCGTGCCCGCCTCGAAGGCCGCGACGACAGCCTCGTGGACGTAAGACGTCCGGCACACGGTCGGCGCGCTGTAAAGCGAGACGGTCATTTGGCCGGATGCACCTTGATCCAATGCCGCGCGATCTCCTCGCGGGTCGCCACCCAGACCTTGGGCTTGGACGCCACGTAGTCGAGGAAGCGCGCCAGCGTTGCGGCGCGGCTCGGCCGGCCGGCGAGACGGCAGTGGATCCCGATCGACATCATCTTCGGGGCACGCGCGCCTTCGGCATAGAGCACGTCGAAGCAATCCTTCATCGACTGCAGCCAGCCGTCGCCGGCGCTGAAGCCCGGCGGCACCGAGAACTTCATGTCGTTCACTTCCAGCGTGTAGGGGATGATCAGGTGCGGCGTGCCCTCGACCCTGACCCAGTATGGCAGGTCGTCGTTGTACGAGTCGCTCGAGTAGAGAAAGCCACCATGCTTCACGACAGCCTTAAGCGTGTTCATGCCGAAGAGGCCGGTGTACCAGCCGAGCGGCGGCTTGCCGGCGGTGTCCGTGATCACCTTTACCGTCTTGCCGATGTGGTCGAGCTCCTGCTCGAGCGTGAAGTCCCGGTACTGGATCCAGCGCCAGCCGTGGCTCGCCACCTCGTGACCTCCCGCGGCCATCGCCTTGCCGGCGGCGGGGTTGAGCTCGAGCGCGCGGCCGACCGCCCACGAGGTGAAGCGCATGTTGCGCTCGTTGAACATCCGCAGGATGCGCCAGAAACCGGCACGGCTGCCGTACTCGAAGACCGATTCGGTGGAGAGGTCGCGGCCGCCCTGCACCGCGACGCCGCCGGGCGTTTCGGTCAGGCGGACCTCCGAGACGGGATCGCCGTTTAGGATGGTGTTCTCGCCACCCTCCTCGTAGTTCAGCACGAAAGACACCGCGATGCGGGCCTCGCCCGGCCATTGCGGGTCGGGCGTATTGGGGCCGTAGCCAATGAGATCGCGGTCGAGATGATTGTGCATGGAAGGCCCCCAGAAAACACACACGTCGCAGACGATTGAAGCCAGACTATCGCGCCGCTATAGCTCGCGCGACAAGCTTGGGGAGGCAAGAATGAGCGGCGCCGGCGCTGTGCGCGAGGACCGTCTGTGGCAACGGCACGCCGATATGGCGAAGCTGGGCGGCACGCCCAAGGGCGGCGTGAACCGCCAAGCGTTGTCGTCAGAGGATGCCGCTGCACGAAACCTGCTGTCGAGCTGGGCCAAGGCGCGCGGCTTTGCGCTCTCGGTCGATACAATCGGCAATCTCTTTGTGCACCGCGAGGGTACCGACCCGAAGGCGCTGCCGGTGATGAGCGGTTCTCACATGGACAGCCAGCCGACCGGCGGACGCTTCGACGGCATGTACGGCGTACTGGCGGCCTTCGAGGCGCTGGAAGCGCTGGAGGATGCCGGCGTCGCGACCAAGCGCCCGATCGTGGCTGTCGCCTGGACCAACGAAGAAGGCTCGCGCTTCCAGCCCGGCGCCATGGGCTCGGCGGTGTTCGCCGGCCACAGCAAGCTCGACGAGATGCTTCTGGTGAAGGACTGGAAGGGCGTGGTGCTACAGGATGCGCTGGCCGCGACGCTGAAATCCGCGCCGGCGCCAATGCGCGAGGGCAAGCCGGGTTTCGCGCTCGACGGCTACGTCGAGGTGCATATCGAGCAGGGCCCGCGGCTGGAGAACGAGCGCACGACCATCGGTGTTGTCACCGCCATCCAGGGCAGCCGCCGCTTCATCGTCGAGACGCTGGGCGAAGAGGCGCACGCCGGCACGACACCACGCGCCGCCCGCAAGGACGCGTTTGCCGCGGCCAACCGGATCGCCGCAGCGATGTACGAGGCCACGACGGATGCCGAGGACACGCTGCGCTTCACCATCGGCCGCGTCGATGTCTCGCCGGGATCGCCCAACACGGTGCCGGGCAAGGCCAGTTTCACCATCGACATGCGCCATCCCGTCGACTCGGTGCTGGATGTGCA
Organism: Asaia bogorensis; assembly: GCA_945905835.1. Lineage (GTDB taxonomy): Bacteria > Pseudomonadota > Alphaproteobacteria > Reyranellales > Reyranellaceae > Reyranella. The sequence goes on from CAMDQJ010000028.1 coordinate 4,372, forward strand.
CGAGGCCAAATTGCGCGCCATCGTCGCCACCAAGGCGGCCCCCTGCAGCGCGAAGATCGAGCGCGTGACGGCGGTGCCACCGACCAACTTCGATCCCAAGATCATCGACCTGGTGCGCGCCAAGGCCAACGACCTCGGGCTCAGCAACATGGACATGCCGTCGGGCGCCGGCCACGATGCCATGCATATCGCCAAGCTCTGCCCCGCCGGCATGATCTTCGTGCCCTGCGAGCGTGGCATCAGCCACAACGAGATCGAGAACGCGACGCCTTCCGACCTTGCCGCCGGCACGCGCGTGCTGGTCGAGGTGCTCGAAGCGCTGGCGAATGCCTAAGGAAGTGAAATGAAGAAAGAGTTGGTTTCGATCCTGTCCGACCTGATTGCACTGCCGAGTCCCTACCCGCCGGGCACCTCGGTCGAGATCTGTGCCTATGCCGCCAAGCGTCTGAAGAAGGCCGGCTACAAGGTCGAGATCGCTACCAGGAAGAAGGGCGTCGACAATGTCGTGGCGCGGATGAAGGGCAAAGCCAAGGGCCCGGTGATCGCCTTCAACGCCCATGTCGACACGGTGGGCGTCGGCGAGCGCGCCAACTGGAAGAGCGATCCCTACAAGGCGCTCGTGAAAGGCGGCCTCGTCCATGGCTTGGGCGCCGGCAACTGCAAGGGCAGCATGGCGGTGCAAATCTGGCTCGCCGAGGAGATTGCGCGGCGCGGCGGGCCCACCAAGGGCGAGCTGATCTTCACCTTCGTGGCCGATGAGGAGAACCTCGGGCCTGAGGGTATGGAGTTCCTGCGCAAGAGCGGCAAGGTCCGGCCCGACGCGCTGATCCTAGGCGCGCAGACCGAGAACAACCTGATCGTGGCCGAGCGCGGCGTGATGTGGGCCAGGATCACGACCAAGGGCCGCGCCGCTCATGCCGGCAATCCGTCGGCCGGCGACAACGCCATCCTGCGCATGATGCGTTTGGTGGGGGCGTTGCAATCCTACTACGACAAAGCGCTGGCCGGCCGGAAGTCGGGCGCAATGAGCTCGACGGTGAACGTCGGCATGTTCCACGGCGGCCACAACACCAACGTCGTGCCCTCGGCCTGCACCGTCGAGATCGACCGCCGCCTGCTGCCGAACGAGAAGGTGAAGGACGCCTTCGCCGAGCTGAAGCGCGTCGTCGATGGCGTCGGCGAGCCCAAGAGCCAGTACAGCGTCGAGTTCCTGACCGGCACCAACGGCTTCTTCGCGCCGGAGAATGGCGCCGTTGTTGGCGCCTTTGAATCTGTCGTTAAGAAGCAGACCGACCGCAAGGTGCAATTCCTCAATGCGACGGGCGTCAGCGATGGCCGCTATTATGCCGACGACGAAATTGAGATCATCAACTTCGGCCCGGGCTCCGGCGCGCAGGGCCATGCTGCCAACGAGAGTGTACCGATTGCCTCGATGGTCGAGGCGGCGGAGATTCAGCTCGAAGTCATAAAGAGGCTGCTGTGATGGGCTACGACGCCATCATCGTCGGTGCCGGCATCTCCGGCCTCTATCAGCTCCATCGCCTGCGCGAGGCGGGCCTCAAGGTGCGCGTGCTCGAATCAGGCACCGGCGTCGGCGGCACCTGGTACTGGAACCGCTATCCCGGCGCGCGCTTCGATTCGGAGAGCTACTCCTACGGCTACTCCTTCTCCAAGGAGCTTTTGGATGAGTGGGACTGGACCGAGCATTTCTCGCCGCAGCCCGAGACGCTCAAGTACCTGAACTACGTCGCCGACAAGTTCGACCTGCGCCGCGACATCCAGTTCAGGAGCCGCGTGAAGACCGCGCACTGGCAGGAGACAACGCGCAGCTGGGACGTGACGCTGGAAGACGGCAGCAAACTCACGTCGCGCTTCCTGATCACCGCCATCGGTCTGCTGTCCGCGCCCGTCATGCCCAGGATCCCCGGTGTCGAGAGCTTCAAGGGCCGGTCCTGCCACACGGCCCGTTGGCCGCATGAAGGCGTCGACTTCGCCGGCAAGCGCGTCGCCGTGATCGGCACTGGCGCGACCGGAGTTCAGACGATTCAAGAGGTCGCCAAGACGGCGGGCCATCTCACCGTGTTCCAGCGCACGCCCAACTGGTGCGCGCCGCTGCACAACGGCAAGATCTCCAAGGAGGAGATGGTGGAGATCCGCGCGCGCTACGACGAGATCTTCGCGCGCTGCCGCGAGACCTTCGCCTGCTTCCTGCATACGCCCGATTCGCGCGCCGCCACCGAGGTGACGGACGCCGAGCGCGAGGCACTGTGGGAGAAGCTCTACGCCAACAAGGGCTTCGGCATGTGGCAGGGCAACTTCCGCGACATCCTGATGGACCGCAAAGCCAACGCCCTGGTGAGCGACTTCATGGCGCACAAGATCCGCCAGCGCGTCAAGGACCAGACGGTGGCCGAGAAGCTGATTCCCAGGAACCACGGCTTCGGCACCCGCCGCGTGCCGCTCGAGACCAAATACTACGAGGTCTACAACCAGCCCAACGTCGAGCTGGTCGACATCAAGAAAACGCCGATCGAGCGCATCACCGAGAACGGCATCAAGACGTCGGACCGCGAGTGCGCGTTCGACATCATCATCTACGCCACGGGCTTCGACGCCATCACCGGCGCCTTCGACCAGATCGACATCAGTGGCGAGGATGGGCTGCGCCTCAAGGACAAGTGGAAGGGCGGACCCAAGACCTATCTCGGCATCCTGGTCGAGGACTTTCCAAACATGCTGATGCTGATGGGCCCGCACACGGCGCTCGGCAATATCCCGCGCAGCATCGAATACAGCGTCGAATGGGTGACCGGCCTCATGCGCTACGCGCGCGACCACCAGCTGTCCCGGCTCGAGGCGACGGCGGACGGCGTCAGGTCGTGGACCGATCACGTGCGCGCGCTGGGCGAGGGCCTGCTGTCGAACGAGATCGATTCGTGGATGACCGGCATCAACCGCAACATCGAAGGCAAGACCGAGCGCATCGTTGCCCGTTACTCGGGCAGCGCACCGGCCTACCGCACGCGCTGCGACTCGGTGGCGACCGACGGCTACAGGGAAATGAAGCTCGGCTGATGGCGGGCACACCATCGCTGCGGAAGCTGGGACCGACGATCGGCGCCGAGATCGGCGGCATCGATGCCTCGCGGGTGCTGGACGACGGCACCATCGGATGGATCGCCGATGCGCTCGCCGAGCATGCCGTCCTGGTGCTGCGCGACCAAAAGCTCGACGCCGCGCAGATCGGGGCCCTCGGCCGCCGTTTCGGCGTATCCAGGCCGCATCTCCTCGAAGGCTACCAGCATCCTGATTTCCCAGAAGTGTCGCTGGTCACCAACGTCGCGCCCGACGGCACGATCGATCCGTTTGGCGTCAAGCGCGCAACGACCTGGCACAGCGACGAGACCTATAAGCAGACGACGCCGCGGCTTGCCATGCTGCACGGCATCGAGATTCCGGCCGATGGCGGCGGCACGCTGTTCGCCGACATGCGCGCGGCCTTCGATGCCTTGCCCGCGGCGATGCGCGAGCGGCTGCGTGGCATGACCGGCCTGCACATGTTCACCGCCGGCCCCGCCGACGCGCGCAGCGCCTATGCCATGCGGGTGTCCGAGGACAAGCTGCGCAACCTGATCGACTGGGAACACCCCGCCGTCGTTCGCCATCCCGGCAACGGCCGCGAGATCCTGTTCGTCAATCCGAGCCACGCCCACGGCTTCGTCGGCCTCGGCCGCGACGAGGGCACCGCGCTCGTCAAGGAACTGGGGGCGCATGCGGCCCAGCCGGCCTTCGTCTATCATCACCACTGGCGCGTCGGCGATCTCGTGATCTGGGACGAGGTCTCGACCATGCATGCACAAGGGCGCGGGCGATTCGCCGCCCGACCAGCGCCGCGTGCTGATGCGCACCATCGTCCATCCCGTGACGCCCTACTGGCGCGCGGTCGAACATCGCGCAGCCTAAGGGGGAAACGATCATGCCGATTTATCAAAGGGTCGACGTCCGCATCAACTACGAGGAGAGAGGCGCGGGCTTTCCGCTGCTGGTCATTCCGGGCGGCGGGCTCAACTCGACGATCGCCGGCCTCGCCGCCACCCATCCGTTCAGCGCACTCGAGGAATTCAAGGACGGCTTCCGCTGCATCGCCGCCGACCTGCGCAATGCCAATGCCGGGCAGTCGTCAGGACCGCTGGAAATCGACCGGCCCTGGGACTCCTTCACCGACGACCATATCGGCCTGATGGACCATCTCGGCATCAAGAAGTTCATGGTGCTGGGCTACTGCATCGGCCAGCCGTTCATCTGGAACCTGATCAAGCGCGCCGGCGACCGAGTCGTCGCCGCGGTGCTGACCCAGCCGAGCGGCCATCGCGAGGAGATGCCGACCCAGTTCTACGACAACAACATGAAGGGCTGGGGCCCCGACTTCGTGAAGAAGCGGCCGGAATACACGATGGAGAAGGTGAGCGACTTCCTGAAGAAGATGTACCTCGCCAACCCCGATTTCGTGTTCACCGTGACGCGCGACTTCGTGAAGAACTGCAAGACGCCGATCCTGGTGCTGCCCGACGACGTCCCGCCGCATCCCTACAAAGTGGCGATGGAAGTGGCGATGCTGTCGCCCAACAGCCAGGTCAGCCTCTATCCGTGGAAGGACACGCCGGACAAGATCCCGCTCGCCGTGCGCCACATCCGCATGTTCCTCAAGGCCAACCGGCCGGCGGCGGCGATGGAGCAGCGCGCGGCGGCGGACTGACTTCCCCCGAGGAGATGAAGTGTCGGCGTCCTACCGATTCCCTCCCCATTCAGATGGGGAGCTGTCGCGCTCATCGCGCGACGGAGGTGTCATACCCTCCAGCCCGCTCTCGTGAATTTCCCATCTGTAGGGAGAAGATGGCCGCATCGCTGCACTCTCCAGCGATGCCCCTCCGCCCCGCTAAGAGCGGGGCACCTCCCCATGTGAATGGGGAGGGATGCTAAACTGTCTAGCCCTTGTTCGGCGACCAGCCATAAGTTTTGGCGCAGGCGCCGCCCATCAGCATCGCGCGCTCGGAGTCACTGAGCCGCTTCGTCTCGAGGAACGGCTTCACCGCCTGCTCGTAGTTGACGACGGCGAAGGCGCGCGTCCAGTCCGTGCCCCACAGGCAGCGTTCGAAGCCCCAGGCATCGAACACGCGGGCAAGCGGATCCCAGATGTCCGGGAACGGATAAGGCTGCTTGGACAGCGTGCAGGCGCCGCTGACCTTGATCACCGCATTTGGGCGCTTGGCGAGGTCCAGCACCTTCGGCAGGTCGGCCCAGGGCTGCGGCGGCGCCGGCGGCACGCGCGGCTGCAGGATGGCGAGATGATCGATGATGAATCGCGTCTCGGGGTGGCGATCGACGATCGCCGTGCCAGCCTCGACGTTGCCCCAGCACAGCATGTTGACCGGGAAATCGTGGCGGGCGGCGGCGCGACAGATCCGGTCGAGGCCAGGATCCTTCGGATCGCGGCCCGCCTCCTTCGTCATCATGATGCGGATGCCGACCGTTCCCGGAATCTTCTTCCACTCGGCGATGACATCGGCGACCGCCGGATCGTCCGGGTTGACCGGCTTGACGATGGCCATGCGGCCGGCATGTGTCCGCGCGACCTCCACCGCATAGCTGGCGTCGTACTGGTACATGGAGAACGCAGAGATGAAGATCGCACCGTCGACGCCGACCTTGTCCATCGCCGCGACCATCTCGTCGCCCGTGACGTGGGCGGGCCAGTTCGGCACGGTGGCCCAAGGCCGCTTCGGCGTGTTCGCCTCATAGGCGTGGACCTGTGAATCGATGATGGTCATCGGGAGCCTCCTGTTGGCCTAGGCCGTCTTCTGCGTCGTCCAGCTGCGGTAGTCCGCCTCGACGGCTGCCGCGGCGGTCTGCACCGCCACGAACAGCCAGTCGGGACGACGCTTTTGCAGATCGATCCGAATAGCCGCGGCCTTGCCTCGAACAGAGGCATGACCGGCTGCAAGGTCGAAGCCCATTGCCCGAATCAAATCCATATGCAACCGATCGCTCGCATCGTCGGCGAATTCGACCTTGCGGGCATCCGCCGCTATGCGCCGATATATGTACCCGCCTTCGACTTTTGCGTAGGGGTCGGGTGAGCGGAAAGCGCCGGCACCGATCTTGGTCAGCCGGGAGGGCGATGATTTCTTGTCGTGTGCCCAATCCCACGCCGATGATACGATTGCCTTTGCCTCCCTCACGACATGTCCGCCGCGCCAGGTCGCAACGCCAACGTAGCGCGGCCGTCCGAGACTGCCGCTGCCTTTGACGCGAGCCGCATAGCGCACGTCGGTGACGCCGCGCGGAAAGCTTCGCTTGAGCTCGAGCTTTACACGGTTCGGTGGATTTGCCGCGGGATAGTCGGCCACCTCCTTCCAGAAGTCGGCCCGTTCGGCGTCCGAACACTCCACGTGCTCGCGCATCCAGGTTTCCTGCTCGTCGAGCAGCGTCGGCCGCGGCGCCGCGAGTCCTTTGCGATAGCCGTCGAGAATTGCCACCGCTGCCTCTTTGCCGTGCAACGCCCGGCTGGAGGTAAACCGTGCGCTCGTCGCCAGCCGCACAAGGTCGAAGGCATAGGGCATCGATGCCGCTTCATCGAAATCGTTCACGCCCCACTCCAGCCGACCCTCGACATCGCGCCGAGTTCCGAAATTCTCAATATGGGCGTCACCGACGCAAAGCATTCGAGGCGCATCCTTCAGCCCGGGACACAGCGCTTCTATCTGCTTGGCCCACCGGAAGTAGGTGGCGCGCAGGAAGACGAAGGCGTTCTTCCGCATCTTCTTATGCTTGTGCTCGAGATCGTCCTCGACTACGACGCACTGGCGCCGCAGCCAATTCTCGAACGCATCGATGTCGGATTTGAATGAGGCCGACATGGAACGCCACCTTTCGGGTTTGCCGCCGGGCAGCCGGATTCGCCTTACGCCGACGATGTGGTGGGGTTTCTTTGCCATCCTTAGACTCCGCGCGGCTGACTGCTTCGTGTCAAGTTGCGCCGCGGAAGGCTACGTAGAGCCTGTAGGTGGCTTTCGGTCATTTGGTAAGCTCGGCGCCAGGTATTCAAAAACATACTAAGCCGTCTTCTGCGCCTTCAAGCCTAGCTTGGCGATCGTCTGATCGCGCATGACGAACTTCTGGATCTTGCCGGTGATCGTCATGGGAAACTCGGCGACGAACTCGACGTAGCGCGGGATCTTGTAGTGGGCGATCTGGCCCTTGCAGAACTCGCGGATCTCCTCGGGCGTCGCGGTTTGGCCGTCGCGCAGCTTGATCCAGGCGCAGACTTCCTCGCCGTAGCGGGGATCGGGCACGCCGATCACCTGCACGTCCTGCACCTTGGGGTGCCGATACAGGAACTCCTCGATCTCGCGCGGATAGACGTTCTCGCCGCCACGAATGACCATGTCCTTCAGGCGGCCGACAATGTTGACGTAGCCCTCAGCGTCCATGGTCGCGAGATCGCCGGTGTGCATCCAGCCGGCCTCGTCGATCGCCTCGGCGGTCTTGGCCTCGTCGTTCCAATAGCCCTTCATCACCGAATAGCCGCGGGTGCAGAACTCGCCGGTGTCGCCGCGCGCCACGGCCTTGCCGTCGGTGTCGACGATCTTGATCTCGATGTGCGGCAGCACCTGGCCGACGGTCGAGACGCGCTTCTCCAGCGGATCGTCAGTCGCGCATTGCGTCGAGGCCGGCGAGGTCTCGGTCATGCCGTAGGCGATAGTGACCTCGTGCATGTTCATGCGGCTCTGCACGCGCTTCATCACCTCGATCGGGCACGGCGAGCCCGCCATGATGCCGGTGCGGAGACTCTTCAGGTCGAAGGTGTCGAACTGCGAGTGGTCGAGCTGCGCGATGAACATGGTCGGCACGCCGTAGAGCGCCGTGCAGCGCTCCTCGGAGATAGTCTGCAGCGTCGCCAGCGGATCGAAAGCCTCGGACGGATAGATCATCGTCGCGCCATGCGTCAGGCAGCCGAGATTGCCCATCACCATGCCGAAGCAGTGATAGAGCGGCACGGGAATGCACAGGCGATCGGCGGGCGTGAGCTTCAGCCCCTCGCCGACGAAATAGCCGTTGTTCAGGATGTTGTGGTGGCTGAGCGTCGCGCCCTTGGGATAGCCCGTCGTGCCCGAGGTGAACTGGATGTTGATGGCGTCGTCGAACTGCAGCCTGGGCGCCAGCTCGGCCAGCTTCACCTTCTCGGCATTGCCGCCCGCCATGGCGACATCGTCGAAGTTCAGCATGCCCGGTGTCTTCTCCTTGCCGAGGCGGACGATGTGCTTGAGGTGCGGCAGCTTCCTGGCCTTCACCAGGTCCTCGACGATCTCGAGGTAGTTCGAGGTCTTGAGCGCGGGAGCGAGGATCAGCGCCTTGCACTCGACCTTGTTCAGCGCGTAGTCGAGCTCGCTCCGCCGGTAGGCCGGGTTGACGTTGACCAGCACCAGCCCCGCCTTGGCGGTGGCGAACTGCGCCAGCGTCCATTCCGAGGTATTGGGCGACCAGATGCCGATGCGGTCGCCGCGCTCCAGGCCCAGCGCCATCAGGCCGGCAGCGAGGTCGTCGACGCGGCGGCCGAGTTCGCCCCAGCTCCAGCGCACGTTCTGGTGGCGCACCACCAGCGCCTCGCGGTCGCGGTACTGCTCGACGGTGCGGTCGAAGAACGAGCCGATGGTCTCGCCGATCAGCTTCTTGTCGGAAACGCCGTGGTCATAAGAGATTTGAGGGGCGGCCTGAGCATTGGTCATGCGGCAAGCTTAGCGCGGCGTGGCAGATTTGAAATCATGAAACTCCAGTTCGCCACCGTCGACGTCTTCACCGACCGCCCGTTCGGCGGCAATCCGCTCGCCGTCGCGCTCAACGCCCAGGGCCTCAGCACCGAGCGCATGCAGGCCATCGCCGCCGAGTTCAACCTCGCCGAGACGACCTTCGTCCTGCCGCCCAGGAATCCGGCCCACACCGCCGAGGTCCGCATCTTCACGCCTCGGGCGGAGATGCCGTTCGCCGGCCATCCCAATGTCGGCATGGCCTTCGTGCTGGCGCGCGAGGGCGAGAGCTACGGCAAGGCGATCGCGGGCGGCCGACTGGTGTTCGAGGAGAAGGCCGGGCTGGTGAATATGGACCTGACGCGCGAGGACGGCGTCGTGGTCGCCACGCGCCTTGCAGCGCCGCAGCCGCTGAGCCTCGGCGAGGAAATTTCAGCCGAAATCGTGGCCGCCGCCTGCTCGCTCAGGCCCGGCAACATCAAGATCGATGCTCATCGCCCTCGCGTGGCGTCTTGCGGAGCGGGGCTGCTGTTCGCCGAGCTGCCGTCGCGCGCCGTGCTGGCGTCGGCCGCGCGGCGCGCCGATGTCTTTGCCCGCGAGCTGCCGCGCGAGCGCGTGGTTGGAATTCATCTCTACGTGCCGGCCAGGGAAGGCGACATCGACATCCAGAGCCGCATGTTCGCACCCGAGCACGGCATCCCCGAGGATCCGGCGACCGGCGGCGCCAATGTGGCGCTGATCGGCCTGCTGGCGCATCCCGATTCGCGCGCCGACCTCACGCTCGTCCGCACGATCGGCCAGGGCTTCGACATGGGCCGGCCGAGCCTCATGCAGGCCTCGGCCGAGAAGAAGGCCGGCCGCGTCGTGGCGACTTACATCGGCGGGCGCTGCGTGGCGATGATGAGCGGCACGCTCGACCTTTACAGGTAGGTCGAGAAGCGCGCCCAGGTCGCGTAGCCGGCGAACAGGACCGGCAGGGCAAGCGGCACAACCATCATCAGCCGGTTGCCGCTATCGCTGAACAGGCCGATGGCGACGATGGCCGACAGCGGCACCAGCACGACGAGGCAGGCCATGGCCCATCCCGGCACGTTGCCGCGCGAGCGCGCAATCAGCAGCAGGACGATCACCGCGATCCACAGCAGGATGGTGAAGACCATGGCGAAGGCCACCGACATGCCGTTGCCGGCGAGGTCGCTGCTGCGCGAATAGACGATGCTCATGGAGGCCACTGCGTAGAGGAACACGGTGACCACGAGGACGATGCTGAAGCCCCAGGGGAAGCCGCGCCGGAGGTGGTTGCTGCCGGCATCGCCTACTCCGCGGATTCTTCGTGCATGACGTTGTCGGCGCGCGTCGGGTAGATGATGCGCTCGGCGAAGCGGTACATCTCCTCGATCTCCTTCTGCGAGCGGTAGGCAGGCGTGGCGCCGGTGAGCTTGGCGTGCTGCTCGGCCGCCAGCACGCGGCGGACCTCGGCGGTCAGCGTGTTCAGCCGATGATAGGCCTCGGAGATGTTGCGGCCGAAAGCGGTGATGCCATGGCCGACCAGCACGATCGCGTTGGTGTCCTGGACGAAGCTCGCGACCGAGCTCACGTCGGCCTCGACATCAACATGCGCCGGCACGAAATGCACCGGCTTGCCCAGCACGAAGGGCGGGTCGAGCGACAGCACCTTGAACTCGAGCGGCGCGCCGGAGCTGTAGAGCGACAGCACCGCATCGTCGTGGACATGGATGGTAGCGTTGATGTCGGGGCGCAGGCGCAGGATCTCGCGGCTGAGATTGTGGCCGACGCTGGTCATGCGCTCGCCCAGCAGGATCCTGGTCGAGGGCACGTCGGTGACGACGATGTTGTCGACCTCCATTTCCTCCAGCGAGATCTCGGCGTGCTTGGTGTAAGCGAGCCCGTGCGGGAAGTCGGGATGGGTCGCGCGGATCACGATGTTGCCCAGCGTGTTGTGGATGTAGCCGCGGTTGGCGACCAGGCGGGCGTATTTGATGAACTGGCGGCCGATGGCGGGATCGAAGACGATCGGTGTCGGCATTTCTGGTTCCTCCGGGTCGTGCGGAGCCTACCGGGTCGCCCCGCCCAGCGGCAACGCCGTCCCCTGCTTCACCGGACGCAACGCGAACGAACTCCTGATCTGGGCGATGCCGGGGATCTTGGTGAAATCCATGACGAAGCGCTCGTAGGCTTCGAGATCGGGCACGACGACGCGCAGCAGATAGTCGCTGTCGCCGGTCATCAGGTAGCACTCCATCACCTCGGGCCGTTCGGCGGCGGCCTTCTCGAAATCCTGCAGGGATTTCTCGACCTGGGTGGAGAGCGACACGCTCATGAAGACGTTGACCGAGAGGCCGACCGACTTGGCGTCGAGCAGGGCGGCGTAGCCCTTGATGACACCCGCCTCCTCCAGCGCCTTGACCCGCCGCCAGCACGGCGACGGCGAGAGGCTGACCTTTTCGGCGAGATCGGCGTTGCTCAGGCGGCCCTCGCGCTGCAACCGCTCGAGAATACGCCGATCGATGGCATCCAGGGAAATCATTGCGTCAGGTCATCCTATTAAGGTCAATCCTACCCTATACAGCCGAATTTACGACCCAAACGCAAGGACCTTCCAAACGGCTGGGCGTATGCCGTCAGCATGACCACACTCGGCCCCGTCCAGCGCCTGAAAATCCTGCGCGAGCTGGAGCGCAAGGTCCTGTGGCTGTCGGCCTGGACCATCCATCACGCCAACCACCTGCGGCCCAACCGCGACGGGTTGAAGGTCGGCGGGCACCAGGCGTCGTGCGCGTCGCTGGCGACGGTAATGACGGCGCTCTATTTCTCGGTGCTGCGGCCGGAAGACCGCGTGGCGGTGAAGCCGCATGCCTCGCCGGTGTTCCACGCCATCCAGTACCTGTTCGGCCACCAGACCCGCGACAAGCTGGAGCGCTTCCGGGCGCTGGGCGGGGCGCAGTCCTATCCCTCGCGCACCAAGGATGCCGACGACGTCGATTTCTCGACCGGCTCGGTCGGGCTGGGCGTCGCCATGACGCTCTTCAGCTCGATCGTGCAGGACTATGTGCGACTGAAGAACCTCGGCGACGACAAGCGTCCGCCCTCTGAACAAAAAATTGGCCGCATGGTGGCGCTGGTCGGCGACGCCGAGCTCGACGAGGGCAATATCTTCGAAGCACTCCTCGAAGGCTGGAAGCACGACGTGCGGAATCTCTGGTGGGTGATCGACTACAACCGCCAGAGCCTCGACGGCGTCGTCAACGACCGCCTGTTCGGGCGGATCGGCGAGATGTTCGAGCTGGTGGGCTGGCGCGTCGTCACGCTGAAATACGGCAAGCTTCTGGAAGCGGCCTTCGCCCAGCCCGACGGCACCAACCTGCGCGACTGGATCGATGCCTGCCCCAACTCGCTCTATTCGGCGCTGGTCTATATGGGCGGTGCCGGCTGGCGCGAGGCGCTGACGCGCGATCTCAACCAGTTCCCCGGCGTGCGCCGCATCCTCGAGCAGCACGACGATGCAGCACTGCACCGCCTGATGACCAACCTCGCCGGCAACGACATGCAGGCCGTGCTCGGCGCCTTCGAGGGCGTCGACGACGACAAGCCGACCTGCTTCATCGCCTACACCATCAAGGGCCAGGGCTTGCCCTTCGCCGGCCACAAGGACAACCATTCCGGCCTCATGACGCTCGACCAGATGGCCGGCTTCAAGAAGGGCATGGAAATCGCCGACGGCCAGGAATGGGACCGCTTCGCCGGCCTGAAATCCACACCGGCCGAGCTTCAGGGCTTCTTGGACACCGCCCCCTTCAATTCAGAATGCCGCCGCCGCACCGAGGCGCCGGTGATCGCGATCCCGGCCGCCTTGCCCAAACCCAACGACAAGAAGTCGAGCACGCAGGAAGGCTTCGGCAAGATCCTGAACGCGATCGCGGCCGAGGACAGCGAGCTCAGCCGGCGCATCGTCACGACCTCGCCCGACGTCTCGGTCTCGACCAATCTCGGCGCCTGGATCAACCGCCGCGGCCTGTTCGGCCACAGCGAGGCCGAGGACGTGTTCCGCGAGCTCAAGGTCGTGTCGGCGCAGCTGTGGCGCCAGACGCCCAAGGGCCAGCACATCGAGCTGGGCATCGCCGAGAACAACCTGTTCATCCAGCTCGCCGCCATGGGCCTCAGCCACGAGCTGTTCGGCGCCCGCCTGCTGCCGATCGGCACGCTCTACGATCCCTTCATCGCCCGCGGCCTCGATGCCCTGAACTACGCCTGCTACCAGGACGCCCGCTTCATGATCGTGGCGACGCCCTCGGGCGTGACCCTGGCGCCCGAGGGCGGCGCCCACCAGAGCATCCACACGCCGCTCATTGGCATCGGCCAGCCCGGCCTGCTCAGCTACGAGCCGGCCTATGTCGACGAGCTGGCGATCCTGATGCGCCACGGCCTCGACCACATGCAACAGCCGAAAGGCGGCTCGGTCTATCTGCGGCTCTCGACCCGCAGCCTGGCGCAGCCGCAGCGGACCCTGTCGGCCGGGCAGGCGGCCTCGATCATCGAGGGCGGCTACTGGTACGCCGCGCCCGAGCCGGGGGCCGACGTCGCCATCGTCGCCATGGGCGCGGTCACGCCTGAAGCGATCGCGGCGCACGAAAGTGTCGCGCGGGATTTTGCCGGCGCCGGCCTTTTGGTCCTGACCTCGCCCGACCGGCTGCACGCCGACTGGCTGGCCGCCCAGCGCGCGCGGGGCCGCACCGCCGGACGGGTCGACACCTCGGCCAGCCCGGTCGAGCGGCTGCTCAGCCCCCTGTCGCGCGACGCGCGGATCGTCACCGTCATGGACGGCCATCCGCTGGCGCTGTCCTGGCTGGGCTCGGTGCGCGGCCAGCGCGTGGTGCCACTCGGCATCGAAGGCTTCGGCCAGTCCGGCGATATCCCCGACCTCTACCGGACCTACCGGCTCGACGCGGCGGCCATCGTCGACGCGGTGGCCAGATCAGTTGCCCTGGCGGTCGGCTGAGATTTCCCGGGATTCCCGACAGTTTCCCGACGGGTCGGGAAACATTCGATGCAGGTGGCATCGGCACTTTTGGCCATTTTCCCGATTTCCCGTCCGACCCCTTATTAATGGGTGTAAACAGGTATAGACGCTCTGTCGGATGGAAACAGGTGTATATTCGGGCTTGGTCGCCGAGATCGATGAGTTCAAGGGCGCGTGACGGGCGCTGGCGACGATGGCGCCGGACCGTCTGGCGGCGCTGCACCGGGTGGCCGCGGTCGAGAGCATCGGCGCCTCCTCGCGCCTCGACGGCGGCAAGCTCGGCGGACCTTGCCGTCGAGTCGCTGGTCGGCTTCGGCCCGGGCACCAAGGTCCTTGGTGGCCGCGACGAGCAGGAGGCGGCCGGCTACGCCGAGGCGCTGGAGGCGATCCTGCGCACCTGGCAGACCGCCACTCTCAGCCAGACCTACATCCGCCAGCTCCACCGCGACCTGCTGGCCCATAGCGACAAGACCACCTGGCACCGCGGCAACTACAAGAACCTGCCCAACCCCATCCCCGCCCTCGACGCCGACGGCAAGCAGGCCGGCATCCTGCTCGATACCGCGAGCCCCTTCGACACCCCACGCCTGATGACCGAGCTCACCGCCTGGCTCGCCGCGGCCCGCGAGCAGCGCCAGCTCCACCCTCTATTGCTGATCGCCGTCTTCAACGCGGTTTTCCTGGAAATCCACCCCATGCAGGAGGGCAACGGCCGCTTGGCCCGCCTGCTCACCACCCTGCTGCTGCAGCAGGCGGGCTACGCCTATATCCCCTACGCCTCGCTCGACGGCGTCCTCGAGCAGGACCGGGCGGGCTACCTCCAGGCCCTCCGCCAGACCCAGACGACGATCCGCAGGCCCGCGCCCGACTGGCAGCCCTGGCTGCTGTTCTTCCTGCGCGCTTCACCGCCAGATGCAGGGCCTCGCCGCCACGCTCGAGCGCGAGAAAGCCGTGCTGCGCCGCCTGCCCGACCTGTCGCTGCGCGTCGTCGACCATGCCCGCGAACATGGCCGGGTCAGCGTCGGCGACATGATCAGACTGACCGGCGCCAGCCGCAACACGCTGAAGCAGCAACTCCGCCTGCTGGTCGACAACGGCCACCTCGCCCGCCACGGCGGCGGCCGCTTGACCTGGTACACGCTGCCGTGAAGGCGCCGTCCCGTTGTTCGTACTCGTCGCCCCGAGCAAAGCCGAGGGGCCTCTTTTCGTCTACCGCTAAAAGAGGTCCCTCCACTTCGCCCTTCGGGCTCCGGTCGGGACGACGGTGTACCTTGACCGCGCAGTCAAACCGCCCGAGTTTCCCGCCAGCATGAAAGTAGACGGCAAGCCCTATCGCACGATCTGGCTCAGCGCCGATGGCGCGACGGTGCAGGCGATCGACCAGACGCTGCTGCCGCATCGCTTCGTCGTGCGCGATTTCAGACGCATGGAAGACGCCGAAAAGGCGATCCGCACCATGGTGGTGCGCGGCGCGCCGCTGATTGGCGCGGCGGCGGGCTACGGCATGGCGCTTGCAATGGCCGAAGACACATCGAATTCAATGCTCGACCGCGCCCACACCACTCTCTTCGCCTCGCGCCCGACCGCGGTCAACCTGCGCTGGGCGCTCGACGACATGCGCACGCTGCTCGGCGCCCTGCCGCCGGGCAAGCGCCGCGACGCCGCCTACAGGCGCGCGGCCGAGATCGCCGACGAGGATGCCGAGATCTGCCGGCGGATCGGCGAGCACGGCCTCGGTGAAATCAAAAAGCTCAAGCCGCGCGACGGCAAGCGCCTCAATGCGCTCACCCACTGCAATGCCGGCTGGCTCGCCACCGTCGACTGGGGCACCGCTCTCTCGCCGATCTACCAGGCGCACGATGCCGGCATCCCGATCCATGTCTGGGTCGACGAGACGCGGCCGCGCAACCAGGGTGCCAGCCTGACGGCATGGGAGCTCGGCCAGCACGGCGTGCCGCATACCGTGATCGCCGACAATACCGGCGGCCACCTGATGCAGCACGGCCAGGTCGATTTCTGCGTCGTCGGCTCGGACCGCACGACGCGGCGCGGCGATGTCGGCAACAAGATCGGCACCTACCTCAAGGCGCTGGCGGCGCACGACAACGGCGTGCCGTTCTATGCGGCCCTGCCCTACACCACGCTCGACTGGACGCTGGCCGACGGACGCGACATCCCGATCGAGATGCGCGACCCGGCGGAAGTCTCGCGCATCTCCGGCCGGACCGACTCCGGCGAGGTCGTGACGGTCGACGTGCTACCCAAGGGCAGCCCCGCCGCCAACTATGCCTTCGACGTCACGCCGGCGCGGCTGGTGACGGCCATCATCACCGAGCGCGGCGTCTGCGCCGCCAGCGAGGCCGGGCTGCTGTCGCTTTATCCCGAGCACGCGAAAGCGGCGTGACCACCCCCGTCGTCGCCGTCGCCCTGCCCGTCGCCCTACCCGTCGTCCCGACCGAAGCCGAGCGTAGCGAGGCGCAGTGGAGGGACCTTTTTTCGCTCCGAACGAAAAGAGGCCCCTCGGCTCAGCGCGGAGATTACTCCGCGCGACTCGGGGCGACGGAGACGTGAACCGCATTCCCGGCGGCCGGGTAACGCTGGCGCCGGGGCTCACCCAGATCATCGGCTGGGGCACCACCTTCCTGATGCTGGCGGTGCTCGGCCGGCACATCCAGGACGACCTCGCGCTGCCCGCCGAGCTGATCTTCGCCGGCATCACCGTGCTGTTCGCCACGGGCGCGGTGGTGGCGCCGCGTATCGGCCGGGTGATGGACCGCACCGGCGCGCGCGTCCTCATGAGCGTGGGCTCGCTGCTCTATGCCGCCTCACTGGCCGCCCTGGCGATGAGCCAGGGCCTCGTCTCGTACCTGCTGTGCTGGGCGGCCCTCGACATCGCTTCGGCGCTGGCGCTGAACACCCCGGCCAGCATCGCGCTGGTCCGAGTCGCGGGCCCGCAGGCACGCCAGGCGATCGCGCTGCTGGCCATCCTCGGCGGCTTCGCCTCAACGCTGTTCTGGCCGATCACCGGCGCGCTCGAATCAGCCTTCGGCTGGCGCGGCGCGCTGCTGGTCTATGCATCGGTGCATCTGCTGGTCTGCGCCCCGGCCCATGCGCTGCTGCTGCCCGGCCTCCGAGCCCGGCGCCGGCGGCACCGTTGCGATAACCCTGCAGCGCGAGCTCCAGATGCACCTCAAGCCGCCGGCGGGCGACGGCCAGACATGGCGGCGCTGCGGCAAGCCGATCAGCTGAGCGCCAACGGCACCAGCCGGCGGAACAGGCCGGGTCAAACCAGATGGATTGGGGCGGATGCGGCCAAGGCCGTAGCCGGGAGAGTTCCCCGGCGCCCGGACCGGCGACAAGATTGCCGCCGGACGGTAACGCGTCGTGTCAGACGGGATCCGGGCCCAAGCCTTAGCCCGCCGCCTTGAGGTTCGCGGCAGCGTCCTTGCCGCGCTCATTCACGACTTCGTAGCTGATCTTCTGGCCTTCGTTGAGGCCGTTCATGCCCGCACGCTCGACGGCACTGATGTGAACGAAAACGTCCTTGCCGCCGTTGTCCGGCTGGATGAAGCCGAAGCCCTTGGTCGCGTTGAACCACTTAACCGTGCCTGTAGCCATGACGAATATCCCAATTATGCGGGCCGAGAAGGAGAGAACGGTGCGCCCGCAGCAACCGCTCCGGCGTAAGGAGCCGGAACAGTGAAACCCTGTCAAGCCGCCTGCCGCTTGGCCAGGAGGTCGATTTCGACCTTGGCGCCACGGGCAAGGCCGGTGACGCCGATGCAGGTCCGCGCCGGACGGCGGTCGGCGGGGAAGTAATTCGCATAGATCGCGTTCATTTTCGGGTAGTCGGGCTCGAAATCGGTGAGGTAGATGCGGGCGTAGATCACGTGCTCGAGGCCGAGCTTGAGGCCGGCCAGCACGATCTTGAGGTTTTCCATGACCCGCACGGTCTGGCCCTCGACGTCGGGCGCCAGCGGCCTGTTGTCGTCGTCGGGATGGGTCGGCATCTGGCCGGTGACGAAGACCCAGCCATCGACCTCGACGGCGTGGCTGAACGGCGCGACCGGCGTCGGCGCACCGGGGATCATGAAAAAGAGCGGCGGGCTCATGGGGAGTTTCTTTCTGTTAGGCTGGTTGCGATGACGACAAGCAAGACGCGTACCCTCGTCCTCCTGCCGGGCTACCTGTGCGATGCCGAATTGTGGGCCGACATGGTGCCCGATCTCCAGGCGCTGGGCCAAGTTCACCATGGCAATCTCTACGCCGACGACACCCTCGACGGCATGGCGCGGCGCGTGCTGGCCGAAGCGCCGCAACAGTTCGTGCTGGTTGGCTTCTCGATGGGCGGGTTCGTGGCGCGGGTGCTGGCGCTGATGGCGCCGGAGCGCGTGGCGGGCGTGGCCTTCGTCGCCTCCTCGGCGCGCGGCTACTCGGCGGAGGAGAACGAACGGCGCAAGGCCGGCGCCGCTCCCGGCATCCGGCCGCCCCGTGTCGGGACGGGCGCGCCGGGGCTGCATCCCGACCGCGAGAACGATCCCGGGCTGCTGGCGCGCCTGCGCGGCATGCAGAAGCGGCTCGGGCCGGAGGTGCGGACGCGCCAGGCGGCACTGGTGCGCCGCGACGGCTACGGCGATCTCGAACGCATCAATTGTCCCTCGCTGGTCGTGGCCTGCCGCCACGACCGGCTGCGCTCGTTCGCCGAAACCGAGCGCATGGCGCGCCACCTGCGCCATTCGAGCTTCGAGGTGATCGAGGATTGCGGCCACATGGCGCCGCTCGAACGACCGCGCGAGCTGGCGGCGCTGCTCGCCGGGTGGATCAGCCGCGAGGGGCTTTAGGCTGCCCGCAGGCGCCGCGCGATCGCCCAGACGACGAAGGCGGCCGCCAGCCAGACGCAGCCGAAGCCGGTGATGAACAGCACCGGCAGCCACAACCGGTCGAAACTGTCGATCTGGAAGTCGTCGGGATCGGCGGCGCGGTAGACGATCTTCAATTTATCACCGACCGCGACCCCAGGCGAGGCGACGGCGATGTCCTTGACCTCGCGCGTTTGGCCGTCGGCGGTGCGAAAACGCAGGATCGGGGCGTGCATGCGGCTGATCAGGCGCAGCTCGACGATCTCGGCCTCGGCATGCACGCCGTGCAGCGCCAGGCTGCGGCTGCTCATGCCCAGCGCCACGCCGCCGGCCACGACCAGGGCGCCGATGCCCAGCATCAGCCAGCCGACCCAGCGCCAGGTGGTGTCTTTCATTTGGGATGCAGCCGGCGCCAGACGTTGCCGAAGATCAGGCGGCCCTTCTCGATCATCGCGGCGTCGAGCACGACTGGGCCGACCGCATCAGCCAGCGACAGGCGCTCGATGAAATAGACGGTGACGCGGCGGGTGGTGAACTCGGCCAGCTCGACCTGGTCGATGCGCAGCGCCGGCCAGGGAATCGCGCGGCCGCCGGCCACCAGGCCCTCGGCGTCGGCCACGATCTTGCTGCCGACCGGCGGCAGGCCCGAGGCGCGCGGGCCCAACTTCTCGTTCCAGATGCGCACGCGGCGGCGCAGCATCCAGGTGAGGACAAGGGCCAGCGCGAAATTGATCGAGACGGCTCCGCCGAAGACCACCGCCTGGTCCGGCGGGTCGGCGAGCAGCGTCATGCCGAGCGAGGCCGCGACCGAAATGCCGCCCAGGATGATGAACAGCCACTTGGTCTGGCTGATGTAGGCGGCGGTGGCGGCCTCGGGCGTCAGGATCGCGCCCTCGACGCGCTCTTCCTGGCGCACCGAGCTGATGTAGCCCTCCTGCTCGGGCGTGAACGCATCCTGCAGCTTGTTGCCGATCAGGACGCGCATCAGCTCCGGCCGCCATCGACGGTGAAGTTCTGCGCCGTCACCAGCCGGCTGTCGTCGGCGCCGAGCCACAGCGCCATGCGCGCGATGTCGGGCGGGTAAAGTTTTTCCTTGAGGCATTGCGCGGCCATCTGGCCGGCCTCGGCCTCGGGCGTCAGCCACAGGTCGATCTGGCGCTGGGTCATGATCCAGCCCGGCGTGATCGAGTTGAGGCGGATCCTGTCGCCGCCGAGGTCGCGGGCGAGGCCGCGCGTCATGCCGATCACCGCCGCCTTGGCCGATTGGTAGACCGAGAGGTTGGGCGTCATGACGTGGTAGCTGACGGAACTGAAGTTCACGATCGAGCCGCCGCCCGCCTTCTTCATGCCGGGCGCCACCGACTGGATGGCGAAGTAGGCGTGGCGCAGGTTGACGGCGATTCGCTCGTCATAGAATTCCGGCGTCACTGAATCGAGCGTGTGGCGGTCGTCGCGCGCAGCGTTGTTGACCAGCACGGTGACGGCGCCGAGCGTGGCCGCGACTTCTGCGAGCACGGCCTGATAGGCCTTGATGTCGCGCACGTCGCACTTGCGATAGAGCGGCGCGGGATGGCCTGCCGCGGCGATCTTCTTCACCAGCGCGGTCGAGGCTGCGTCGTCGATGTCGACGAAGGCCACCTTCGAGCCCTGCTCGGCGAAATGCTCGACGATGGACGCGCCGATGCCCGAGCCGCCGCCCGAGATGAAGACGGTGCGATCTTTGAGACTGGGGTAGATGGCGAAGGGCAGCATGGCGGGCCTTACAGGTTGGAGAGTCGAAATACGACCTCGCCGGCCAGCGTGGCGCCGGCGACGAGTCGGGTGGCGCCGAGCGCGCCAGGCATGTGGCTCACCGGCTCGACACAGAAAAAAGGCCGGCCCGGCGGAATATAGATGATGAGATCGCGGAACGGTTCGGTCGCCGTCATTTCCAGGCGCAGCCCGGCGCGCGGCCAGGCGATCGTGGCCTTGCCATCCCAGCCCTCGAAGCCGCTGTCGACCACGACATCGTCGACCGGGCGTGCGGCCGAGAAATCCCAGCGGTGCGGTACGGCGATACGCTCGACCGGCAGTACCTCGGCATCGGTGAGCCAAGCGTACTGCGTGCGGCAGGCAAGCTCGGCATCGCCCTCGCGCGTGAAGAACGGATGCAACCCCATCCCGGCCGGCACGGCATGGTTTTCGAGGTTCTCGACGCTCATGCGGACCGTGAGCGCATCGTCCTCGAGACGAAAGGTCTGGCGGGCGCGGTAGCGGAACGGCCAGCCTTCCTTGCCGTCGTGCGCACACAGGAGATCGGCCGAATGGCCGTCGCTCGCCAGCACGGTCCATGGCTTGGCCCAGCCGTCGCCATGCATGGGATGGCGCACGCCGGGCCAGTTGGGTTTCAGCTGGATCTGGGTGCCGTCGAAGACCAGCCGGCCATGGGCGATGCGGCCGGAGAACGGCACCAGCGGATAGCACGCGGTGTCGTTGCCGCGGCCGGAGGCGAGGGCTTCCGGCGTCGCGGGACGCATCAAGTCGAACGAACCAGCGGTGAAGCGGGCGATCGAGCCACCGGCCTGCGGAGCAAGATCGAGGCCAAGCCGGCCAGTGCGCAACGACAACAACTTCATGGATTCGGTTTTTTCGGCATACCGGCCCTATGATACGCGCCGCCTGCTGCCGCTGGAAGTCACGCTCGACAACTTCACCGTCATCCTGACCAAGGGCCAGCAACGGGGCCGCATCTTCGAGCAGGCGACGTACCTGCCGGACAATATCAAGAGCTTCTACGTCGCGTTCCTCAACTCCGCGATCGTGGCGAGCTCGGTCACCTTCCTGACGCTGCTGTTCGGATCGCTCTCGGCCTATACCATCGCCCGCCAGCGCTACCGATGGACGCTGTTCCTGCTGCAGGCCAACATCGTGGCGCGCTTCGTGCCGGTGATCGTGCTGATGATCCCGCTCTACGTCGTCATGCGTTCGTTCGGCCAGCTCAATTCGCTCTCCGGCGTCATCATCGCGGAAACCGGCTTCCTGTTGCCCTACGCCATCCTGATCCTGGCGCCCTATTTCGACAGCATCCCGACCGAACTCGAGGAGGCCGCGCGCATCGACGGCTGCACGCGGTTCACCGCCTTCGTGCGCATCGTGCTGCCGCTCGCGACGCCGGCACTGGCGGCCTGCGGCGTCATCATGTTCATCATCTCCTGGCACGAACTGCTGATCCCGCTGATCCTGAATGCGCGGCCCGATTTCATGACGCTGCCGGTGGTGATCGCCAGCCTGGTCGGCGACGTCTTCGTCTTCTTCAACCTGATGATGGCGATCTGCCTCTTGGCGCTGGCGCCCACCGTGGTCCTGGTGGCGCTGCTGCAGAAATACATCGTCGAGGGCCTGTCGGCCGGCGCCGTAAAAGGCTGATCCGGACCGCTCCGCGACACGCCGCCATGGCCTGCCGAAGGTCGGCCGGACTATGATCCGGCACTATTCAACAAGACGAAGGGAACGCTGATATGTCGGTGAACATGCTCAAGAGGCGCCTCGATGCGGGCAAAGCCTGCGTCAACGCCTGGCTCGCCATCCCCAGCGGCTTCTCGGCCGAGGTCATGGCGCAGTGCGGCTGGGACAGCGTCACCGTCGACATGCAGCACGGCGTGCAGGACTACCACTCGATGATCGCCTGCTTCCAGGCGATGGACAAACATCCAATCACGCCGCTGGTGCGCGTGCCGTGGAACGAGCCCGGCATCGTCGGCAAGGTTCTCGACGGCGGCGCCTGGGGTGTCATCTGCCCGATGGTGAACAACGTCGCCGAAGCCAAGGCGCTGGTCTCCTACAGTCTCTATCCGCCGAAGGGCAAACGCTCCAACGGCCCGATCCGCGCCGGCGCCTATGGCGAAGCGACGCCCTACCAGGCGACGGCCAACGACGAAGTGCTGATCATCCCGATGATCGAGACGCAGGAAGCGATCGACAATATCGACGCCATCCTCGACGTGCCGGGCATCAGCGGCATCTATGTCGGCCCGTCCGATCTCGGCCTGTCGCTCGGCCTCGTGCCCAAGCTCGACCGCGACGAGCCGCAGATCCTCAAGATCTACGAAAAGCTTGTGGCCGCCTGTACCAAGCGCAAGCAGTTCGCCGGCATCCATAATGGCACGGCCAGCTACGCCGCCCGCGCCATCGGCATGGGCTTCCGGCTCATCACCATCGCCAATGACTCCGGGCTTATGGCCATGGCCGCCCGCGGCGCCGTCAACCAGTGCCGCAAGGAAGCCGGCGCAGTGGCGGACAAATAGCTGGCACGCCCTTTGCGTCCTCCGCCGCAAATAAACGGCGGAGGATGCGAATGAGCGGTCTAGGCGGTCTCAACAAGGCGCCCGATGGCGTGGTCATCGGGCTGGTGCAGATCCAGAATCCCGTGGTCGTGACGCCGGAAGACCTGGCGAAGCAAACCGACCGGATCTGCGTGCTGGTGGCCAAGGCCCGGCGCAATCTCGCGACCATGGGATTCTGGTCGTGTTTCCTGAATACGCCCTGCATGGGCTGTCGATGGACATCAATCCGGCGATCATGTGCCGGCTCGACGGGCCCGAGGTCGCGAAGTTCAAGGCCGCCTGCGTCGCCAACGATATCTGGGGCTGCTTCTCCATCATGGAGTTCAATCCGCACGGCAATCCGTTCAACTCGGGCCTCATCATCGACAACAAAGGCGAGCTCAAGCTCTATTACCGCAAGATGCATCCCTGGGTGCCGGTCGAGCCGTGGGAACCGGGCGATATCGGCATTCCCGTCTGCGACGGACCCAACGGCAGCAAGATCGCGCTGATCATCTGCCACGACGGCATGTTCCCCGAGATGGCGCGGGAATGCGCCTACAAGGGCGCCTACATCATGCTGCGCACGGCGGGCTATACCGCGCCGATCCGCCAGAGCTGGCACTTCACCAACCAGTCCAACGCCTTCTGCAATCTGATGTATACGGCGAGCGTCTGCCTCTCGCCGGCTCCGATGGCTCGTTCAATTCGATGGGCGAAGGCATGATCGTGAACTACGACGGCACGCCGCTGGTCACCGGCAACGGCATTCCCGACGAGATCATCACCGCCGAGGTTCGGCCGCTCCAATGCGACGAGGCGCGCATCCATTGGGGTGTCGAGAACAACATCTATCAGTTCGGCCATCGCGGTTACGTCGCGGTGAAGAGCGGTGCGCAAGATTGTCCTTACACCTACATGCAGGACCTCGTGGCCGGCAAATACACGCTGTCGCGGGAGAAAGACGTGAAGGTGACCGACGGCACGAGTTGCGGGTTCGCAGCGCCGACGCGTACATTCAAGGCCGTGCCAGGGAAACTCGCGGCGGAGTAAATGATCAGGAATGCTCTGCTGCCCGACGGCACGAAGCGCCACATCGACATCAAGGATGGGCGGATCGCCGCCCTCCTGCCCGCGACGCCGGGGGCCATTCCCGACCACGATCTCGATCTTGGCGGCGCTCTGCTGCTGCCGCCATTGATCGACGGCCATATCCATCTCGACAAGACCCTGCTCGGCCTGTCGTGGGTGCCGAACCGGGCCGGCGACACGGTGGCCTCTCGCATCGAAGCGGAGCGACGTGTTCGTGCGCAGCGAAACGTGCCGGAGGAAGAAACCGGCGCCAACCTGGTGCGCCAGGTGCTGGCCAGCGGCACGCTGCACATGCGCTGCCATGTCGATATCGACAACCAGCTCGGCCTGAAAAACCTGCACGCCGTCCTGAAAGTGCGCGAGCGCTTCCGCGATCTCGTCAGCATCCAGATCGTCGCCTTCCCGCAAAGCGGCATCCTGCGCTCGCCCGGCACCGCCGATTTCCTGGACGCTGCCATCGGCGAGGGCGCCGACCTTTTGGGTGGCCTCGATCCCGTCGGCATCGACGGCGACCTCGACGGCCATCTCGACCCACTCTTTGCCATCGCCCGAAAGCGCGATGTCGGCATCGACATCCACCTGCACGACGGCGGCGAGGGCGGCATCGCCCAGCAAGTCGCCATTGCCGAGCGCACAGCCGCCGGCGGCCTCAAGGGCCGCGTTGCGATCAGCCATGCCTTTGCCCTGGGATCGGTGCCAACTGAAATGGCGGCGCGCACCGCCGATATCCTGGCCAACGCCGGTGTCGCCATCATGAGCCACGGCCCGGGCGCCGCCCCGATGCCGCCGATCAAGCTCCTGCGCGAGCACGGCGTCGAGGTGTTCGGCGGCTCGGACAATATCCGCGACGCCTGGTCGCCCTTCGGCAACGGCGACATGCTCGAGCGCGCCATGCTGATCGGCTATCGCGCCAACTTCCGCCATGACGACGAACTCGCCATCGCCTTCGACATGGTGACGGCAGCGGCGGCGCGCGTGCTGGGTATCGCGCCCTACGGCGTCGCGGTCGGGGCGCCGGCCGATTTTGTCGTGGTCGAGGCGGGATCGGTTGCTGAAGCCGTCGCCACGCGACCGCGCCGCCAGCTGGTCATCAAGGCCGGGCGCGTCATCGCCCGCGACGGCGTGCTCGTCGCCTAGGCGCCTATTTGGTGACGGTCAGGGAACCAAAGGTCCCGGTCGGCGGCGGCAGCACGGCTTCGTCCGTCGTCGACGTCGCCGGCGCGATAATGTCGTTGCTGGGTCCTGCGGTCGCCCCGGCCCCGACATTCGACCCGACATTGCTGCCGCTGCTGGAGGGACTGCCGCCAGGCGCGCCGGAGCCGGTAGCGTTGCCACCGAAGCCCGGCACGCGGGTTTCGGGAATGGGTGACTCGGCGTAGGCGACCACAGTCATGAGCGCTATGGCGCTGGTCAGAAGGACGGCGCGTATTGACCTGGCCATGGAATGGCCTCCTGTTGTCGATACGATAAGAGCGCCTGGCAAGGCGAAAGGTTCCGCTGCTAGCCGACGATTTCGCCCCTGAAGGCCCAGCGGGTCATGCGCTTCTCGACCAGGGCACAGACGGCGTACATCAGCACGCCCATGATGGCGATGGCGAACAGGCCGGCGAAGGTAGTCGGCGCATCGTTGCGCGCACCGGCCGACAGCATGAGGAAGCCGATGCCGTTGTTGCCGCCCACCGTCTCGGAGATCACCGAGCCGATGAAGGCGAGCGTGATCGCAACCTTGAGGCTCGCGAACAGGTAGGGCATCGCGCGGGGAATGCCGACCTTGGTCAGGATTTCAAACCGCGTCGCACCGAGGCTGCGCAGCACGTCGCGCATCTCCGGTTCGATGGTGGCGAGCCCGGTCGCCACGTTCACCACGATGGGGAAAAAGCTGATGACGAAGGCGGTAATGACAGCCGGCAGCGATCCCACGCCCACCCAGATCATCAGGATCGGCACGATCGCCACCTTCGGGATCGCATTGAAGGCGATCAGCAGCGGATAGAGGCCGGAATAGACGAACGGCGAGGCGCCGATTGCCAATCCGAGCAGCAAGCCGAAGGCGATGGCGAGCAGGAAGCCGATCGTGGTCGTCCACAAAGTGTCCCAGCAGTAGGACATCAGCACACCAAAGCGCTGAACGAAGACGGTGAAGATCTTGCTGGGGCGCGGCAGGATGATCTCCGGCACGTCGAAGGCGACGCAGCAGATTTCCCAGGCGATCAGCAGCGCCGCCAGCACCAGCCAGGGCATGGCGATACGGAGCGTCTCGCGCTGCAGCGAACTCACGCGTGCTCCTGCTGGATGCGGTCGCGCAGCTCGTGGACAATCTCGACGAAATGCGGCTCGAAGGTAGTGGCCAGCGTCCGCGGCCGGGGAACGTCGATCTTCTTGCTCATGACGATGCGGCCCGGCCGGCGGCTCATGACGTAGACCGTATCGGCGAGGAACACGGCCTCGCGCAGATCGTGTGTTACCAGAACGCCCGTGAAGCGCTTCTCCAGCCACAGCGCCTGCATGACGCCCCACAGTTCCTCACGCGTGAAGGCGTCGAGGGCGCCAAACGGCTCGTCGAGCATCAGCAGCTCGGGCTCGTGGATCAGGGCGCGGCAGAGATTGGAACGCTGCTGCATGCCGCCCGAGAGCTGCCACGGAAACTTCTGGGCGAAGTCGGCGAGACCGACGGTGCGCAGGAGCTTCATCGCCCGCTCCTCGAACTCGGTGCGGTCCTTGCGGAAGCGGCGCTTGTGCGGCTCGACCACCTCCATGGGCAGCAGGATATTGTTCATCGTGGTGCGCCACGGCATCAGGGTCGGGTTCTGGAACGCCATGCCGACGCCCTTGATCGGGCCGGTGACCTTCTGCCCCGATACCCGGACCTCGCCGCCGGTGGCGGGCAGCAGGCCGGTGATCAGTTTCATGATCGTCGACTTGCCGCAGCCTGACGGGCCGACCACGGCGATGAACTCGCCCTTCTCGATGCTGAAGGTAGCGTCGGCCAGGGCAAGGGTCGTGTCGGTGCCCAGCCGGTAGGTGAGGCTGACCCCGTTGAGGTCGACGAAGGCCACTACTTGGCGACCATCCGATCGGCCTTGGGCGGCAGGAACGCGTTGGTGAACACCTTGTCCGGCGCCGGCGCCGCCGGCAGTCCGAAGGCGTCCGAGACGTCCTTGACCGCGCGGGCGAAGCGGACCGGGTCGACGTCGCCCATGCCGTTGGCCTTGACGTACGGCGTCAGTATGTTGGTCTGCAGCGAGATCTGCAGGCGCTCGGTCTCCAGCGCCTCGTCGATCAGCGGATCGCGCTTCTTGGCGGCGGCGATGCCCGCCTTGTTGTCGGCGATGACGTCCTTCCAGCCCTTGATCGTGGCGGCGATGAAGCCCTTCACAGCCTTCTCGTTCTTGGCCATCTCGGGCGAGACGACGATGCCGTTGCCGTAGACGTCAATGCCGAAGTCGACGTAGCGCATGGCGACGATATCGTCGAACTTCACGCCGCGCGCCTTGAGGTCGAGCATCGACGAGAAATAATGGCCGGAGATGAAGTCGACGGTGCCCTGCACCAGGCTCTGCTCGCGCAGCTGCGGGGTTAGGTTCACGTGCTCCCACTTGGCGATGCCGTTCTTCTTGGCGAAGGCCGGGAACAGGCGGAAGGAGGCGTCGAATACCGGCGCGCCGAGCTTCTTGCCGTCGAGGTCCTTCGGCACCTTGATGCCGCTCTTCTTCAGGGCATAGACGCCGAACGGCGCGAAATCGTAGGCCATGAAGACGCAGAGCACTTCCTTGCCGGGATTTTTGGCATTGTACTCGATGGTCGAGTTCACGTCGGCAAAGCCGATCTGGTAGGCGCCGGTGGCGACGCGCTGCACTGCGCCGGCCGAGCCCTGGCCGGGGTCCATGGTGACGTCGAGGCCTTCGGCCTTGTAGTAGCCCTTCTCCAGCGCCACGAGGAACGGCGCGGTTGGCCCCTGGAAGACCCAGTCGAGGGTGAATTTTATCGGTGTCTGGGCCGTTGCCGGCAGCGTACCGAGCGCCAGCGCCACAGCAGCAGCGCCCATCCGTTTGGCAAATCCAATCATTTTCGACATCCCCCGCTCGCGTTCCCTGTTGCAGCGACTCTTAGGCGGCGAATCGCGGCCCGCCAAGGGGATATTAGGCAGATTCTATGCCAGCCTGCTGCGTGGCGACGAGGCGGGCAAAGGCGCCGCCCTGGCCCATGAGCTCGCGGTAGCCGCCCTGCTCGACGACGCGGCCATGCTCGAACACCACGACCTGATCGGCCTCGCGGATGGTCGAAAGCCGGTGGGCGATCACGAAAGTGGTGCGGCCGGCCATCAGGATCTTGAGCGCCTTCTGGATGCGCGCCTCGGTCACCGAATCGAGCGCACTTGTCGCCTCGTCGAGAATCAGGATCGGCGGGTTCTTCAAGAGCGCGCGGGCGATGGCCAGACGCTGGCGCTCGCCGCCCGACAAAGTGGTGCCGCGCTCGCCAACCAGGGTGTCGTAGCCCTGCGGCTGGCGCATGATGAATTCGTGGGCCTCGGCGAGCTTGGCGGCTTCCTCGAGCTCGGCCTGAGTGGCGTCAGGCTTGCCGATGCGCAGATTGTCGCCGATCGAGCGGTAGAACATGGTGCTGTCCTGAAATACCACGCCGATATTGTGGCGGAGCGATTCCAGCTTGATGTCACGATGATCGATGCCGTCGACGCGGATGACACCCGATTGCGCGTCCCACATGCGATGCAGCAGCGACAGGGCCGTGCTCTTGCCGGCGCCGGTCGGGCCGACGAAGGCCACCGTCACGCCAGCCGGCGCCTTCAGCGAAAAATGCACCAGCGCCGGGCGCTTGCCGTCGTAGGAGAAATTGATGTCGTCGAACTCCACATCGCCCTTGGCGCGGCCGATGTCGAGACCGTGCGGCTTGTCCGGCACGGAGGAGGTCGCGTCGAGGACGCGGAAGAAATCGCCAAGCGAGGGCATCTGGAAAAAGATGCGGCTGACGAAGCCCGAGGCCTGGTCCATGCGGCCGATCAGCATGGTGGCGAAACCCATGAAGCTCACGATCTCGCCCACCGTCGCCTCACCCTTGGTGTAGAGCCAGGTGCCCATGACGAAGATGGCGATCACGGTGATTGTCGAGGCGGCGCGCGTCATCACCGACAGGAGCGCCCACCAGTTCAGCACCGGGAACTGCGCCGCCAGCGTCTGGCCGATGATGCGGTGCATCTCGCCGGTCTCGGCGGCCAGCCGCACGAAGCTCTGGATGAGATGGATGTTGCCCAGCGCGTCGCCGGCCCGTCCGGCAAGCTCGCTGTGCAGGTCCTCGACTTTCTGCTGCAGCCGGTCGGTGCGGCTCACTACCCAGACGTTGGCGACAGCGAAAAACAGGATCAGCACGAGCAGCAAGAGGCCCAACCGCCAGTTCATGAACATGCTGAGCGGCAGCATGACGAACAGCGCCACCAGCGTGGCGAGGTTCTCGCGGAAGAACGACAGCCAGATGCCGAACAGGTTGTCGATGCCGGTCAGCATGACCTTGATCAGGCGGCCGGAGTGCTCGGCAGTGTGGAAGGAGAACGGCAGGACCAGCAGATGCTCGAAATAGACCGCCATGGCCCCCAGCCGGCGGCGATGGGCCATGCGGTCGGCCTGCAGCGAGACCACCATGTTGGCCGCGATGCCCCCCAGGCCAACCGCCGCCCAGACGATGAGGAGCGCAGTGGCATCGCGCCACAGGATCTCGATGGGCTTGTTGCGGGCCGTGGTTAGAAGATCGATGACCTGGCCGAACAGCACCGGCTCGTAGAATTGCAGGCCGGCCACGGCGATGTTGGCGACGGCGAGAAGAACGGCGAGCCCTTTCTCGGCCCGCAGAAGCCCGATCACCCGACCATAGACGCGAAAAAACTCCACCGGCGGGTGATCGGATCTTGCTTAGGCGGTCGGCTCGCCGAGGAAACGCTCGACGGTGCGGACGAAGAAGCTGACGCCGAAGGGGATCGCCATATCGTTGAAGTCGTAGCGCGAGTTGTGCAGGCCGGCGCCATTGCCGTCCTCGCCGCCGTTGCCCAGCCACACCATGGCGCCCGGCACCCTCTCCAGCATGTAGGAGAAGTCCTCCGCACCCATGCTGGCCTGGGTGTTGTCGCGCACGCCGTTGGGGCCGCACACGCCCGTCGCCACATCGATGGCGAAGGCCGCGCGCTCGGCGTTGTTGATGGTCGGCGGATAGCCGTAGCGGTATTCGACGTCGATCTTGACGCCGTACATCTTGGCGGCACCGTCGCAGATCTCGCGGATGCGCGACTCGATCAGCTTGCGGGCTTCCGGCGTCGTCGTGCGGGTCGTGCCGCCGACATGGGCGTCGGTCGGAATGACGTTGTAGGCCGAGCCGCCCTTGACGAAGCCGACGGTGACGACGGCATTGGCGAAGGGATCCATGTTGCGGCTGACGATGGTCTGCAGCGACAGCACGAGGTTGGCGGCGACGATCAGCGGGTCGTTGCTGAGATGGGGATGGGCGGCGTGGCCGCCCTTGCCGGAAATGCGCAGGTCCCAGCGGTCGGCCGCAGCGAGCAGCGGGCCGGGCTTGGTGGCGATCATGCCGAGCGGCAGCCCGGGCTTGTTATGAATGGCAAAGACGGCATCGCAGGGGAATTTCTCGAACAGGCCGTCGTCGATCATCATCTTGCCGCCGCCGCCACCCTCTTCGGCCGGCTGGAAGATGAAGTGCACGGCACCCTCGAAGTCGCGCTTTTCGCTCAGCATCTTGGCAGCACCCAGCAGCATGGCGGTGTGACCGTCATGGCCGCAGGCATGCATGCGCCCGGGGTTCTGCGAGCGATGCTCGAAATCGTTGGTTTCATCCATCGGCAGGCAGTCCATGTCGGCGCGCAAACCAATGGCCTTCAACGAGTTACCCCGGCGCAAGGTTCCCACGAGACCGGTCTTGCCGAGGCCGCGGGTCACTTCGAGGCCCCATTCCGAGAGCTTGGCGGCGACGATGTCGGAGGTCCGGTTCTCCTCGTAGGCGAGCTCGGGATGGGCGTGGATATCGCGGCGAATGGCGGAAATCTCACCCTGGATCTCGATGGAACGCGGCAGAACAGGCATCAAGGTACTCCGGTTGGAACTTGAGCCATCATAGCCCAAAGTGCGGCCATGTTGTCGCTCACTGAAATCGAAGAGGCGGCCGAGACGGTCTACGCCGCCATGCCGCCGACACCGCAATATGCTTGGCCGCTATTGGCCAAACGCACGGGCTGCGAGGTTTGGGTAAAGCACGAGAACCACACGCCGATCGGCGCCTTCAAGGTACGCGGCGGACTTGTATACATGGACCGGCTGAAGAAGGAGCACAGCCGTGTGAAGGGTGTGGTCAGCGCCACCCGCGGCAACCATGGCCAGAGCATCGCGCTCGCCGCCGCCAAGGTCGGAATCGCCGCCACCATCGTCGTACCCGAGGGCAACTCGGTCGAGAAGAATGCGGCCATGCGGGCCTTTGGCGCCGAGCTGGTCGAGTCCGGCCACGATTTCGATGCGGCGCGCGAGACCGCACTGCGCTTGGCCAGCGAGCGCGGGCTCACCATGGTGCCGTCGTTCCACCGCGACCTCGTCGCGGGCGTGGCGACCTACGGTCTGGAATTGCTGCGCGCGGCGCCGGCGCTCGACACGGTCTATGTGCCGATCGGCCTCGGCTCGGGCATCTGCGGCGTGATCTCGGCGCGCAATGCGCTCGGGCTTTCAACCAAGGTGGTGGGCGTGGTCTCGACCGCGGCGCCAGCCTATGCCCTGTCCTTCGTCGCCGGCAAAGTGGTGGCGACCAACAGCGCCGACACCATGGCCGACGGCATGGCGGTGCGCGGGCCCGACGCCGAAGCGCTCGAGGTGATCCTGAAGGGCGCCGATCGCATCGTGCAGGTGAGCGACGACGAGGTGATGGCCGCGATGCGCGCCTATTACGAGGACACGCACCAAATCACCGAAGGTGCGGGTGCGGCACCGCTGGCCGCGCTGCTTCAGGAGCGCGAGACCATGAAATGCAGGCGCGTCGGACTGATCCTGAGCGGCGGCAACATCGACCGGCCGCTCTACTTGCGCGCCTTGTCCGGCGCCTGAGGCGCCCAGGCCAAATCGCTCTTGATCGCCTGCATGATGAACGACGAGCGCGTGCCCTTGACCCCGGGCATGCGCAGCAGCGCTTTCATCGCGAAGTCGCTGAAGCGCGCCAGGTCGGGGGCGAAGACATGGACCAGAAAATCCATGTCGCCGGTCACGGCATAGCAGGCCACCACCTCGGGCCGCTCGCGGATCGCCGCCTCGAAGGCCTCGACCGTCTTCTCCGAATGATCCTCCAGCGTGATCTCGACCAGCGCCTGCAGGCCGAGCCCCATCGCCTCGGGCGACACCAGGGCGGCGTAGCGCGCGATCACGCCCTCGTCCTCCAGCCGCTTGACCCGCCGCTGGCAGGGCGTCGGCGATAGCCCGACCCGATCGGCGAGATCGACCATCGCCAGCCGCCCCTCCGCCTGCAGGGCCGCCATGATGCGTCTGTCGATGTCATCCAGGGCGATCATGAATAAAATCCCTAATATTTTCCTATTTAATAGAGAATATCTCCAAAGCGGCGACATAAACAACCCAACTTCGCCGAGATTCCCTCCGGCCCTCGCGCCTATATCCAGAGCATGGATGCTTTCCCCCAAGCCAACCTCCGCGGCGACTACGCGACCATGTCGCCGGACTGGACCGTGCCCCAGTACGCCGACCTCTATTGCGACGAGGATCAGGCGGTGTGGCGGCTGCTGCTCGAGCGGCAGACGGCGCTTGCGCGCAAATACGCCTGCGCCGAGTTCCTGCGCGGTCTCGTGACCATCGGCATCGGCGACACCATTCCCGACTTCGAGGCCGTCAATACCCGCCTGCAACCGCTCACCGGCTGGCGCATTGTCGGCGTGCCCGGCCTCATCCCCGATGCGGTGTTCTACGACCACCTCGCCAACCGCCGCTTCCCTGTGACGGTGTGGATCCGCAAGCGTAGCGAGCTCGACTATCTGGTCGAGCCCGATCTGCTCCACGGTTTCTTCGGCCATGTGCCGCTGCTCAGCGACCCCGTCTTCGCCGATTACATGCAGGCCTACGGCCGGCGCGGCGTCGAGGCCGGCCCCAACGTTCACCTGCTGGCGCGTCTCTACTGGTACACGGTCGAGTTCGGCCTGATCCGCACCGCCCAGGGCCTCAAGGCCTATGGTGCCGGCATTCTCTCCTCGGCCGCCGAGACAAAGCACGCGATCGACGGCGAAAATGTGCAGCGCCTGCCATTCGAGCCGATGCGTGTGATGAAAAGCCCCTACGAGATCGACAAGCTGCAGAACACCTATTTCGTGCTCGACGATTTCCGCCAGCTCTTCGAGGCCGCGCAAACCCGGCTGGCGTGATAATCTTGCGGCGTGACGCGCTGCCTGATCGTCCTCGCCCTGCTCCTCTCGCTGCCGGTCACGGCCGCACGGGTGCAACACGAGGACCAGGAAGGCGACAACGAGTTCTCCCGGCGCGCCTCATCTGAGTTCACGACCGTGCCACCGGCCTCTGAAGTGGGCGTCAGTGGAATAGCCGCCGCCGGCACCATCGAGAGCCTGTTGCAGCTCGACAATATCCTGAGCTCCGGGCCGGACTACGGACGCTTCTCCAGCCTGTTCGGCGAGGCGGAGCTGCGTGGCTATGTCGCCTTTGGCCCGCTGCTCACCGTCAACGGCCTGTTCCGCCTCGAGCAGGTGCGCGACCAGAGGAGCGGCGGCGCCTTCGTCGATGAAAATCTCTACGTCCAGCGCCTGTTCGCCGTGATCAACGTGCCGCCGCTGCGCCTCTATGGCGGCAAGATCCACCCGCGCTTCGGTACCGCCTGGTACGCCGCCCCCGGCATCTACGGCGACGATTTCGCCGACGACTACGAATTGCAGGAGCGGCTGGGCCTCGGCATACGCACCGACATCGAGGTGCTGGGCCATCATCGCTTTACCGTCGAGGTCCTCCAGGCCGACGCGACCTTGCTCGGCCGTTCGCCCTTCGGGCCCCAGCCGGGCGATCCCGGCTTCAAGCGCCAGGCCGTGCGCTCGCACGACGCCGGTGGCGTCTCCAATACTGGCGCACTCGAAAGCTTCGCCGTGGCGCTCAGCACCCATCACATCGGCAACGTGCGCGGCCTCAACAGCACTTTCGGCTGGGCCAAGCAGAAGGCCTCGGCCCTCGACGTGCGCGACGAGTATTCTTGGGTAGCGGGCCTCACCGGCCGCATCGTGCTGGGCCCGGGCGTCCGGCTGTTGCCGATGGCCGAGTATGTTTCCGTGAAAGGCTAGGCTGGCACCGAGCGCAACACCGACTACCTGACGCTGGGTACGACGCTACGCGTGGGCGATGCCTGGGCGATCGGCGTGCACGGCTCGACGCGCGACGTGCGCGACTACGCCGCCAACGATTTCCGCACCGACCTGCTGGGCGGCTTCGGCGTCGCCTACGATCTGGGCGACGGCTTCAAGGACGTGAAATGGCTCGACGGCTTTTCACTCGTCGCCGGCTACCGCCACGACCGCCGCGCCGGAATCGACCGCGACACCGTGGGCTTTCAGTTCAGGTATCAGCACGACTTCTAAGGACCACGAGTCCATCGACCGCGACCACACCGTCACCAGCACGCTTAACCAGCACGGGATTGATCTCGGCCTCGCTCACGTCGGCGAAACCGTCGTGCGCGAGCTGCGAGAAGGCGGCGATCGCCCTGGCCAGCGCCGCCACGTCGCCCGCCGGCAGATTGCGAT
>CAMDQJ010000029.1 GCA_945905835.1 Asaia bogorensis
TGCCGCCAGGGCAGACGTGTTCGACTACATCGAGCGCTTCTACAATGCCAAACGCAGGCACTCGACGATCGGATACAAGAGCCCTATGGAGTTCGAGAGGCAGCCAGGATTAGCTTAACCTGCTGTCTGCCAAACCGGGGACAGGCCAGATGTCCAATAGGTCGGGTCGCCTCGGCTAGCGCTCGCAGCGCGACGCACTCGATCTCCAGTCGTGATGCAGCACGACTGAGAGGCTCCGATTGGAATTTATGAGCGCAAGCCGACCGCGCGGGCGACCTTGATCACGGACCGGGGCTCGCGGTCGATCATATGAAGCAGCAGGCGCGCCGTGCCGGTCGGCGAGCGCTGACCCTGTTCCCATTTCGACAGCGTCGGCATGGGAATGTGAAAAGTCCGGGAGAATTCGGATTGCGTCATGCCGGTCTTGGCCCGGATGGCTTTGACGTCGACCTTGGCGACGCGATGAACGCGAACGACGCGCCCCCGTTCGCCGCGCACATCGGCAAGGGCGTCTTGCAGCCCCGCCATTAGTCCGTTGAAAGCCCGTTTCGTCATTTCATCACTCCCAATGTCCTCAGTGATTCCGTTCACCTCGGAAGAACGCCTTGATTTCGGCAGCCACGGCGCGCAATTGATGGCGCTCCGCGACCGACAGATCCGAGCGTTCGTTCTTGGCAAAGACCTCAAGCAGGTAAATCGGGTGATCGCGATCGAAGAAGTAGTAGATCACCCGTGCGCCGCCCCGCTTGCCCTGACCACCGCGTCGAACCCTGATCTTGCGCAAACCGCCGCTATCGGGGATGAGGTCGCCGACTTGCGGGTTCTGTGCGATCAGCCAGATGACGTCAGCAAGCTCGTCTTCGGACAGTACTTTGGCTGCTGCCTGTGAAAAGTGACGCGTTTCCCGGACGCTCTGCACTCGGGCAATGTAACCCATTGGGTGGGTCGTTCAAGGGTACGGATTAAAAAAGGCCCCTCGTCTACGCTCGGGGCGACGGGTACAGTTTAGTGTCATTGCTTTAGAGGATCTGCGGCGATGCTGAAAACGCTCTTCATCGATTCGACCCCCGACATCGATCGCGTCTGGAAGATGGTTCACAAGCCCGGCGATATCGCCATCACGGTCGATATGGGGCCCGTGGCCGAAGCCGACGTCCCGGGCAAGGTCGCGGGCTACGACACCGTCATCAACGATGCGACCTATTTCAACGAGGCGACGCTCGCGCGCTGCACCGGCCTGAAGCACATCGTCTTCCTCGGCACCGGCGCCGCGAGCTTCGTCGATCTCGCCGCTGCGAAGAAGGTCGGCATCAAGGTCTCGACCATCGCCGGCTACGGCGACACGACGGTGGCCGAGCACGCCATGGGACTGGTGTTTGCCGCGGCGCGGCACATTGCGACCATGCACTGTATCGTGCGCGGCGGCGGCTGGCGGCCGATGCAGGGCATGGAGCTGCGCGGCAAGGTGCTGGGCATCGTCGGCCTGGGCGGCATCGGCCGCGAGATGGCGCGCATCGCGGCGGGCGTCGGGTTGAAGGTGATCGCCTTCAACCGCTCCGCCGTCGCCAATGCCCCGGTGCCGATGGTCGGCATCGACGAGCTGCTGGCGCAGGCCGACATCGTCAGCCTGCACCTGGCGCTGAACGACGCCACGCGCGGCTTTCTGGATCGCGTCCGGCTCGCAAGGACGAAGCCCGGCGTCATCGTCGTCAACACCGCTCGCGCCGGGGTCGTCGACGATGCCGCCCTGATCGAGCTGCTGCGCTCGGGCCGCGTCGGGCATTACGCGACCGACGTCTTCGCCAAGGAGCCGCCGGCGCCGGACGAACCGCTGCTCAAGCTCGACAACGTTACGCTCACGGCGCACGCCGGCTACAACACGCCGGAGGCGGCAATGACCATGTATCGCCGCGCCATCGACCTCGCGGCGGCGGGCTGAGCGCAGATTTTTTATTCGACAGGGCCTGGCGGCGGTCCAGACAACCTGTGGGCGGCGCGCAGGGGTTTTCCCTATTAGGAGTGGTCCGCGGCCGCCAAATGCCTCGCCGCGAATAATTTTTGCGCGCAGGCGGAACGAAGAATCTGCAGGCACCGTGGAACCCTGCCCCGTACCCGCGCGTTCTTGCATCTCCGAAACACCCTTGAGGGGACCTTCATGCTCAAATCTCTATCGGCCGTTCTCGCAACGGCGTTTCTGCTTGGCGCCTGCTCTTCCGAGCCGCCGCCACCGATGGCGGCTGCGCCTGCCCCGCAGGCTCAGACCTACATGGTGTTCTTCGATTGGGACAGCTCGCGCCTGAGCGACCCCTCGATGCAGACCATTCGCCAGGCCGCCGGCGCCTACAAGGCGCGCGGTAGCGCCAACATCACGGCGGCGGGCAATGCCGATACGTCGGGCCCCGACGGCTACAACATGGCGCTGTCGCTGCGCCGCGCCAACGCCGTCAAGGACGCACTGGTCCGCGAAGGCGTGCCGGCCCAGGCGGTCACCACCGTCGGCAACGGCGAGAAGAGCCTGCTGGTGCAGACCGGCGACGGCGTGCGCGAGCCGCAGAATCGCCGTGTCGAGGTCAGCTTCGCCGGCGCCATGGGGATCCCCGGAATCTTCTCCGACCCCAGGGGTTACTGCAAGGCGTTGAGCGACAGGTGGCGCGAGTTCCGCACCTCCCAGCTCGACACCCCCGAAGCCATCGCCATCGCCAAGTGCGAGGCCGGTCAGTACGCGGTCGGCATTCCGGTCCTCGAGAAGTCCCTGATGGACAACAAGATCCCGCTGCCGGCGCCCGGCTTCCGCTGGCCCGGCCAGCCGATCCGCTAAACGACTGAACACCTGACGACAAAGGCGGCCCTCGCAAGGGGGCCGCCTTTTTCTTTGTTGAAGTCGATCAGACCAGCGGCCCCGCCCGGTTGGGCACTTCGACGCGACCGTCGATCTCGATCAGGCCGGCCTTGAGCAGCCAGGGCAGCGCGCGGGTACGGATCGTAGTCCGACGCGCTGTAATAGATGGCAGCACTTTGCGGTGGACCCGCCATTATTCGCACCCCTGACGCGCCATCTTCGTCTCACGCGGGAGTCGCGGGCAAGTCCTTTCGCGGCTAAGGTCCGGCACGATGTCCTTGGCCAGCGCCTCCGGCCGCCTGACGGCGGTCCTCGGCCCGACGAACACCGGCAAGACCTATCTCGCGATTGAGCGCATGCTCGGCCACGAGTCCGGCATGATCGGCTTTCCGCTGCGCCTGCTGGCGCGCGAGAACTACGACCGCATCGTGGCGCTGAAGGGCGCCGGCCAGGTGGCGCTGATCACCGGCGAGGAAAAGATCGCGCCGGCCAGCGCGCGCTATTTCGTCTGCACCGTCGAATCGATGCCGCTCGACCGCGCCGTCTCCTTCCTCGCCGTCGACGAGGTCCAGATGGCGGCCGATCCCGAGCGCGGCCACTTCTTCACCGACCGCCTGCTGCATGCGCGCGGCATGAACGAAACCATGCTGCTGGGCGCCGACACGGTGCGCCCGGTGCTGAACAAGCTACTGCCCGACATCGACATCGTGGCGCGGCCGCGCTTTTCCAAGCTCACCTATGTCGGGCAGAAGAAAGCGACGCGCCTGCCGCGGCGCTCGGCGGTGGTCGGCTTCTCGGCCAACGACGTCTACGCCATCGCCGAGCTGATCCGCCGCACCCGCGGCGGCACGGCGATCGTCATGGGCGCCATGAGCCCGCGCACGCGCAACGCCCAGGTCGAGATGTACCAGTCGGGCGAGGTCGATTACCTCGTCGCCACCGACGCCATCGGCATGGGCCTCAACATGGACGTGAACCATGTGTGGTTCGCGGCCTTGCGCAAATTCGACGGACGGACGCTGCGTCCGCTGCGCAACGTCGAACTGGCGCAGATCGCCGGCCGCGCCG
Source organism: Asaia bogorensis (assembly GCA_945905835.1). Lineage (GTDB taxonomy): Bacteria > Pseudomonadota > Alphaproteobacteria > Reyranellales > Reyranellaceae > Reyranella. The sequence continues at coordinate 3,908 of CAMDQJ010000029.1, forward strand.
GCCGGCACATGAACGACGGCACCTTCGGCACGACGGCCGATGTCGGCAGCCTCGAGCCGGAAGTGGTCGATGCCATCGAGAACCACCGCTTCGACGCCCTGCGCGACATCCAGTGGCGCAACAGCGACCTCGATTTCCGCTCGGTGCCGGGGCTGCTGGCCGCGCTCAACCAGCCGCCGCCGCACCCCGTGCTCCAGCGCGTGCGCGAGCAGGACGACCAGCTCGCCCTGCAGGCGCTGTCGCAGCACTCGGATTTCCTGCCGCGCCTGCGGACGCAACAGCGTGTCCGGCTCTTGTGGGACGTCTGCCAGGTGCCGGACTTCCGCAAGACCATGACCGAGGAGCACACCCGCCTGCTCGGCCAGCTTTTCGAGCATTTGACCCAGGGCGGCGAGCGTTTGCCCGAGGATTGGATCGAAAGTCACGTAAAGCGCCTGGAACATTATGACGGCGACATCGATACATTGATGGCGCGAATCGCCCATGTCCGGACATGGACATACATTTCGCACCGTCCGGACTGGATCCAGCGCGCCCAGCACTGGCAGGAGCGGGCGCGCGCGATAGAGGATCGCCTGTCGGATGCGCTGCACCAGCGCCTGACCCAAAGGTTTGTGGATAGAAGGGCGGCTTTGCTGGTAAGAAGAATGGGCGATGAGGGGGAAATGACGACATCGGTCGCTGCGGCGGGCGAGGTCACTGTTGAGGGCGAGCACCTCGGTCGCATCGAAGGCTTCCGATTCGCTCCCGACACGACCGACGGCCCTGCCGACCTGAAAGTGGCCGACCAGAAGGCCGTGCTGAGTGCTGCGTTGCGTGCGTTGAGGCAGGATTTGCCGGCGCGGCTCGCGGCTTTTTCCGCATGCCCGGACGGCGAACTCGTGTTCGATGGCCAGCTCCGTGTCTGCTGGGGCGGCGGGCCGGTCGCGCGCCTGCTGCCAAGCGGCGATATCCTGGCGCCCAAGATCGAGGCGCTGCCCTCCGACCTGCTCGATGGGCCCGCCCGCGAGGAAGTGCGCAAGCGCGCCGCCGCCTGGGTCGAGACGCGCATCCGGCTCGGCCTCTCCGAACTGATGGACGCCCGCGCCACCGCCGAGCTGCCGGCCGGCGCCCGCGGCATCGTCTTCCAGCTGAGCGAAGGCCTGGGTGTGCTGCAGCGCAAGCCGGTCGAGCAGCAGATCTCCGAGTTGAACGACGAGGACCGCAAGGTCCTGGCGCGCCTCGGCGTGCGCGTCGGCGTCTTCTCGCTCTATTTCCCGACCATGCTGAAGCCGGTGCCGATCCGCCTGCGCGCCGGCCTCTGGATGATCGCCAAGAACCGCGAGACCATCCCGCCGCTGCCGCCCGAGGGCCGTACCTCCATGGACCTGCCGGCCAATGCCGAACGCGATTTCTATGCCGCCATCGGCTACATGCCGCTGGGCGATCACGGTATCCGCGCCGACATGGTCGAGCGCCTCGCCGCCATGGCCCGCCAGGCCGTGCGCGAAAGCCGCGAGGCCTCGCGGCGCGCCCAGCAGGCCGAGAAAAAGCCCGTCGAATCGGCACCAAATGCACCTGCAGCAGTCGTGCCCAGCACTGAAACGCCGAGCACTGAAATCAGCGAATGGGCGATCGTCGCCGCCTCGTTCGGCGAGACCGAGCCCACGCCCGCACCGGCGCCCGAGCCCGTTGTCGAAGCCGCTCCCGAACCTGTCGTCGAAGCCGCAGCGGAACCCGCCGTCGAAGAGCCGAAGGTCGAAGAAACGAAGACCGAAGAGACGGTTGCCGAGGCGGCATCCAGCGAAGAGGCGAAGCCGGAAGAAGCCAAGCCCGAGGAAGCCAAGAAGCCCGAACCCAAGCCGCTGATGCCGGGCTACTTCCGCGCCACGCCGCAGATGATGTCGCTGGTCGGCTGCTCCGAACCCGAGATGGCCAATGTCCTGCGCGCCCTCGGCTATCGCGTGCATCCGCCGTCGGACGAGAACGGTCCCTTGCACAGCTTCTCGATCAAGCCGCGCTTCGTGCGCGAGCGCGAGGAGCAGCGCGAGCGCCAGCGCCTGGAGCAGATCAAGCAGCGCGAGGAACGCGACAAGCGCCGCCGCGAGCGGCCCGAGAAACCCAACGAGCGGCAGTTCTTTGCCGCCGCTCCCGGCAGCGGCCCGCGCCGCGAGATGCCCAAGCCCGGCGATCCCCCGCAAAACAATCGGCCGCAGGGCAACCGTCCGCAAGGCGCGCCAGGCCAGAACAACCGGCCGCAGGGCGATCGCCCGCGCGGCGACGACCGGCGTGATGATCGACGGGGGCCGCGTCCGCCGCGCCGCGATTCGGGCGGCCCGGCCCTGCGCCTCTACGCCACCACTGAGACCAAGGGCGACTCGACCGCCGACTCGCCCTTCGCCAAGCTGCTCGAACTCAAGCTCGGCGGGAAGAAGTAATCCCCTAAGGCGCGATGCGACCAGAAATGCGGCTCGACAAGTGGCTATGGCACGCCCGCTTCTTCAAATCCCGCTCGCTCGCGCAGCGCTACATCGAGAAATCGCGCTGCCGCATCGACGGCCGCGCCGTCGGCAAGCCGCACGCCGTGGTGGCGCCGGGCATGGTGCTCGCCTTCGCGCTCGGCCCGCGGGTGCGGGTGGTCCGCATCGTCGCCTTGGGCGAGCGCCGCGGCCCCGCCAGCGAGGCGAGCGCGTTGTATGAAGAAATTGACTCGCGGTGATTTCGCGGCCTTGCGCCCGCCTTCCGCCCACGTTAAGCAGCCGCCGCTCGCTGAACGGAGCTCTGGATGACCTACGTCGTGATCGAGGCTTGCATCAAGTGCAAGTACATGGACTGCATCGAAGTCTGCCCCGTGGACTGCTTCTACGAGGGCGAGAACATGCTGGTCATCAATCCCGACGAATGCATCGATTGCTGCGTCTGCGAACCCGAGTGTCCCGTCCAGGCCATCCTGCCCGACACCGAGAAGGGCATGGAGCGCTGGGTCGAGCTCAACCGCAGCCTGTCGGCCGCCTGGCCGAATATTACCCGCAAGGGCGAGGCCCCGGCCGACGCCGACGACTTCAAGGACGAAAAAGACAAATTCGATAAGTACTTTAGCGACAAGCCCGCGGCGAAAAAGTAACCGAATCTGTCTCGCGGCAGGCCATTCACGCATCCCAGTAAGTAGCTATGCGACATTGGCATGGGCGAACCGTTGCCTAAATGCCACATGGCAGGCGACGGGAGCCGAAAACTCTGATATAAGGGTGGGGCTGGAAGCGGTCCGGGGTCCGGTCCGCCGCAAGTTCGGTCGCCGAGTCGGTATCCGAAAGAAACTTACCGACACGGCACAAGCTGGAACGCTGGGAAGCGTTTTGCGGCGGGACGCGGTGTCGCTGAAAGCGGGGTTCGAAGTGAAGGGACTAGATGTGGCCAAGCCGAAGAAGACGCCTGCCAAGACGAAGGAATTCGTCTTCGAGAGGGGCGATTTCGTCGTTTATCCGACCCATGGCGTCGGGCGCGTGATCGACATCGAGGCGAAGGAAATCGCCGGGCACAAGCTCGATCTGTTCGTCATCTCCTTCGAACAGGAGCACATGATGCTGCGCGTTCCCGTGGCCAAGGTCAAGCTCTCGGGCCTGCGCAAGCTCAGCTCGCGCAAGATCATGGAAAATGCCCTGGTCACCCTCAAGGGCCGCAGCCGCATCAGCCGCGCCATGTGGAACCGCCGCGCCCAGGAATACGAAGCCAAGATCAACTCGGGCGATCCGGTGTCGATCGCCGAAGTCGTGCGCGACCTGCATCGCAATGCCGGCCAGCCCGACCAGTCCTACAGCGAACGCCAGATCTACGAGGCTGCCCTCGATCGTCTGGCCCGCGAACTCGCCGCCGTCGAGCGCATCGACAAGAACCTGGCGACGCAGAAACTGAACAACGCGCTGCAGAAGGTTGCCTAGGCAGCTTTCGGCACGGGAATCGCTGAAAAGGCGGCCGACGGTCCTCGTCGAGCCGCCTTTTTGCTGTTCACAATAACGGTCCATGCCCGCACCCTCGATCAGCCAACTCCGCAGCGGCGGCCGCATCTGGGCGCTGGGCGCCCTTTTAGGCGACCACGAGGCGCTGACCACGCTCGGCCGTGCGCTGTTCGAGCGCTGGCAGGGCGGCGACAAACTGGTGGTGCTGGGCAACATCCTGGGCCCGCGCGGCAATCCGGTGACGACACTCGACTGGCTTTTGGCGCTGCGCCGCCGCCTGCTCGCCGCACCCGACGCACGTGCCTGCGACCTGGTGTTCCTGCGCGGTGCCCAGGAAGAGATGTGGCACAAGGCGCTCAGCCTGCAGTTTGCCCTGACGCCGCTGCAGGTGCTCGACTGGATGCTCGAGCGCGGGCTGGCCTCGACCGTCGAGGCCTATGGCCTCACCGTCGCCGAAGCCCGCGGCGCCTGCCGCAACGGCCCGTCGGCGATCGCGCGCTGGACGGCCAACCTGCGAGCCCGTCAGGCCATCCACGCCGGCCACGCCGACTTGCTGAACGGCCTGGCGCGCGGCGCCCGCAGCTCCGACGGCCGGCTGTTCCTCAGTGCCGCCGGCATCGATTCGACGCGGACGGGCGAGGACCAGGCCGACGCATTCTGGCGGAACGCCACTTCCGATCGCGCCCTCGCGGCGGCGCTGAGGCGCAACGCCGCCAGCGAATGGCGCGACGTCGTGCGCATCGTGCGCGGCGCCGGCCCGGCGGGCAATGACGGCGAGGAGGCAAGCGTCCTCACTGTGACACGCGCAGTGCCGGCGCTGGTGGCGCTCGATGAGCGCGGCGTGGTGCTGGAAAGGTTCGAGCCTTAAGGCTCCACCGTCTTGATGACGCCCTTGCGCACCAGGCCGGCGGCATCGTCGACGCCGTTCAGGGTCAGCAAGCGCTCCATGCGCAGGTCGCCATATGGCAGGCGCGCCGCGAGCTGGGCCGGCGAGGTGCCGTCGATCGACATGACGCGCAGGCGATAGGGCCGCAGGGACGCTGCTTCGCCATCGCCGAGCGAACGGAAGGTGCGGGCCGCAGCGATCAGGGTGTTGATGCGCCGGTCGCGGTCGCGGCCCTCGGCCAGCAGGTTGAAGAAGCACACGCCATCGGGCCGGCGGATCAGCACCTGGCGGAAATTCGCCAGTCCGGTATCGGCACCGCGCGGCCGCTCGCCGATGGCGGCCTCGGCGCCGCCGATCTCGGTGGACTGGATATCCGACGGCGTCGGCTTGATGTTGTCGCGCATCCAGTCGGCAAGCCGGCCGGACACCTTTGCCGGCTTGCAGGAAAAATACAGCAGCGAGCGGTCGCGCCCGATGCCGAGCACGCCGTCATGATCGTTGAACAGGCGAAAATCGCGCGACACCTCGAAGGCGAGCTTCAGGGTGGGATGCAGAAACGCAGTGCCGCGTACAAAACCTTCCTCGGGCGAATCGTCGACCGGAAGGCCGTCGATCGCCGCGAGATAGGCGCTGCGGCCCGTCTCGCCACCGGAACCCGTGTCGATACCGCGCAGCGCGACCAGGCGTTCGTTGGGCGCCGGATGCGTCGATGCCGCGCTCGGCCGCTCGGCGCTCTCGGGCGTGTCGCCGAAATACATGCCTTCGAGCCGTGCCTGGCGGTTGAGCTTGTCGATCAGGCTGGCCATGGCGTCGCCGCGATAACCGGCCTGGCGGATGTAGCCCAGCCCGACGCGGTCGGCCTCGAGTTCCTGGTCGCGCGAGTAGCGGCGCAGCTCCAGCAGGCCATCGCGCGCCACCGACCGGCCGATCGCCAGGGATCCGGTGGTGCGCGCCGCGTCGACCGCGGCGCCCATGGCGCCCTGGTAGGCGCGCGCGCGCTGGGCCGAGTGCCGGCGCGTCAGGTGACCGAGCTCGTGCGCCAGCGCGGCGGCGAGCTCGGCTTCGTCATCGAGCAACGCCAGCAGGCCGCGCGTCACGAACACGTAACCCGACGGCAAGGCGTGCGCGTTGGGATTGGGCTGATCGAGCACGAAAAAGCGGTAGCTGCCCCCGACGCCGCCCCGGGCCACGAGCTTCTGGCCGACACGGTCGACATAGGCATGCAGCGCCGGGGCACGATAGGTGACCGCGCCGACCTGCTGCTCGATCTCGCGCGGTGGCGCGGGCGCGCTGCCGGCGCGGGAAACCGCCGATGCCGACACCGGCCGCGCGGCCGCTTCCGAGGTCTGCGGCGGATTGCCATCGGGCGTGCACGCGGCGGCGGCCGCAAGGAGCGCCGCGAATGCCAGAATACGCTGTAGAATCACTCGGCCTCCTCAGCCCCCGACCGACCTTAGACGTTCGCCCGCCGGGCCGGCAATCGCAGTCACAAGGCTGGAAAGAACGCCGCCACTGTGGCAGTCATATCATCGGAATTTTGTCATGCCCCGTTCCGAAACCCCGCTTCGTTCCGACCTGTTTCCCGAGATCTCGCCCTACGCCAGCGGCATGCTGGCGGTCGACGGGCGCCACACGGTCTACTGGGAGCAGAGCGGCAACCCCGAAGGCATTCCCGTGCTGTTCCTGCACGGTGGGCCGGGGGCGGGTTCGGCCCCGGTTCATCGGCGCTTCTTCGATCCGCAGTTCTACCGCATCGTCGTCTTCGACCAGCGCGGCTGCGGCCGCTCGGTGCCGCTGGGCAACCTGCAGGACAACACCACGCAGCATCTGGTGGCCGACATGGAGCGCTTGCGCGACCATCTCGGCGTCGGGCGCTGGCTGCTGTTCGGCGGCTCGTGGGGCAGCACGCTGGCGCTGGCCTACGGCCTCAGCCATCCCGATCGCGTGCTGGGCTTCATCCTGCGCGGCATCTTTCTCGGCGCGCGCCAGGAGATCGAGTGGTTCCTGCACGGCATGCGAGCCATCTTCCCCGAGGCGTGGCGCGATTTCGCCGAACATCTGCCGACCGGCGAGCGCCGCGATCTTCTGGGCAACTACTACCGCCGCCTGACCGAGCGCGATCCCGATATCCACCGCCCGGCGGCGCGCGCCTGGAGCCGCTACGAGGCGGCGTGCTCGACGCTCTATCCGACTCAGCGTGCGCCCTTCGAGTCAGACCATGGCGGCTTTGCCTTGGCCCTGTCGCGCATCGAGGCCCACTACTTCGTCCACGGCACGTTCGTGCCGGAAGGCTGGCCGTGGACCGACCTCGACCGTATCCGCCAGCTGCCCGCGACCATCGTGCAGGGCCGCTACGATATCGTCTGCCCGCCGGTAACCGCCGACACCCTGGCCCGCGCCTGGCCCGAGGCACGCTACATGGTCGTGCCCGATGCCGGCCACAGCGCACTCGAGCCCGGCATCCGCGCCGCCCTGGTCAACGCCACCGAGAGCTTCCGGCTGTCGATGAGCGAGGGCGACCTCTTCGCGCCGCGGTTCCCGTGGGAGACGTAAGCCCGACCGCGACCTTCGAGCTGCCGCCGGAGCAGACCGGTCCGGCGGCCTGGTATGGCCCCGACATGGTCAAGCGCTCGGAATGGCTGATGACGCTGTCGCCGGCCGAGATCGCCGAAGTCGAAGCGGCGGCCAAGCCTCTCGCCGCGCGCGAGGCCGATATCGCGGCGATTTCGGCCGCGGATTTTCCCCTGCCGACGCTTGGACCCAAGATCAAGGCACGCACCCGGGAAGAAGTTCTGAACGGCCGCGGCTTCCTGCTGATGCGCGGCCTGCCGGTCGAGCACTGGAGCATGCGCGAATCGGCGACGGCGTATTACGGGATCGGCGCCCATCTCGGCAGCGCGCGCTCGCAGAACGGCAAGGGCCATGTGCTGGGCCACGTCCAGGATCTCGGCCTCGATGTCGCCGATCCCAATGTCCGCATCTACCAGACCAACGTGCGGCAGACCTATCACACCGACTCCTGCGATATCGTGGGCCTGCTCTGTCTCAAGACCGCGCAGTCCGGCGGCCTGTCGGCGTTGGTCAGCTCGTCGACGATCTTCAACGAGATGCGCCGCCGCCGGCCCGATCTTCTGAAACTGCTGTTCGAGCCGATCGCCACCGACCGCCGCGGCGAGGTGCCGGAGGGCCAGAAGCCGTACTTCGAGATCCCGGTGTTCAACTGGTATCGCAGCCATCTGACTGCGATCTACCAGCGCCAGTACGTCGATTCGGCCCAGCGCTTTGCTGACGCGCCGAGACTGACGCCCCCACATGTCGAGGCACTCGATATGTTCGACTCGCTGGCTAACGATCCGGCACTCAGCATGTTCATGGAATTCAAGCCGGGCGACGTCCAGCTCGTGCACAACCACACCATGCTGCATGACCGCACCGGCTTCATCGACTGGCCAGAACCGGAGCAGCGGCGGCACCTGCTGCGGTTGTGGCTTGCCGCGCCCAATGCCCGGCCGCTGCCGGAGATCTTCGCCCAGCGCTACGGTTCGGTGACCCTCGGCGACCGCGGCGGCATCATCGTGCGCGGCACCAAGCTCCACGCCCCGCTTGCGGCGGCGTAGCGCGGCCGGTTGACCTTGAGGCGTGCGATCCCTAAGTCAAGGCCGCACAACAGAACCATCCGAGACAGGGACGACACATGGCCAGCGACCCGACCGCGGGCGGCACCCCGGCGGGAATGCCGGACGACACGCCCGACCTCGACATTCCCAGCAAGCCCAGCCGCAGCGCCGCTGATGAGACCGCGAGCCTGACCGCCGATCTCGAACGCCGCCGCCTCGAGCTCGAGAGCGAAAAAGCCGAGCTGCAGGACAAGTTCCTGCGCGCCGTGGCCGATGCCCAGAACACGCGGCGACGGGCCGAGCAGGACGTCGAGAAGGCGCGCAAGTTTGGCGTCGAACGCTTCGCCGAGGATATCCTGTCGGCCGCCGACAATCTCGGCCGTGCGCTGTCGGCGCTGCCGGCCAATCTCGAGACGCTCGATCCGGCGCTGCGCAACGTCATCATCGGCGTCCAGGCGACCGAGCGGGGCTTGCAGTCGGTTCTCGAACGCCATGGCATCACCCGCATCGAATCGCTTGGCCAGCCGTTCAATGCCGAATTCCATCAGGCGATGATGGAGGTCGAGGATCCGACCAAACCGGCCGGCACGGTCGTGCAGGAACTGACCCCCGGCTACCTGATCGCCGGCCGCCTGCTGCGTGCCGCCATGGTCGCAGTGTCCAAGGGCGGCCCGATGCGCATGCCGACCCCGGCCAACGACACGCCCGAAAACTAGAGATCGTCTGGCAACCCCGGAAAGCCGGAATATCGGTGCACCGGGCGGCCGAAACGATCATATTCGCTCGACTTCAGGGGCCGGCGGCGATTTTTCCTGGCCTGTCCGGCAGCCAGCGCCATTGCGGCCGGCCGGGGAGAACCTATATAGCCCCTATCCCCAACCGGGTTTTCGCGGCGGGGTCAAAATACTGTTTTGGGGGGTCCAACCGGCGCCTTCGGGGCCGACCGACCCGCCTAGAGAGAGAGAGTGCAAAAATGGCGAAAGTCATCGGTATCGACTTGGGCACGACCAACTCGTGCGTTGCCGTCATGGAAGGTGGCGATACCAAGGTCATTGAAAATTCCGAGGGTGCGCGGACGACGCCGTCGATGGTGGCGTTCAGCGACAACGGGGAGCGACTGGTCGGCCAGGCAGCAAAACGCCAGGCCGTCACCAACCCGATGAAGACCCTCTATTCGGTCAAGCGCCTGATCGGGCGCCGCTTCGACGACCCTATGGTCCAGAAGGAGATGTCGCTCGTCCCCTTCAAGATCGTCAAGGCGCCGGGCGGTGACGCCTGGGTCGAGGTCGCGGGGCAAACCTACAGCCCGAGCCAGATCTCGGCCTTCATCCTCGGCAAGATGAAGGAGACCGCCGAGTCTTATCTCGGCGAGAAGGTCGAGCAGGCGGTCATCACCGTCCCGGCCTACTTCAACGACGCCCAGCGCCAGGCAACCAAGGATGCCGGCCGCATCGCCGGCCTCGAAGTCCTGCGCATAATCAACGAGCCGACGGCGGCGGCCCTTGCCTACGGCATGGACAAGCGCAAGGCCGGCATCATCGCGGTCTACGATCTGGGCGGCGGCACCTTCGACGTGTCGATCCTCGAGATCGGCGACGGCGTGTTCGAGGTCAAGGCGACCAACGGCGACACCTTCCTGGGCGGCGAGGACTTCGACGCCCGCATCATCGGCTACCTGGCCGACGAGTTCAAAAAGGAACAGGGCATCGACCTGCGCAACGACAAGCTTGCGCTGCAGCGCCTGAAGGAAGCCGCCGAGAAGGCCAAGATCGAGCTCTCCAACGCCAAGGAGACCGAGATCAACCTGCCGTTCATCACGGCTGACGCGAGCGGCCCCAAGCATCTCGTGCTGAAGCTGACGCGCGCCAAGCTGGAATCGCTGGTCGACGAGCTGGTGCAGCGCACGCTCGACCCCTGCCGCGCCGCGCTCAAGGACGCCGGCATGCAGGCCGGCCAGATCGACGAGGTCATCCTGGTCGGCGGCATGACGCGCATGCCGAAGGTCATCGAGGTCGTGAAGCAGTTCTTCGGCAAGGAGCCGGCGCGCAACGTCAACCCCGACGAAGTCGTCGCGGTCGGCGCCGCAGTCCAGGCCGCCGTGCTGAAGGGCGAAGTCAAGGACGTCCTGTTGCTCGACGTGACCCCGCTGTCGCTCGGCATCGAGACGCTGGGTGGCGTGTTCACGCGACTGATCGAACGCAACACCACGATCCCGACCAAGAAGAGCCAGACCTTCTCGACGGCCGACGACAACCAGACCGCCGTCACCATCCGCGTGTTCCAGGGCGAACGCGAGATCGCGGCCGAGAACAAGATGCTCGGCCAGTTCGACCTCGTGGGTCTGCCGCCGGCGCCGCGCGGCATGCCGCAGGTCGAGGTCACCTTCGACATCGACGCCAACGGCATCGTGCAGGTCTCGGCCAAGGACAAGGCGACCGGCAAGGAGCAGCAGATCCGCATCCAGGCTTCGGGCGGCCTCACCGAGGCCGAGATCCAGAAGATGGTGAAGGACGCCGAGCTGCATGCCGAGGACGACAAGAAGAAGCGCGAGCTGATCGACGCCCGCAATGGCGGCGAGGCGCTGGTGCACTCGACGACCAAGCACCTGACGGAATACGGCGACAAGGTCAGTTCGACCGAGAAGGCCGAGATCGAAGGTGCGCTCGAGGCGCTGAAGTCGGTGCTGACCAGCGAGGACGTCGAGGGCATCAAGTCCAAGACCAATGCGCTGGCCCAGGCGGCGATGAAGCTCGGCGAAGCGATGTACAAGGCCCAGCAGGCTGAAGCCACGGCAGGCGCAGCGGCTGGTGGTGCCGGCGGGGGAGCCGGCGCCGAAGGTGGCGCTCAGACTGACGCGAAGGGCGAGAAAGTCGTCGACGCGGAGTTCGAGGACGTCACCGATCAGAACAAGAAGAAGACGGGCTCGGGCTGAGTCTCGTCGTCCAATACGATCCCCAACCGACCTCCCGCCTGGCTCAAACCCGGGCGGGAGGTCGGCATATGGGGCTAGGGGTTAAAGTGGGGGCTGCGTAAGGCGTCATGGCTCAGGATTTTTACGAGCTGCTCGGTGTCGGCCGCACGGCAAGCGGCGACGACATCAAGAAGGCGTTCCGCAAGCTCGCCATGGAACACCATCCTGACCGCAACCATGGCAACAAGGGCGCCGAGAAGAAGTTCAAGGAACTCAATCACGCCTACGACGTCCTGAAGGACCCCGACAAGCGCGCCGCCTACGACCGCTACGGCGCCGCCGCCTTCGAGGGCGGACAGGGCGGCCCCGGCGGCTCCCAGGGCGGCCAGGGCTTCGGTTTCGGCTCGGTATTCGGCGACATCTTCGACGAGATGTTCGGCGGCGGCCGCGGCGACGGACGCACCGACACGCGCGGCCAGGACCTGCGCTTCAATCTCGAGATCACGCTGGAACAGGCCTATGGCGGCACCGAAGCCACGGTGCGCGTGCCCAGTTCAGTCGCCTGCGAGGTCTGCCACGGCAGCGGCGCCGAAGCCGGCTCCAAGCCGCAGCAGTGCGCGACCTGCCGTGGCCGCGGCCGTCTGCGCGCCCAGCAGGGCTTCTTCACCGTCGAGCGCGCCTGCCACACCTGCCATGGCGCAGGCCAGGTGATCGACAAGCCGTGCAAGGCCTGCCAGGGCCAAGGCCGCGTGCGCCTCGACAAGACGCTCAAGGTCAACATTCCCTCCGGCGTCGAGGACGGCACGCGCATCCGCCTCACCGGCGAGGGCGAGGCCGGCACGCGCGGCGGAGCGGCGGGCGATCTCTATGTCTTCCTGTCGGTGCGCCGGCACACGATGTTCGAGCGCGAGGGCGCCGACATCCATTGCCGCGTGCCGATCTCGATGGTGCAGGCGACGCTGGGCGGCAACATCGAGATGCCGACGCTCGACGGCAAGATGGCGCGCATCAACATCCCCGCCGGCGCCCAGAGCAGCAACCAGTTCCGCCTGCGCGGCAAGGGCATGCCGATCGTGCGCTCCAGCCAGCGCGGCGACATGTACATCGAGATCAACGTCGAGACGCCGGTCAACCTCACCGCCAAGCAGAAAGAACTCCTCAAGGAGTTCGAGAAGGCCGGCAAGACCAGCCCCGAATCGGAGGGCTTCTTCACCAAGGTGAAGGAAATGTTCGGGGGTTAATGCTGGGCGCGCGCGACTCCGCAGGCGGAGTAGTCTCCGCCTTGTGTCGTGCGTCTTCTCTTAAATAATGATCGCGCCACTTCAGAGCGGAGGTTACTCCGCTCGCAGTGGCGCACCCCATCTAAGCCGCCAGCACGCAGCGCACCTTGTGGTCGGCGCCGACATCGAGCAGCGCCGGCGGGGCGGTCACGCAATCGGGGCGAACGAACTTGCAGCGCGGCGCGAAGCTGCAGGTCGTTGGTACCTCGCCAAGGTCGGGCGGCGCGCCGGGAATCGCCTCGAGCCGCGTGCCGCGCATGCCGCCATGCACCGTCGAGGCGAGCAGGCCCTTGCTGTAGGGATGCTGCGGCGCATCGACCATCTGCTCCACCGGCGCCAGCTCGACCAGCTTGCCGGCATACATGACGCCGATGCGGTCGGAGACCTCGACCGCCACGCCGATATCGTGGGTGACAAAGATCACACCGAGATCGAGCTCGCGCTGCAATTCGCGGATCAGCAGCAGAACCTGGATCTGCACGGTCGCATCGAGCGCCGTCGTCGGCTCGTCGGCCAGCAGCAGCTTGGGATCGCAGGAAAGTGCCAGCGCAATCATGGCGCGCTGGCGCATGCCGCCCGACATCTCGTGCGGATAGGCCTTTAGCCGCTGCGCCGCGGAGGGAATGCGCACCAGGTCCAGAAGTTCCTTGGCGCGGGCCCAGCTTTCCGTCTCGCTCTTGCCGGTGTGGCGGCGGATGGTTTCGGCGATCTGCCGGCCGATGGTGTAGACGGGATCGAAGGAGATCGCGGGTTCCTGGAAAATCATCGAGACGCGCCGGCCGCGCATGTCGGCCAGTGCCCGCGGCGAGAGATCGAGAATCTCGTCGCCCTCGAGCTTGATGCTGCCCGACCATTTCGTCCGATGCTCGGGATGCAGCCGCAGCACCGAGCGCAGGGTGACGCTTTTGCCCGAACCCGACTCGCCCAGGATGCCCAGCGTCTCGCCACGCCGCAGGTCGAAGCTGACGCCGTTCACGGCATGCACCGTGCGGTCGGGCGTGAAGAACGTCACGTGCAGGTCGCGCACCGAGAGGAGCGGCTGGTTGGCGTTCATGCCGTGGCGGCCTTCGAATGGCCGGAACTAGCGTTGCGCATGTGGCAGGCGACGGACTGGCGATCCTCGCCGAGCGAGTAAAGCGGCGGCTCGACGCGGGCGCAGACTTCCTCGGCGTAGGGGCAGCGCGTGCGGAAGCGGCAGCCCGACGGCGGATCGATGGGATTGGGCGGATCGCCCTGGATCGGCGCCTCGTGCGTGCGCTTACGCGGGTCCATCGACGGCCGCGCCGACAAGAGCGCCCAGGTATAGGGGTGCTGCGGGTCGCTGTAGATTTTCTCGACCGGGCCGATCTCGACGATCTTGCCGAGATACATCACCAGCACGCGGTCGCTGAGATACTGCACGACGTTGAGGTCGTGGCTAATGAAGACATAGGTGAGGTCGAGTTCGGCCTTGAGATCGACCAGCACATTCAGCACCTGGGCCTCGACCGACTTGTCGAGCGCCGATACGGCCTCGTCGAGGATCACCAGCCGCGGCCGCAGCGCCAGCGCGCGGGCGATGTTGACGCGCTGGCGCTGACCTCCCGACAATTCGTGCGGATAGCGCTCGAGATAGGCTTCAGGGTCGAGCCCGACCATGGTCAACAAGCCGCGCACGCGCTCGCGCGCTTCGCTCGCCGCCAAGCCATGAGCCTTGGGCGCAAAAGCCACGGTTTCGGCGATGGTGAGGCGCGGATTGAGCGAGGCGTAGGAATCCTGGAAGACCATCTGCACCTGGCGCCGCAACTCGTTGATGCTCACACCATGCGGCGCGTCGACCGGATCTCCGTCCAGCACCATGGTACCGGCATCAGGCTTGATTAGCCGGATCAGCAGGCGCGCCGCCGTCGACTTGCCGCAGCCCGATTCGCCCACGACGCCCAGCGTCTCGCCCTTGCCGACAGCGAAGCTCAAATCGTCGACCGCGCGCACGACCTTGCCGGAGCGGCCGAACAGGCCGCCCTGCACCGGGAAATGCTTGCGCAGGCCCTGGGCCAGCAGCAGCGGCTGCGCCGGGCCGCCGCGATCCTTGGAACGGGCGGCGATAGGAACCACGGTGTCCATCAGGCCTTGACGTCCATGGCGGCGCGCATGCCGTCGCTCATCAGATTGAAGCAGATCGAGGTAGCGAAGATCATGAGGCCGGGCAAGGCGGCGAGCACGGGGTTGACGTAGATCGCCTGGCGCAGGGTGTTCAGCATCAGGCCCCATTCCGGCTCGGGCGGCTTCACGCCCAAGCCAAGGAAGGAGAGACCCGAGGACAGGATGATCGACACGCTTATAAGCGAGGTGGCGTAGACCAGGATCGGACCCAGCACGTTGCCCAGCACATGGACGCGCACGATGGTGAGCGTGCCGGCGCCGCTGGCGCGCGCGGCATCGACGAAATCGAAGCCGCGGACCTGGGTTGTGACGCTCTCCGAGACGCGGCAGATCGGCGGGATGAAGACCAACGTGAGCGAGATCAGCGTGTTCTCGACGCCCGCACCCATGGCGCCCGACAGCGAGATGGCGAGCAGCACCGAGGGGAAGGCGTAGAAGACGTCCATCACCCGCATGATCAGCATATTGACCCAGCCGCCGACGAAGCCCGCGGTGATGCCGAGGCTGCCGCCGATCAGCAGCGCGCAGGCGACCGGCGTCACGCCCATGAACAGCGACAGGCGGCCGCCATAGATCAGCCGGCTCAGCATGTCGCGGCCGAGCTCGTCGGTGCCCAACAGGTTCTTGCCGACCCACAGCGCCTGCAGGCGGCGGATCATCGAGGTCTTGTAGGGATCGAACGGCGCCACCAGCGGCGCGAAGATGGCCGCCAGCACGATCAGCAGCAGGACGGCGGCGCAGACCAGAGTCACCGGATCGCGGCCGAGGCGGCGGCTGACCGTGCGCCAGTAGCCGCGCGAGGCGGCGCCCGGCGCGACGCGCACCGGCATTGTGTCGGCCGGCGCGAGGGAGGGCGTTTGCACCGACACTTTATCAGCCCCGCTTGATGCGCGGATCGACCGTGGTCTGGATCACGTCGACGGCGAGGTTGAGCAGGATGAAGAACATCGCCAGCACCAGCGTGGTGCCCTGCAACACCGGCAGGTCGCGGCGGAAGATGGCGCTGTTGAGCAAAAAGCCGGTGCCCGGCCAGGCGAACACGGTTTCGATCAGGATCGAGCCGCCGATCAGGTTGCCGGCCTGAAGGCCCATGACGGCGAGGCAGGTCGGGGCGGCGTTCTTGATGACGTGGCGCAGCACCTGGCCGTTCAGCAGGCCCTTGGCCTGCAGCGCGGTCACAAACTCCATGCTGAGCGTCTCTTTCATCGTGGCGCGGATAGTGCGCGTCATGACGCCGAGTGGGATCACCGAGAGCGCAATGGTCGGCAGCACCATGTGCGCGAGATGTGCGCGGTCGAAGCGCCAGCCGGTCGAGTTCTCCGGACCGAGCCCCATCGGCGGCAGCACGCCGAGCTCGACCGAGAAGACGATGACCAGCACGATCGCCAGCCAGAAGTGCGGCACGCTCACGCCGACCAGCGCGATCGAGGTAACGAGACGGTCGACGGCGCGGCTCTTGGCGTAGGCCGCGGCCGTACCCAGGACCATCGCCAGCGAGAAGGCGAAGAGGATGGCCGAGATCGCCAGGATGATGGTGTTGCCGAAGGCGGAGCCGACTTCGCTGGCGACGGTGCGGCCGGTGCCGATCGAGGTGCCGAGATCGCCGGTCAGCGTCACTGCCAGCCAGCGGAAATATTGCACCGGCAGCGGCTTGTCGAAGCCGTAATACTCCTTGAGCTGGTCGATCAGTTCCTTGGAGGCATCGGCCGGCACGATCGCCGAGATCGGATCCCCTGGTGCCAGATGCACCAGGGCGAAGACCAGCAAGGAGACGCCGAAGGCGACCGGCACCAGATAAAGCAGTCGCCTCAGGATGTAGAGCAGCATCGGTTCGCTGCCCCTATTTCATACTGATCGCCGTGAGGTCCTGGAACCAGCTCTGGGCCTGCACGAAGCCCGTCACCTTGGGACTCATGGCCCGCGGGTTGAGGTCGTGCGCGATATAGACCCAATAGGCCTGGTCGACGATGTAGGCATGCACATCGGCCAGTGCCTTGGTCTGCGCCGCACGATCGAACGAGCTGTGCGCCTTGTCGATCATGGCGTCGAGCTTGGTATCCTTGAGGATGCCCCAGTTGGCGCCCTTCGGCGGCACGAAGTCGCCGTGATAGAGGCGCATGAAGGCCGAGTAGGGATCGACCGTGGCACGGCTGATGTTGATGGCGTTGGTGCCGGCTTTCTTGGAGGCATCGCCGGTCACCGGCTGGAAGGAGAAGCTGACGAGCGAGGTCCACTCCATGACCTCGAACTGGCAGTCGAAGCCCACGGCGTTGAGGTTCTCCTGCACATACTCGTTCATCGGCAGCGGCAGCATCTGGCCCGAGCCCGAGGTCGAGATGGCGATCTTGATCTTGGGCTTGTTGGTGGCGCTGTAGCCGGCTTCGGCCCGAAGCTTCTTGGCCGCCGCCGGATCGAACTTGATGTCGAACGACGGCGAGCCAAACCACGGATGGCCGGGATAGACCACGCCCTTCGATTCGATCATCAACCCGCCCAAGAGCTTGTTGATGCCGGCGCGGTCGATGGCGAGGTTGGCGGCCTTGCGCACGCGGACATCGGTCCACGGCGAGCCCTCGACCATGCTGGGCTGGTAGGCCCAGTTGTGCGGGTACTTGTTGGTGACGATGTTCATGCCGCCCTGCCGCAGCCGCGGGATGGCGTCGGGCGCCGGCACTTCGATCCAGTCGACCTGGCCGGCGAGCAGCGCCGCGGTCCGCGTCGCCGCCTCGGGCATCGGGAACAGCAGGATCTTGTCGAGCTTGGCAACGCGGCTCTTGTCCCAGTAGCCGTCGAAGCGAGACAGCTCGAGGCGCTCGCGCGGCACCATGCGGTCGACCTTGAACGGGCCGGTGCCGGCGGGCTGCAGGCCGACCTTGATCCAGTCCTTGCCCTGCTTCTCCCAGTTCGCCGGGCTGGAATAGAAGATGTAGGAAATATCGTAGGGGAACAGCGAGTTCACGATGCGGGTCGTGAGTTCGACCGTGTATTTGTCGATCGCCTTCCAGCCGACCAGGGTCGGCACGCGCTGCCGCGACTGTGCCGCCTGCTTGGGATCGAACTGCGGCGACTTGTCGTTCATGATCTTCTCGAGATTCCAGATCACGGCACCTGAATCGAAATCAGTGCCGTCGTGGAATTTCACGCCCTGGCGCAGCTTGAAGATCCAGCGCTTGCCGTCGCCGTCGACCGGCGCCCATTCGGTGGCGAGGCCAGGCTTGATGTCGGCGATGGCGTCGGCCTTGGAGAGGTCCCAGTTCACCAGCGCGTCGTAGATCGTGTAGCCGGTGAAGCGGTAACCCTCGAAGCCATTGTCGGGCTGCCCCGTGGTCATGGGAATGTCGGTGGCTGTCATGCCGATGCGCAGAGTGCCTTGCGAAAAGGCAGGCATTGCGGAGGCTGCAAGAATCGCCAAGCCAGCAGCGACAGCGGTAACACGGTTGAACATTCGCTTCTCCCAATTCATGAGTGACGTATGCGGGCGCCAAGCTATGGTAACTGAGCCACCTTCGGCATGTCGATTGCCTGCACTGTTTTTTGGGAGGATTGGATGACGTCGCCAAAGGCACCAACGCTCGAGGAATTCACCGCGCGCGCCGCAATGACCGGGCTCACCCTGACCAAGGAAGACATCGGGCATCTCCACAAGGGCTATGTCGGCCTGCTCGCTTTGATGGAGCGCATCCCTAGCCATTGGGCCTGGGCCGCCGAGCCGCCGCATATCTTCCGCGCCGACCAATAGGCGCACCATGACCGACCTCACGACGCTGACCATTGCCCAGGCCAGCCGCCAAATGGCGCGCGGCGAGCTCACTTCGACCGCACTTACCGAGGCTTTCCTCAAGCGCATCTCAGCCGTCGATCACAAGATTGCGAGCTTTATCACCGTTACCGCCGATCTGGCGCGGAAGGCCGCCAAGCAAGCCGATACCGAGATGAGCCGAGGTTTTAGCCGCGGTCCCATGCACGGCATCCCGATCGGCCTGAAGGACATCTACGAGACCGCCGGCGTCAAAACGACCGGCCATTCGCACCTGCGCGCCGACTACGTGCCCTCGACCGACGCCGAGACCGTGGCGCGGCTGAAAAGTGCCGGCGCTGTCATTCTCGGCAAGCTCGCCACGCACGAGTTCGCCAACGGCGCCATGACGCCCGACCAACCCTTCCCGGCGGCGCGTAATCCGTGGAACACCGCGTATCAACCCGGCGGTTCGTCTAGCGGCTCGGGCGCCGCGGTCGCCGCCGCCCTTTGCATGGCCGCCATGGGCTCAGACACCGGCGGCTCGATCCGCAACCCTGCGGGCTTCTGCGCCACCGCCGGCATCAAGCCGACCTACGGGTTGGTCAGCCGTTGCGGCATCTATCCGCTGGCCTTCAGCCTCGACACCGCAGGCCCGCTCGCCTGGACGGTCGAGGATTGCGCCCTGATGCTCGACGTTCTCGCCGGCTACGATCCCAACGATCAGGGCTCGGCCAAGACCGCCAAGGTCGATTACGGCGCCGCCGCGCATCGCCCGATCAAGGGCATGCGCATTGCGCTGGCCAAGACCTGGTACGAGGGCGTCACGCCCGACATGGCCAAGGGCATCGACGAGGCGATCCGCGTGCTGCGCGATCAGGGCGCGATCGTCGAGGAAGTCGTCTTCCCCGACATCCGCGACTATCACATCTGCGGGCGCGTCATCATCACCGCCGAGGCGCACGCCATCCATCGCCACGACGTCATCGCGACGCCGGAGAAGTTCGGCTACACGACGCGCCGGCGCTTCCAGCTCGGCGCCTTCATTACCGCCGAGCAGTACCTTTCCGCCCTCCGCTTCCGCCGAAAGCTGCACCAGGACACCAAGGCCGCGATGCGCGGCTACGACCTGGTGATGACGGCCAACCAATGGGGGGCGCCGGAGACCTTCGAGGAACCGCAGTCGATCTTCCACTTCCTCGGCAAGCCCCAGCTCACCATGCCGTTCAATGTCACCGGCCAGCCGGCGCTGACAGTGTGTTGCGGCTTCGGCAGCGACGGCTTCCCGCTGGCCTTCCAGCTCGCGGGTCGCGCCTTCGACGAGGCCAGCGTCTTTGCCGCCGGCGCCGCCTACGAACGGGTGACGTCGTGGCGCTCGAGACGACCATCCCTCTGATGTCCAGGAGTCGACCATAAATTTTCTCGTCGCGGGGTTCTCACAGGGGCTGGCCTCGCCGGCGCCGGCGCGCTCGCCCTGCCACAGGGCGTCACTCCGGCATTCGCCCAGGAGAAGGTTGTGCGCTTCGGCATTTCCATGGCCGACGTTCCGCTGACCACTGGCCAACCCGACCGTGGCGCCGGCGCCTACAAGTTCACCGGCCTCACGATCTACGATCCGCTGGTCGCCTGGGAGCTCGATGTCGCCGACCGGCCGGGCAAGCTGATCCCCGGCCTCGCCACCGGGTGGAAGGTGAGCGAGGCCGACAAAACGCTGTGAACCTTCAAGCTGCGGCCCGGCGTGAAGTTCCACGACGGATCGGACTTCAACGCCGATTCAGTGATCTGGAACTTCGACAAGGTCTTCGACACCAAGTCGGCTCAGCACGACCAGCGCCAGGCCGCGCAAGTCCGTCCGCGCCTGCCCTCAGTGGCGAGCTACAAGAAGATCGACGATATGACGGTCGAGGTGAAGACCACGGCCGTCGACGCGCTCTTTCCCTATCAGATGCTGTGGTTCCTGGTCTGCAGTCCAGCCCAGTGGGAGAAGATGGGCAAGGACTGGAACAACGCGGCGTCCGAGCCGTCGGGCACCGGCCCTTTCAAGCTCGCCCGTCTCGTCCCGCGCGAGCGCGCCGAGCTGGTGAAGAACGAGGCCTACTGGAATCCCAAGCGCAATCCCAAGACCGACCGCCTGGTGCTAATCGTGGCACCGGACGATTCCAGCCGCACCGCATCGCTGCTCACCAACTCGGTCGACATGGTCGAGACGCCGCCACCCGACGCGGTGACCCGTCTCAAGCAGGCCGGCATGCGCATCGAGCAGAACGTGACGCCGCACGTCTGGAACTATCACCCCTCGATGCTGCCGGGCTCACCGTGGACCGACATCCGCCTGCGCAAGGCGGCCAACCTCGCGATCGACCGCGGCGCCATCGTCAAGCTGCTGAACGGTCTCGCCAAGCCGGCGCTCGGCCAGGTCGATCCGAGCAGCCCGTGGTTCGGCAAGCCCAAGTTCGAATTGAAGTACGCACCCGACGAGGCGCGCAAGCTGATGGGCGAGGCGGGCTTCAGCAAGACCCAGCCGCTCAAGACCAAGTTCGTGGTCGCCACCGGCGGTACCGGCCAGATGCTGTCGCTGCCGATGAACGAGGCGATCCAGGAGATGTTCAAGGACGTCTACATCGACCTCGAATTCAAGGTCGTCGAGCTCGAGGCGCTCTACACCGCGTGGCACGCCGGCGCCAAGGCCGACATGAACAAGGATGTGACGGCCAACAACATCGCCTATGTGACGTCGGACTCGGTCTACGCCATCACGCGCTTCTTCGCATCAAACCAGGTGGCGCCCACCGGCGTGAACTGGAGCCACTATTCCAATCCCGCCGTCGACGCGCTGGTCAACGAGGCGCTGACCACCTTCGACGCCGCCAAGCAGGACGCCATCATGGCGCAGGTTCACGAGAAGGTGGTCGACGACGCCGTTCTGATCTGGGTCGTCCACGACACCAACCCGCACGCGCTGTCGCCCGAGATCAAGTCGTACGTGCAGGCCCGGCACTGGTTCCAGGATCTGACAACGATCGGAGTCTAAAAGTTAAAGGTTCCGAGCGCAGCGAGGGACCTTTCTAGCAGCCCAGCTTCTTCGCCGTGTCGATCATCGAGTTGCCGACGACATTCCAGTCGCCGTCGGCCTTGGTGTCGGTCTTCTGGTTGGGGCCGTGCTCATTCGGACGCAGCACGAAGGCGGTTGAGAGTCCGCACTTCTGTGCGGCCTTGAGGTCTCCGTTGTGCGCCGCCACGAGCATCACCTGATGCGGCTTGAGGTACATGCTGTCGACCACGCCGAGATAGGATTCCGGATCGGGCTTGTAGTGCCTGAAGGTTTCGCCCGAGAAGCAGTGATCCCACGGGATGCCGCCGTTCTTGGCCATGTTGATCAACAGGGCAACGTTGCCGTTGCTGAGCGTGGCCACGACGTACTTCTTCTTCATCATGCCGATGCCCTCGTTCGAATCGGGCCAGGGCCGCAGGTTGTGCCAGAGATGCGTGAAGTCCCACGAGCCTTCCTCACCGGGATGCTTGAGGCCGCGCTTTTTCAGCAGCATCTCGAAGGCTTCCTTGTGGAGGTCATCGATCCGCGTCCACGGCAGCTCGCCCTTGCGCACGCGGTGCATCTGCGGCTGGTAGAGACCGCGCCAATCGTCGGCGAAGCTCGTCCAGTCGGTGTCGATGCCGTATTTCTTGCCGAGCGCCGGCAGATCCGCGATCAGGCTGCCGCGCCAATCCACGACTGTGCCGAAGACGTCGAAGATGCAGACTTTCAAGTCTGCCGGAACCTGGGCCATGTGTCGTTTCCTCCGTTTGGCCGAGTGTGGCGTCTCGGCGCCCACTTGGATAGGGTCCGCGCATGGTTTGGAAACACGACACAGTGACCGGCGGCGACGGCAAGATCCGCTGCGGCTGGGTGAGCCCCGATCCGCTCTACGAAAACTACCACGACAAGGAATGGGGCCGGCCAATCAAGGACGATCGCGCGCTGTTCGAGCTGCTGCTGCTCGAAGGCTGCCAGGCCGGCCTGTCGTGGATCACGGTGCTGTGCAAGCGCGAGCACTATCGCAAGGTCTATGGCGGCTTCGATCCGCAGAAGATCGCGCGTTACACGCCGGCGAAACTGAACAAGCTCCTCCTCGACCCCGGCATCATCCGCCACAAGGGCAAGATCGAGGCGAGCGTCACCAACGCCAGGGCGTTCCTGAAGCTGGTCGAGCGCGAGGGTTCGTTCGCCAAGTGGCTGCAGAAGATCGTCGGCAAGCCCGCACACAAGATTCGCAGCCTGAAGGACGTTCCGGCCAAAACGCCCGAAAGCGACGCGCTGTCCAAGGCACTGCAGAAGGAAGGCTTCAAGTTCGTCGGCTCCACCATCTGCTACGCCTTCATGCAGGCCTCGGGACTGGTCGACGATCACGTCGTCGGCTGCCACCGCCATCGGAGCTGAGACGTGAGCAAGCGTATCTTCATCACCGCCCTCGGAACCGAGACCAACCAGTTCGTGCCTTTCCCGACCGGCCGCCGCTCCTACGAGGAATATGGCGTGTGGCGCGGCGATGCCACCAAGCACGAGCCGACCAACTTCACGGCACCCCTGCATGTCTGGCGCAAGGAAACGGAGAAGCGCGGCTGGACGGTGATCGAGGGCCTCGCGACCTTCGCCCAGCCGTCGGGCACGACGGTACGCTCTGTCTACGAAGGTTTCCGCGACGAGATCCTGGCCGGCGTGAAGGCCGCCCTGCCGCTCGACGGCGTTCTGATCAACGTGCACGGCGCCATGGTCGCCGACGGCTACGACGACTGCGAAGGCGATCTTTTATCCAGGGCGCGCGCCATCGTCGGACCCGAGGTGGCGATCGGCGCGGAATTCGACCTGCACTGCCACCTGAGCGCGCAGATGCTCGACAGCGCCGACGTGCTGGTCGGCTACAAGGAATACCCGCACACCGACACGATGGAACGCGCGGCAGAGCTCTTCGCCATCATCGCCGACACCATCGAAGGCAAGGTGAAGCCGGTGATGGCGCGCCACGACTGTCGCATGATCGCGCAGTACCGCACCTCGGTGGCGCCGATCAGCGAATTCGTCGTGCGCATGAAGTCGCTCGAAGGCAAGGATGGCATTTTGTCGGTGTCGCTCAGCCACGGCTTCTCCTTCGCCGATGTCGAAGACGTCGGCACGCGAACGCTGGTCGTGGCCGATGGCGACAAGGCCAAGGCCCAGAAGCTCGCCGAACAGCTCGGCCGCGAGCTGTGGAACAACCGCGAGCGCTACGCGACAAAGTATCTTTCCGTCGACGAGGCGATGGTGCGCGCCGCCTCGCACAACCAGGGCCCGCTGGTGCTGGCCGACCGCGCCGACAATCCCGGCTCCGGCGCGCCGGGCGATTCCACCTTCGTGCTGAAGGCCTTGATCGACAGGCAGATTGGGCCGGCGCTGTTCGGCGTCATGTGGGAGCCCGCGGCCTTCCGCATCGCCGAGGAGGCCGGTGAAGGCGCACGGCTGCGCATGCGGCTGGGCGGCAAGTCGGGCGCGATAAGCGGCGATCCGATCGATCTCGACGTCACCGTGAAGAAGATCGCGCGCGACGTCCGCCAGCCCTTCGGGCCGGTCATGTCGCCGCTCGGTGACATGGCGCTGCTGTCATCCGAGCATGTCGATATCGCAATCTGCACATGCCGCACCCAGACCTTCCACGCCGACGCCTTCAAGGCGGTCGGCGCCGATCCCGCCGACTATCGCGTCGTGGTCGTGAAGTCGGCGCAGCATTTCTATAACGGCTTCGTGGGCCTCGCGAAGGAGATCCTCTACGTCGCCTCGCCCGGCGCCGCCGATCCCGACGTCACGCGCCTGCCCTATACCAAGCGCAGGACGCCGTTCTGGCCCAAGGTGGCGGATCCGTGGAAGTGACCTAGAGCAGCGGCGTCAACGCCTCGCGTGTCGTCTTGCCCTCGACCACCGGCACGACCTCGAACTCGACGACTTCCTGCCAGTCGGCGATCCAGCGCTGAAAGGTCGTGATGTCGTCGGTTTCCATGAGCTGAAAGCAGCGGCTCAAATCGGCCGTGACATAGCTCGCCACGAACTTCAGCCCGTCGGGCAGGCCACGACCCTTCTGCAGCTTGCGATACACGGCCTTGCCGTCCTGATTCCTGAACTTCTCGACCACCATGAACAGCATGTCCGTCTCCTCTTTCATTGGCTAATCTACAGGCGAATTCGAGGGGGAACGAAATGAAGATCGCCATTGCCGGCGCCGCCGGCCGCATGGGCCAGATGCTGATCCGCGAGATCGCCCGCACCGAGGGCTGCGAGCTCTCTGGCGCACTCGAAGGCCCGGGCAGCAACGCCCTCGGCACCGAAGCGGCCAAGGGCATCAAGATCGTGGCTGATGCCGCAGCCGCGATCGACGCCGCACAGGTGGTGATCGACTTCACCGTGCCGGCCGCGACGGTCGCCCACGCCAGGATCGCCGCCGACAAGGGCGTCGCCATGGTGATCGGCACCACCGGGCTCAGCCCCGAGCAGACCGCCGCCGTCCACGAGGCGGCCAAGAAGGTCCCTATCATGTGGGCGGCCAACATGGCGCTCGGTGTCAACGTCCTGATGGCACTGGTCGAGAGGACCGCAGCACTACTCGACCCGGCCTACGACATCGAGGTGCTGGAGATGCACCACCGTCACAAGATCGACGCGCCCTCGGGCACCGCGCTGGCGCTCGGCCGCTCGGCGGCGGCCGGCCGCAAGGTCGAGCTCGAGAAGGTGTGGCGCAAGAGTCGCGACGGCCACACCGGCGCGCGACCGACCGGCGAGATCGGCTTCGCCACGCTGCGCGGCGGCGAGGAAGTGGGCGTGCACACGGTGTTCTTCGCCGCCGCGGGTGAGCGGCTGGAGCTCAGTCACCGCTCGTTCAGCCGCGAAGGCTACGCGGCAGGCGCGGTGCGCGCGGCCAAGTGGCTCGAGGGCAAGAAGCCCGGGCTGTACGGCATGAAGGATGTGCTGGGACTCTAATCCCAGTCGTGCTCGTACCGTGGCGCATGCATGTCGGCGATCGCGGCCTTGAGCTGCTCGGCGACGCGCTGGCGTTCGTCGGGTGAAAGAAACCGGCCGATGACCACGCGGTTGCCGCGCGAGACCACGACCAGGCGTTCGCCCAGTTCGACGCGCAGCCAGTAGGCCGCAAGCCGGTGCTCCTCGCGCTCACCATCGGCGGCAGTGCGGGCCACGATCAGCTCGCGGTCGGTCAGCACCAGGGTCTCGTTGCGCCGCGCGTCGAGGTAGTTGCGCTTGAACAGGAACCACAGCAGCCAGACGTCGAGGCCCATGAAGCCGAACACCGGCCAGGCGCCGAACACCAGGATCGGCAGGCCGATCAGCACATTGGCCGCTATCGCGCCGCGGATCAGCCAGCGGAAGCCCTCGGGCGACAGGCTGCGGTGCGGCGACAAAGAGGTCGCGAAATGGATGGCGGGCGTGGGTGTGTCGGCCATGGTGCAAACCTAGTGTCTCGGCTAGCGTCCCGCCATGGCCCTGATGAAACCTGCGGAAATCCCAGTCTTTTTCATCCGTCTGCGCGAAACCATGCCGGAGCCAAAGACCGAGCTTGAGTACGAGAATTTCTTTCATCTGCTGGTCGCGGTCGTGCTGTCGGCGCAGGCGACCGATGTCGGCGTCAATCGCGCCACGACGCTGCTGTTCAAGATCGTCAAGACGCCGGCCGAGATGGTGAAGCTCGGCGAGAAGAAGCTGATCGGCTACGTTAAGACCATCGGCCTGTTCCGCACCAAGGCCAAGAACGTCATCAACCTGTCGAAGCTCTTGATCGAACGGCACGGCGGCGAGGTGCCGCGCGATCACGCGGCCCTGCAGGAACTGCCCGGCGTCGGCCGCAAGACCGCCAACGTGGTCATGAACGTGGCGTTCGGCGAGGCGACCATCGCCGTCGACACCCACATCTTCCGCGTCAGCAACCGCACCGGCCTAGCGCCCGGCAAGAACCCGCTGGAAGTCGAGCTGAAGCTATTGAAGCGCGTGCCCGAGGAATTCCGCATGCACGCGCATCACTGGCTGATCCTGCACGGCCGCTATACCTGCAAGGCGCGCAAGCCCGAATGCCCGCGCTGCGTCGTCAACGATCTCTGCAAGTTCAAGGGAAAGACGACGGCGCTTTAGGCCGCTTCGGCCAAAATCTTGTCGCTCTCGTTGTCGACCACCACCGCCGTCTCGAAGTAGCGGATGTCGGGCGGCGCGCCGTAGCGTTCGGCGATGTAGGCCTGCCATTGCGGCGTGTAGACCGCCTCGGCGTCGGCCCTGGTCTTCCAGAGGTAGACGCCGCCGCCGATGCGCCTCTCGCCATCGAACAGATAGTATTTGCGCACTAGGCCCTTCATGCCGCGATATTTCGGTGCCGAGCCCTTGAACAGTTCAGCGGCCTTCTTGGCATCGATGCCGGCCGGCAGCTTGAAATTCACGATGGCGGTGATCATGCGGGATCTCCTCAGAGTTTCGCGCGCTCCTCGCGTACGCTCCACAACAGCACGAAGCCTAGCACCAGGAAGAAAAGCACGCACGCCATACCGAGCCGCGTCGAGCCGGTGGACGCGGTGACGATGCCGATGGCGAGCGGTGCCGTCCACGCGGTGGCGCGACCGGACAGCGCGAACAGGCCATAGAACTCGCCCGACATGCCCTCCGGCGCGAGGCGCCCGATCAGGGTGCGGCTGGCTGCCTGCATCGGGCCCATGCAGAAACCCAGCAGCAAGGCAAAACCCAGCAGGGTCTTTTCCTGCACCGAACCGAACAGGCCGCGCGTCGGGCTGACGGGATCGGTGGGAATCACATAGAGGATCGAATCGGCCGTGACGCCGACGATGCCGATCGTCGCGATGATCACGCCGGCAATGGCGATCTGGACCGTGCGCTTGCTGCCGATCTTGTCGTCGAGCCTGCCGCCCATGAAAGCGCCGGGAATCGCAAACACCGTCAGGATGATGCCGAAGATGCCGAGCGTCACTGTGCTCCAGCCGAAAGTCGCCGCCGCATAGACGCCACCGAAGGCGATGATCGAGGCGAGGCCGTCATTGTAGAGCATGAAGGCGAACAGGTAGGTGAGCGCGTTCTTGAAGTGCCGCAGCTTGCGCAACGTCGCGAGCAACGAGGCGCCGCCCTGCCGAGCCGCCGCGAGCAGCGGCAATTTGGGCGCGCCAGCCGAGTCAGGCGTGAACAGGAACATCGGCAGCACGAAGAGCGCGAGCCAAAGTGCTGACGCCGGCCCGACGAGCCGCTCGAGCTCATGCGTCTTGGGATCGAGGCCGAACAGCGGCGTGTCGTTGTTGGCCGCCAACCCGAACAGCGCGGGCATGGAGATCGCGAGGACAACAAACAGCGAGACCAGACCGCCGCAGTAGCCGAGGCCCCAGCCGAAGCCACTCAGCCAGCCCATGCGCTCGGGCCGCACGATGTTGGGCAGCTGCGCGTTGTTGAACACGATCGACATTTCCGCGCCGACGGTGGCGGCGATCACCGCCCAGCTGATGGGCACAATGAGATCGGGCCGGCCGGGATAGGCCCACCAGAGCGCAGCGCAGCCGGCGGCGAGCAGGAGTTGGAAGGCAAAGATGTAGGGTTTGCGTCGGCCGCCGGCGTCGGCCATGGCGCCGAGGAAGGGACTCATCAGCGCGATCAGGATGCCCGACGCCGACTGCGTAAAGGCCCAGGCGGCCTGGCCATGCACCGGATCTCCGACCAGCACATTGGCGAAGTAGGGCGCGAAGATGAAGGTCGTGACGATGGTGAAGAACGGCTGGTTGGCCCAGTCGAACAGCGCCCAGCTGAACTGGCCGAGCTTCGAGGCTTCGCGGTGAGGCGCCTTCATGTGGGCGCAGTATGCCCGCGAATGCGCTTGGGCAATTGCCAGATCGCGTCGCGATTGGTCGGCGAAAAGACTTTCCCCATGGCCTCCTGCCACGGCAGCCAAAGCTGGGCGACATGCTCGGCGGGATCGAGCGTCACGGTGCTGCGCTCCAGCACGAGGAAGCCAAAGACGTGTTCGGTGTTGTGCGTGACATCGGGTCCATAGCGCGCCCGCCACTGCGGCCAGATCTCGTAGCGGTTCCGCTGCTTCCAGTCCGAGAGCGTGCCGGCCAAGAGGCCGGTTTCCTCCAGGAGTTCGCGCCGCGCCGTGGCCGCGAGATCGGCGTCTAAAAGCTCGCGCGAGCCGGCCACGGATTGCCACAGATCGCCCTGTCCGGCTCGCTGCAACAGCAGGACGTCGAGCGCCATCGTATGCACCACGACCAGCACCGATTCCGGGATCTTGTGAGCCATTGGCGTCAGCATAGTACAAGGCTATGGTCCGGCGGCTTTTTTCGAGGGAACACATGAGCAAGCAGCTACAGACCGTCATCGACGCCGCGTGGGAAAAGCGCGACGGCATCAGCAGCGCCACCAAGGGCGAGGTCCGCGAGGCGGTCGAGACGGCGATCGCCGGCCTCGACGACGGCTCCTTCCGTACCGCGCAGAAGTTCGGCGACGAATGGGTGGTGAACCAGTGGCTGAAGAAGGCCGTGCTGCTGTCGTTCCGCCTCTATGATTCGGTACCGATGGACGGCGGTGCGTCGTTTCCCGGCCTGGGTGCCGCCCCGTGGTTCGACAAGGTGCCACTCAAGACCGCGGGCTGGGACGCCGCGCGCTTCGCCAAGGCCGGCTTCCGCGCCGTGCCGGGCTCGATCGTGCGCCGCGGCTCCTATATCGCGCCGTCGGTCGTGCTGATGCCGTCCTTCGTGAACCTCGGCGCCTATGTCGACAGCTCGACCATGGTCGACACCTGGGCGACGGTCGGTTCGTGCGCCCAGATCGGCAAGAACTGCCATCTGTCGGGGGGCGTCGGCATCGGCGGCGTGCTCGAACCCTTGCAGGCCAACCCGGTGATCATCGAGGACAATTGCTTCATCGGCGCGCGCTCCGAGGTTGTCGAAGGCGTGATCGTCGGCACCGGCGCGGTGCTGTCGATGGGCGTCTTCATCAGCGCCACCACCAAGGTGGTCGATCGTGCCACCGGCCAGATCCATGTTGGCAAGGTGCCGGCCTATTCGGTGGTCGTGCCGGGCAATATCGGCGGCGGGCCGAACAAGCCCTCGACCTACTGCGCGGTGATCGTGAAGACGGTCGACGAACGCACGCGGTCCAAGACCTCAATCAACGAGCTGCTGCGCGACTGACCATGTCCGCCAACGTCATGCCGGGCCGCCTGCTCTGGCGCGGTGACACGCTGCCGGCGGATGCCGGACGGATGGCGTTGCCCGCTGCGGTGGAGCAGGAACTCGACGATGTCGCGGCAAGGCTCGATCGCGACCCGCTGCCGCTTCTCGTGTTGCGTCCGGAAGATTTCGCGCTCGGCGCCTCGCGCGCCTTCATGCGTGAGGTCAAGCGCACGATCGACGAGGGCCCGGGCTTTGCCATCGTCGACCGCCTGCCGGTCGACCGCTGGTCGCCGAACGGCGCGCGCGCCGTGTGGTGGCTGCTGGCTTCGCTGGTCGCGCGTCCGGTGGCGCAGAAATGGGACGGCACCTCGATCTACGACGTCACCGATCTCGGCCGGCCGCCGGGCAACGGCGTGCGGCCCGACGTCACCAACTACGAGCAGAATTTTCATACCGACAACAGCTACAACAACGTGCCGCCGCATTATGTCGGCCTGTTCTGCCTGCGCACGGCGATGGAAGGTGGCGTGAGCGGCATCGTGAACTTCGTCGCGGCACACGAGGAGATGCGCCGGCGCCATCCCGACCTGCTTCAGCGGCTCTACCAGCCGTTCTATTTCGACCGCCAGCGCGAGCACGCGCCCGATGACGCCATGACGACGCATCACCCGATGTTCGAACGCCAGAGTGAGGGTGGGTGCGAGCGGCTGATTGCGCGGCTGTCGCACTTCCAGGTGAAGAACGGCCACAAGATCGCCGACGTGGCGCTCGATGCCCAAGGTGCCGCCGCACTCGAGGCCTTCGAGGCGATCCTGAACGAGCCCGGCATGGCCGCCCGCTTCCACTTCGAGCCAGGGCAGATCCAGCTCATCGACAACCGCGCGCTCGGCCACAAGCGCACGTCGTTCAAGGACTGGCCCGAGGCCGAGCGCAAACGCCTGCTGATCCGTCTCTGGCTGCGCGACACTGGCAGCCGCGCCTATAACGGTTAGCCCTCAGCCCGAGTGGCGCTTCCACTCCGGCCGCTGTTTCAGGTGCGCGCCTTCCTTGGCGAGGATTTTGGAGACGCGTTCAGGGGCAAACCCCATGTCGACGAAACCGGGGCCGACATTGGCGACCTCGCGGTATTCGGCGATCTTGCCGTCGCGGAGGCCCATCATCGACACGCCCTCGAAACCGACGCGCTTGCCCTGCGCCTCGGGCAGGGTCGAGACGTAGCTGAACGTGTAGTAGGCGTAGAGCGTCTTGCCGTCGCTCACTGGCCGGAACATCTCCCAGCGGAAGTCGCGCGCGGTGCGGTGAAACCAATCGTCGATCATTTCGGCGATCTTCGCGTGGCCCTTGAAAGAGCCATAGAAGACGTCGTGATAGACGCCGTCCCCGGTGAACAGGCCGGCGAAAGCCTTGCCGTTGCGGCGTTCGACGGCCGAGCAGAAAGCCTTCAGCAAAGCGGTCGTTTCCATGATTAATCATCCTCCCGGGATTGCCACAATCATGACTAAACTGGCGGCGCCCGCAACACTGGCGGCAACGGAGGAACGCGCATGAGTTTCTGGATCGTCCTGGCCATCGTCCTGGCCATCGTCGTCGCGGTCGGCCTGTGGCTGATGGCGACCTACAACGGCCTGGTCGGCGGCCGCAACCAGTCGCAGACCGCGTGGAGCCAGATCGACGTGCAGCTCAAGCGCCGCCACGATCTCATCCCCAACCTCGTCCAGGTCGTGAAGGACGCCATGGGCTACGAGCAGGAGACGCTCACCAAGGTGGTGCAGGCGCGCAATGCCGCTGTCGCCGCGTCAGGTCCGGCGCAGGCCGGTCCCGCCCCGAGGCGGCGCTGACCCAGGCGACGCGCGGCCTGCTCGGCCTGATGGAAAGCTATCCGCAGCTCAAGGCCAACGACAACGTCAAGCAACTGCAGGAAGAGCTGACCACGACGGAGAACAAAATCTCCTTCGCCCGCCAGTTCTACAACGACTCGGTGAACACCTATAACAACCGCCGCCAGAGCTTCCCGGCGGTGCTCGCCGCGGCCTCGCTAGGCTTCGGCCCGATCGAGCTGTTCAACATGCCCGAGGCCGAGCGCGAGGTTCCCAAGGTCGCACTGCGCTAGGCCGGTACGGCCCCGCATACCATGAGCGGCGTCACCGACTTCGTCGCGGCGCAGGCCGCGAACCGGCGCAACACGTTTGTGCTGCTGGCGCTGCTGACCGGGCTCGCCGCTCTGTTCGGTTACCTCGTCGGCTGGGCGCTGGAAACCGAGTTCACCGACAACCTGCCGCTGTGGAGCCGGGCCGGCGCGGTCGCCGGCTCCGCGATGGCGGCGGCCAGCATCGGCTGGAGCCTTATCTCACTCGCCTTCGGCAAGCGCATGGTGCTTGCCATGGCGAATGCCAAGGAGATCGAAAAACCCGACGCGCCCCAGCTCTTCAACGTCGTCGAGGAAATGTCGATCGCGGCCGGTGTGCCGATGCCCAGCGTCCATGTCATGGAGGACGAGGCACTGAACGCCTTTGCGACGGGAACCTCGGCAAAAAGTGCCGCCATCGTCGTCACCCGCGGGCTCCTGAACGCGCTCGACCGCGACGAGCTGCAGGGCGTGATCGGCCACGAGATGGCGCATATTGCCAACCTCGACACGCGCTACATGACCATCGTCGGCGTCACCGTGGGCCTGATCGCCCTCGTCGCCGACCTGATGCTGCGGCTGCTGAGCTGGGGCAGCTTCAACCGCAGCGGCAACGACAAGAAAAGCTCGAGCGGCGCCGGCCTGCTGATCGTCGTTCTGGTCGTCGTGGCGCTCTTCGCGCCGCTCGCCGCCAAGGCAGTGCAGCTCGCGGTGTCGCGCCAGCGCGAGTATCTTGCCGACGCGACCTCAGTGCAGTTCACCCGCAATCCCAACGGGCTCATTTCCGCCCTGACCAAGCTCGAAGCGGCGGCAAAGCCGTTCCCCGGAGTGAGCAATGCCACGCAGCATCTCTTCATCGTCAATCCCGTGCAGCGCGTCACGCCCGACACCTCGGCGCTGTTCGCCACGCATCCCGATATCGAGGATCGCATCGCTCGCCTGCGCAATATGGGCGGCACTTAGCGCCGTGCCTGCTGGCGCCTTCGATCTGCAGGGCCATCGCGGCGCGCGCGGGCTCGCACCGGAGAATACGCTAGTGGCGTTTCGCGCCGCTCTCGATCTTGGCGTGACCACACTCGAAACGGATCTCGCCGTCACCAGGGACGGCGTGCTGGTGCTGAGCCACGATCCTGCGCTCAATCCCGACATCGTGCGCAATGCCGACGGCAGTTGGATCGAGGGATCGGGCGTGCCGATCCAGATGCTCACACTCGCCGAATTGAAACGCTATGACATCGGCCGCCTCAATCCCGCGCGGCCCTACGCCTCGCCGTTCACCGAACAGAAGCCGGTCGATGGCGAACGCTTTCCGACCCTGGCCGAGCTCTACGCCATGGCCGGCCCGAAGGTGCGCTTCAACATCGAGACCAAACTGGAACCCGGAAAGCCGGAGCTCGCGCCCGATCCGGCGCGCTTCGCGGCGCTCACGGTCGCGGCGATCCGCGACGCAAAGGCCACCTCGCGCACCACCATCCAGTCCTTCGACTGGCGCACGCTGATCGAGGCGCGGCGCATCGCGCCGGAAATCGACACCGTCTGTCTCACCATCGAGAGCAACAACATGGACACCGTGCGGCGCGGCAGCGGGGTGCCCTCGCCGTGGCTGGGTGGCCTCAGCCTGACCGACCACGGCGGCTCGCTTCTCAAGCTCGCCAAGGCAGCCGGCTGTGCCGCGTGGTCGCCGTTCTGGCGCAACGTCACGCCGGCGGCCGTGGCCGAGGCCCATGAGCTTGGCCTGAAGGTGATCCCGTGGACGGTCAACGACCCTGCGGAAATCGCCCGGATGATCGACCTCAAGGTCGACGGCCTGATCACCGACTACCCCAACCGCGCCCTGCCGGTCTTGGCGGCGAAGGGCCTGAAAGCCTATTAAACAGGAAATTTCCAGACGGTTTCCCGACCGGTCGGGAAACGTTTAATGGTGCAGAGTAGGGTTTTAGGTCGTTTTTCCCGATTTCCCGTCCGACCCCCCTCCCTCTTGACTCCAGGCCTTCTGTGTTCTGTATACAGAACCCATGCGCCCCCTTATCGCCGAACCCGACCTGTCCGAACGCATCCACGACGCCCTGGTCGAAGCCATCTGCTCGGGCGAGATGAAACCGGGCACCCGCATCACCCAGGAAGAGCTCGCGACCCGCTTCGGCGTCTCCCGCCAGCCGGTGCTGCAGGCGATGATGCTGCTGCGCCGCGAGGGCTTTTTAGTCGAGGCCGGCCGCAAGGGCGTCTGCGTGGCGCCGCTCGACACCCAGCAGGCGCGCAACCTCTACACCGTGCGCGCCGCCCTCGACGGCGCGGCGGCCCGCCTCGCCGCCGGGCGTTACACACCGGAGCTTGCCCGGCGCGGTCGGCTGCTGCTCGAGGTCGGCGAACGCGCCGAGGCCAGCGGCCACGTGGCGAGCGCCATCGAGGCCGACATCGATTTCCATCTCTTCATCTACGAGGCCTCGGGCAATCCGCTGCTCGCCGAGACGGCGCAGCCGCACTGGCAGCATCTGCGCCGCGTCATGGCCGCCGTGCTGGGCGAGGACGATCTGCGCGTCAATGTCTGGGGCGAGCACGAGGGCATCCTGCGCGCCCTCGAGGCCGGCGATGGCCGCGAGGCCGAGGCGCTGATCCGCGGCCACGCCGAGCAGGCGGCCGATCTTCTGACCGAGCGGCTCGATCGCGACCTCTCGCGCGCGGCATAGAGGAGGAACCACCATGAAGCTCACACCGGAGCAGCTCAAGCAGTTCGACGATGAAGGCTACCTCTTCTTCCCGAATTATTTCTCTTCGGAAGAAATAGCGATCCTGAAGTCGGAGATCCCCGGCGTCTTCGCCCAGCGCCGCGAGGAGAACGTCCGCGAGAAAACCGGCGACGTCGTGCGCACCGCCTTCGCCGTGCACACCTATCACCCGGTGTTCGAAGCGCTGGTCCACAGCCCGCGATTTGTCGAGCCGGCTGAGCAGCTCTTGAAGGACAAGACCTACATCCACCAGTTCAAGATCAACGGAAAGGCCGCCTTCGACGGCGATGTCTGGCAGTGGCACCAGGACTACGGCACCTGGAAAGCCGACGACGACATGCCCGCGCCACGGGCCATGAACCTCGCGGTCTTCGTCGACGAGGTGAACGAGTTCAACGGCCCGCTCTACTTCATCCCGCAGAGCCACAAGAAGGGCGCGATCGAGGCCAAGCACGACCTCACGACGACCTCCTATCCGCTATGGGTGATCGACAACGACACCATCGCCAAGTTGGTCAAGCAGGGCGGCATCGTGGCGCCCAAGGGTCCGGCCGGTTCGGCGATCTTCTTCCACGGCACGCTGGTCCATGGCAGCCCGCCCAATATGTCGCCGTGGGACCGCCAGATCATCTACGTCACCTACAATTCCGTGCAGAATGCCATCCGCCGCTACAAGCGTCCGGCCTACATCGCGCACCGCGATTTCACGCCGCTCGACGCC
>CAMDQJ010000030.1 GCA_945905835.1 Asaia bogorensis
CGCTCGCCTCTCGCCACATTGTCGACCTGCGCCAAGGCCGCATCCGAGATCGTCACCATTGCCATCATCAATACCGCCGCTGTCATCCGCCGTTGCATCACACTTTCCTTTGCCCGCCCACACCTCTCCATGTGGTAGATTGCCCATCATTGGCAAGAGAACAAGCGCCGGGGGTCTTCGAGGTGAGTAGCAGGTTCTGCTTGTGGTTGGCGGCGATCGCAGCAAATTTTGCCGCGCTGGCCCTGCCGTCCCCGGCCGCCGCCGAACCGGTGCAGCTGAAGCACGGGGCGCTGCGCATCAACGGCAACCTCGAAGTGCCGGACGGCCGCACGCTGGCCGACGGCGTGGCAATCGTGCTGCACGGCACGATGTCGCATCACGGCCAGGAAACCATCGCCGTGCTGCAAATGAACCTCAAGGCGCGCGGCGTCGCCACGCTCGCTGTCACGCTGTCGCTCGGCATCGACGACCGCAAGGGTCCGCGCGCCTGCGAGGTGCCGCACGCCTATACCGACACCGATCTCGGCCCGGAACTCGACCGCTGGATCCAATGGGTCGCCGAGCGCGGCGCGCGTGCCATCGACTACGTCGGCTTCTCGCGCGGCGGCTCGCAAATCGTCGACCTGCTGCAGAAGCAGAAGGGCGGCCGGCGCGCCGTGCTGCTGGCGCCGCTGCTGCAGACGCCGGCCGAAATCGCCGCGGCCTACACCAAGGCTTTCGGCAGCGATCTGTCACCCGCACTGGCGGCGGCGCGCGCCGCGCCCAGGGAAACGCGCCGTGTCGATTTCCTTCTGTGCAAGCTGGCACAGGTGACGGGGGCGGCCTTCCTCGACGCCTACCGCGAGATCCCGGCGAAAGCCGCCGCCGGCATCGTCCAGCCGGTGCTGGTGATGATCGCCGGCAACGACGAGATCGTGCCCGACCTCGAGACCCGCCTGCCGGCCAACGTGCGTCTTGTCGTGGTCGAAGGCTCCGACCACTTCTTCCGCGACCTCAACGGCGAGGACGCCGCCGATGCCATCGCGGAGTTTCTCCGCGAGTGACTATTCGGCCTTGAGGCCCTTCTCCTTGATGAGCGTGATCCAGCGCTTCTCTTCCAGGAGATACCAAGCCTTGAACTCGTCCGGCGTCGAACTGCGTATCTCCACGCCTTGCTTCTTGAAGCGTTCGATCATCTCGGGCTCGGCCGCGACCTTGGCGATCGCCGCCTGAAGCTTGTCGATGATCGGCTTGGGCGTGCCGGCCGGCACCACCATGCCCTGCCAGAACACGACGTCGAAATCCTTCATGTCGGTGAGCTCGGCCACCGTCGCGATGTCGGGGAAGCTGGGCGACCGCTTCAGGGTCGATATCGCGATGGCCCGTGTCTTGCCCGACTGCAGCCACGGCACGGCCTCGAGCGAGGCCGAGAACATCATCTGCGCGTTGCCGGCAGCGAGATCCTGGCCTGCAGGGGCGCCACCGCGGTAGGGCACAATCTGGTAGTCGAACCCGCCACGCGCGCGGAACATCTCCGCCGCCATGTGGTTGGTGGCGCCGATACCCGAGGTCGCCATGTTGAACTTGCCCGGGTTGGCCTTCAGGTAGGCGATCAGCTCGGCCATGGTCTTGACCGGGAAGTCGGCGTTAACGTGCAGGATGAAGGGCGTGAACGACATCAGCGACACGAGCTCGAAGCTCTTGTGCGGGTCGTACTGCACGTTGCCCTGCAGCGTCGGATTGATGATCAGCGACGTGCCGCCCCCATAGATCGTGTAGCCGTCGGGCGCGGCTTTGGCGACGTAGTTGGAGGCAACGGTGGTGGCGGCGCCGGCCTTGTTGTCGACCAGCACGGATTTACCGAGGATCGCCGTCAGCCTTTCGGCATAGACGCGTGCCACGGCGTCGTTCAGGCCGCCCGGCGGATAGGGTACGACGAGGCTGACCGGTTTGTTCGGCCAGTCGGTTTGTGCGAACGCAGCAAACGGCAACACGATCGCGGCGATAACCGCGACGAACATCGACTTCTTCATGTTTCCTCCCTCACTCCGCGACGAAGTAAGGCAGCGTTACTTCCTTGGTCGCGGTTTCAAATCCCAGACGCACGCGCCGGCCGATCTTGATGCCGGTCTCGGCGATTCCGCGCAGCGGCGCGTTCACGCGCACGCCAGCATCCATGTCGACCAGCGCCACGATGTAGGGCGCCGATGCCTTGAAGTAGAAGTTGAAGGGATGGTAGCAGGCCGTCCAGGCATGAATCGTGCCGCCGGTTGGCGCTTTGCGGTACTCGCTCTCCATCGAGAAGCAGTGCGGGCACACCGGGCGCGGATAGTGGCGGACCTTGCCGCAGGCGGCGCAGTACTGGAGCCGCAACTCGTGCGCCTGCATGCCCTCCCAGTAGCCCTGGCTTTCGCGCGTCGGCGTCGGCAGCGGACGCTCCACTTGAGGCGGGGCAGGTACTGCGACCTCGCTCATGCCGCCCTCCGCAGGATGGCGACCGAGCCGTCGCCCATGTCGCCGTAACCCGTCACCAGGCCGATCTCGGCGTCCTTGACCTGCGCCTTGCCGGCCTCGCGGCGCAGTTGGCGCGTCAGCTCGATGATGTGGTTGAGGCCGACGACGTGGCCCTGGCTCAACAGGCCGCCGTGCGTGTTGATCGGCAGCTCACCGCCCAGCGCGATACGGCCGTCCATAACGAACGGCCCGCCCTCACCTTGCTTGCAGAAGCCCAGGATCTCGAGTTGGCGGATCACGGTGAAGGTGAAACAGTCGTAGATCTCGGCGACGTCGATGTCCTTCGGCCCGACGCCTGCCATCGGCCAGGCGCGCGCCGCGGCCTTGACCAGGCCGAACTCCAGAAGGTCGGGACGCTGGGCGATCGAAGCCGGCGACTCGGGATGGCCCTCGGCCACGCCCATGATGGTGACGAGCGGCTTCTTGAGGTCGCGCGCGCGCTCGGCGCTGCTCACGATCACGGCGGCGCCGCCGTCGCTCTCGAGGCTGCAGTCGAACAGCCGGAACGGATCGGAGATCATGCGCGAGGCGTGATGCTCCTCGACCGTCAGCGGCTTGTTCATCACGACGTTGCCGTTGAGGATCGCGTGCTGGCGCGTCACCACGGCGACCTCGGCCATGTGGCGCGCCGTAGTGCCGTCGAGCTCCATGTGGCGGCGTGCGCCCTGGGCGTAGAGCTGGGCCGGCGCGAACATGCCGATCGGCGCCTCGAACTCGTTGGCCAGGGCGAATTGCGGGAACTGCTGCAGCCGCGTGCTCACGCGCGCACCCGAGTAGCCGGTGCGCCCCACGGAAATAAGAACGTGCCTGCAAACGCCGGTCGCCACCGCCATCGCCGCCATCTGAAGCGCTGCCACGCAGGTGGCGCCGCCGGTCGGCACGAAGGCCGAGAGAGTCAGGTCCTTGATCCCGAGATTGGCGATGAAATCCTCGGCGATGCCGGCGCCGGGGAAATAGGGAACGACGCCGTCGATGTCGCGCGGGTCGATGCCGGCGTCGTCGATCGCCTTGAGGCTGGCCTCGAGCTGCAGTGCCAGGCCCGACTTGGTCGTGCCGCGCGTATAGGCGGTCTCGCCAATGCCGCTCACCGCCGCCGCTTCGCGAAGCGGATGGATCATGTTGTTTCCTCCCGGACCCATTGTGCCGGAAGCCAGGCAATCAGTCCGCTCGGATATTTCCCGCGCGGATGACCTCGCGCCAGCGCGCGAGTTCGCTCCGGACGAGCGCCGTATAGGCGTCCGACCCGAGCATGCCCGGCCCGATGCCGATACGATCGAAATGCCCCTTGATCTCGGCACTTTGCAGGGCTGCGGCGATTTGCGTTTCCCAGCGCTTGGCAATCTCGCCGGGAATACCGGCCGGTGTCGAGAAGCCGAACCAGTTGGTCGCCACCACGCCGGGAAATCCCGCCTCGCGAAAGGTCGGCGTCTCCGGCAGGGTCGGCGCTCTTGCGTCTTCGCTCACCGCCAGCGGCCGCATGCGCTTGCCGGTGAAATAGCCGAACGCCGTCGGCAGGCTTTCCATCAGCGCCGCGATCTGCCCGCCCAAAAGATCGTTCATCGCCGGCGCCGAGCCGCGATATGGAATGTGGGTCAGCGGCACGCCTGTCGTCCCTGCCAGCAGCTGACCGACGAGATGATTCATGGTGCCGTTGCCGCCGGAGCCGTAAGTGACCTCGCCGGGCTTGGCGCGGGCGAGATCGATCAACTCCTTCACGCTGGTCACGGGCGAGGCAACGTTCACCGCCAGCACGCTGGGGAAGGTCCCCACCAGATGGAGGTGCATGAAATCGCCCAGCGGATCGTAGGGCACATCCTTGTAGAGGACGGGCCCGATGCCGTGCGAGGCCGCACTCGACATCATCACCAGATGCGCATCACCGCGCGCCTTGGCCAGGATATCGGCGCCCAGCATGCCGCCGGCGCCGGGCTTGTTTTCCACGACGATCGGCTGTCCAAGCTTGGCGCCGAACCAGTCCGCCAGCGCACGCGACATGATGTCGGCCGCACCCGCCGGCGGAAAGTTGACGATCCAGCGGATCGGCTTGGTCGGCCAGGTCGCCTGCGCCGCAGCAATGCTCGGCATCGCCAGGGCAGAAGTTGTCAGGAGTTGCCGTCGAGAGAGCATGAATTCGCTGAGCCTCCGGTGCCGCTGGACTATAAAAGCCGCACGGCATGGTGCAACATGCGTGCCGGCCCCGATACGACAGGAACCACATGGATTTCGATCTCGTCTTGCGCGATGTGCGGCTTCCCGACAGCAAGCCGGATCAGCCGGCCACGGATATCGGCGTCAAGGATGGCAAGATTGTCGCGCTCGCGCCAAAACTGGGCGGCGGCGCAAAGGACGAGGTGAAAGGCGGCGGCCGGCTGGTCTGCTCCGGCTTCGTCGAGACGCATATCCATCTCGACAAGTCCTGCATCCTGGCGCGCTGCGACTGCTCGGGCGAGCCGAAGCGCTTCCCGCACCTCGCGATGGAGCGCACCTCGGCCCTCAAGCACACCTTCACCGTCGAGGACGTGACCGAGCGCGCGGGCGGCACCATCGAAAAATGTATCTCGCACGGCTGCACCCGGATGCGCACCCACGTCGAGGTCGATCCCAAGATCGGGCTGCGTGGCCTCGAAGGTGTGAAGGTGTTGATCGACCGCTACAAGTGGGCGATCGACCTCGAGATCTGCGTCATGCCGCAGGAGGGACTGACCAACAATCCCGGCACCGACGAACTCATGGTCGCGGCACTCAAGAACGGCGCCACCGTCGTCGGCGCCGCGCCCAACTACGACACCGACCGCGACGCCCAGATCCGTCGCGTCTTCGAAATGGCGCGCGAGTTCGATGTCGACATCGACATGCATCTCGACAGCGGCGCCTCGGCCGAGGAACTCGACACGCTGCTGGTGTGCGAGCTCACGGAAAAATACGGCTGGGGCGGACGGGTCGCCGTCGGCCACGTCAGCAAGCTCGCATCGATGCCGCAGGCCGAGATGGACAAGGTCGCGCGTCGCATGGCCGATGCCGGTGTCGCGGCCACGGTGCTGACCGCGACCGACCTTTATCTCGGCGGCCGCCACACAGACCACAATGTGCCGCGCAACGTGGTCGACCTCAACCGGTTGACCCAGCAAGGCGTGCTCTGCTCGATCGGCTCGAACAACATCCTCAATCCCTTCACGCCCTTCGGCGACGGGCAATTGCTGCGGCAAGCCAACATGCAGGCGATCGTCACCCAGCGCGGCTCGGATTCCGAGGTGCGCGACACCTGGGACATGACGACGAGCGCCGCGGCGCGCCTGATGCGCCAGACCGATTACGGGATCGCGGTCGGCGCGCCGGCCGATCTGGTGATGCTCGACGCGCCGGATCCGATCATGGCTCTCCGGACGGTGGCGCCGGTCCTGGCCGCGTACAAGCGTGGCCGACGGACCGTGACACGCGAGCCGGTTCAGATTCACCGGCCATAACAATCGAGAGGGAAGCGATGTCCAATCGTGAATTAGTCTCACTGTCGTCCGTCGAGCTGCGCCGCCGCATCGGCACCAAGGAAATCTCGCCGGTCGAATTGCTCGAGGCCTGCCTCGCCCGCATCGAGGCGCTGAACCCCGCGGTCAATGCCGTCACCGCGATGTGCGTGGCGCGCGCCCGCAAGGAGGCCAAGGCCGCCGAGACGGCGGTGCGGCGTGGCGAGGACCTGCCGCTGCTGCACGGATTGCCGACCGGCATCAAGGACCTCGAAGAGACCAAGGACCTGCTCACCACCTACGGCTCGCCGCTCTATCGCGACTACGTTCCCAACTACGACAACGTCATGGTCGGCCGCGTGCGCGCCGCCGGCGCAGTAATCGTCGGCAAGACCAACGTGCCAGAGTTCGGCGCCGGTTCGAACAGCCGCAATCCGGTGTGGGGCGCCACGGGCAATCCGTTCAACACCACGCTCAATGCCGGAGGATCATCGGGCGGCTCGGCGGCGGCACTTGCCACCGACATGCTGCCGGTCTGCACCGGCTCCGACACCGGTGGATCGCTGCGCAATCCTGCGGCCTTCTGCGGCGTCGTGGGTTTTCGTCCCTCGCCGGGCATGGTGGCGGTCGAGCGCCGCGCCATGGGCTGGACGCCGATCTCCGTGCTGGGCCCGATGGGCCGCAACGTGGCTGATGTCTGCCTGCTCTACGCCACGCAGATTGGCCAGCACGACAGCGACCCGCTCAGCTTCCCGGTCGAGGGCGGCGCCTATGCCGAGCCCTGGCCGGTCGATCTCGGCAGTCTGCGCGTGGCCTGGACGGAGGATTTCAGCGGTGCCCCCGTGGAGAAGGGCATCCGCGCCACGATGCGCGAGAAGATCAAGGCGATGAAACCTTTGTTCCGCAGCCTCGACAAGGTCGAGATCGACTACGGCGGCGCCGACCGCTGCTTCGACGTGGTCCGCGCCGTGAACTTCCTCGCCAAGTACCACGACACCTACACCAAGGATAAAAGCCTACTCGGCCCCAATATCCGCGCCAACTACGAGATCGGCGCCAAGATGAGCCTCGCCGACTTCGCCTGGGCGCATGCCGAACAGACGCGGATCTTCCGCAAGTTCCAGGAGCTCTACAAGGATTATGACCTGGTGCTCGGCCCCACGGTCGGCGTTACACCCTTCCCGTGGAAGCAGCTCTATGTCGACGAAATGGACGGCAAGAAGCTCAACAACTATTACCACTGGATGGCGTCAGTCTATTTCGTCACCCTCACCAGCAATCCCGCAGTGTCGCTGCCCTGCGGCACCGATTACAAGAAAATGCCGTTCGGCCTGCAGGTGGTCGGCCGCTTCCGCGGCGACGGCGAGGTGCTGGGCGCCGCCCATGCCATGGAGCAGGCCTTCGCCACCAATTCAGAGCTCAGCCGGCCGCGGCCCAACCTCGCCAGGCTCGGCAAGCCGACGCCCGAGCTGAAGTCGATCGTCACGCACCCGCCCAAACTCAACGCCAAGGTATCGAAGGGCCCGGCACCGGGGGCGCTCTAGTCGTTCACTCTCGACTGAGTACTGGCGACTAGGTACTGGCGCCGCGCGGACCGCGTCGCGAGCGGCGTTTGACGTCCTCGTTCTGGCTGCCGGGGTGACGCAGGCCGCTGGCATTAAGGCAGAGCTGCCTTCAACATTCCCCGATTCGGCCTCCGCAAATTTCACACCTGTTGCGTATAGGCAACAGGGACAGGACCCGAACAACGGGCTCTCCTCTCAGGAGAGTTATATGGTTAAGTTTACGTGGGTTATCGCGGCAGGCCTGATGGCCAGCGCGACGGGCTGCGTCGAGACGATGGATACCAGCTACAGCCCGGGATACGGCGACGGCTACAACAGCGGTTACAGCAACAGCGGTTACAACGGCGGCTACTACAGCCAGCCCGCCTACTACCGCCCGGCGCCCGTCAATAACTACTACTACTCGCCGGCGCCGACGGTGGTGCACGACACGCGCTACGTGCCCGTGCCCGTACCGGCGCCTGCGGCACGGCCGGCCGAGCGCAACGATCGGCGGGACGGCAATCGCGACGCCAACGTGCAGCATCGCAACGACCGCACGCCGCCGGTGGCGACGCAGACCACGCCGGCGGCCAACAACAACGGCCAGCAGCAGCAGACCAACCGCAAGCGCGGCACTCCGCAGGATCGCGATGGCGACGGCAAGCCCGATGCGCCGCACACGGCCCGGCGCAGCTAGTTAGTCTGGGAGACGCGTGTAAGAGTAACGGAGAGGCGGAACGGGCACACCGTTCCGCCTCTTTCATTACGGCTTCTTTCTCTTGAGCTCCGCATCGTGCTGGCCGAGCGTCGGCGCGGCGCGGCGCATTTGCGTCGGCGTCGCCGACATCTTGATCGGCAGGCCGAGCGTCTTCTGGCGGCCGGCCTTGGCGTGCTCGACCTCGGCCACCATGCCGCGCGCCAGGATCTGCGGGTCGGTGAAGACCTCGTCGTGATGCAGCACCGGGCCGGCCGGAATGCCGGCAGCCTCGAGCGCGGTCATCCACTCGGCCGTGGTCTTCTTGCCGACCTGCTCCTGCAGCGCCGCCACTATCGCGTCGTTGTTCTTCACGCGCATGGCATTGGTCGTAAAGCGCGGATCCTCC
This sequence comes from Asaia bogorensis, assembly GCA_945905835.1. Taxonomy (GTDB): domain Bacteria; phylum Pseudomonadota; class Alphaproteobacteria; order Reyranellales; family Reyranellaceae; genus Reyranella. The sequence continues at coordinate 8,605 of CAMDQJ010000030.1, forward strand.
ACCAGCTCCGGCCGGCCAACGAGGCCGCAGAGCGTGCGGAAGAAATTCTGCTGCGACGCGCCGATGGTCATCCAGCCGTCGGCAGTCTTGAACACCTGGTAGGGCGAGGAACCGCGATGGCCCTGCCCGAGCTTTTCCGGCCGCTTGCCGTTGGCGAAATAGTTGGCGGCCTCGTAGACGCCGAGCGAGACGGTGGCTTCGAGCAGCGAGGTCTCGACCCACTGGCCCTCGCCCGTCTTCTGCCGCGCCTGCAGGGCGGCCAGCACGCCGATGGTGAGATAGAGGCCGGCGCCGACATCGGAGATGGCGAGCGGAATGCGGTAGGGCGGGCCGTCCTTGGGCCCGGTCACCGACATCAGGCCCGACATCGCTTGGATGATGAGGTCGAAGCCGCCGCGGCTGGAATAGGGGCCCGTCTGGCCGAAGCCCGAGATCGAGCCCAGCACCAGGCGCGGGTTGCGCGCGTGCAACGCCTCCCAGCCGATACCGAGACGCTTGATCACACCGGCGCGAAAATTCTCCAGCACCACGTCGGCGCGCTCGGCCATCTCCCAGAAGATCGCGAGGTCGTCCTTGTCCTTGAGGTCGAGCCGGATGCCGCGCTTGTTGCGGTTCCACAGCATGAAGCACGCCGACTCGCCCTCGATGAAGGGCGGCGCACCGCGGATGGCATCGCCCTGCGGGCTTTCGATCTTGATGACGTCAGCTCCGAGATCAGCGAGCTGCATGCCGCAGAACGGCCCCGACAGATGGGTCGTCAGGTCGAGGACGAGGAGCCCGTCGAGCGGGCCGGTGCCCTTGTCAGCCAACGTACTTCCGGACATCGGCCATGATGATCGGCCAGGAATTGCCGCCGAGCTGGTTGTCGATGATGCGGCCGTTGCGCACCACCAGGAAGCGCGGCGTGCCATTCTTCATCGGCAGCTGATCGAGGATCGGCCGCAGCTCGTCGGGCCAGAAGCGCACCTGGTAGGCTTCCCTGAGCTTGGGCGATTCGACCTCGATCCAGCGCACCTGCTTGTACTCCGGCGAGGCGAGCCAGCTCGCCTTGTAGGCGTTCTTCCAGCGCGTGCAGGGTTCGCAGTCCCAGCCGCCGACATAGATGACGGTGAGCGCCGGCTGGGCTTCAGCGGAAACCAGCGCGGTGGAGCTCAGCAGCCCGGCAAGGAGGAAGGCGCGGCGATTCATAGGCGATTGCGCTAGTATAAGGCCGCATGCCCCCTTCCAACAAGCCGACCCTCGCCACCCTGGGCGACTTCTTTCGCGGTGCCGAACGACGTTTTCGTGCCGCCCGCCTGGGCTATGGTCATGGCACGACCAATGCCCGCGACGAGGCGGCCTTCATGGTGCTGGAAGGCCTCGGCCTGCCGATCGACCGGCTGGAGCCCTATCTCGACGTCACTCTGTCTGCAGCCGAGAAGAAGAAGCTCTCGCAGCTGATCGAACGGCGAATCGAGGAGCGCCTGCCCGCGCCCTATCTGCTGGGCTGCGCCTACATGCATGGCATACGATTCCATGCCGACCGCCGCGCGCTGATCCCGCGCTCCTTCATCGGCGACATGCTGGCTTACGGTACCCTGCCCTATGGCGATCCCGGCGACGTGCGCTCGGTGCTCGATCTCTGCACCGGCTCGGGCTGTCTCGCGATCCTCGCCGCCCTCACCTTCCCGCGCGCGAAGATCGACGCCGCCGATCTCTCAGCCGACGCGCTGGCACTGGCCAAGAAGAACGTCGCCGCGCATCGCCTGGGCGACCGCGTCGCGCTTCATCGCGGCGATCTGTTCGCCCCGCTCAAGGGCGGGCGCTACGACCTCATCATCAGCAATCCGCCCTATGTTGATGCGGCGGCGATGAACAAGCTGCCCGCGGAGTATCGACACGAGCCACGCATGGCGCTGGCGGCCGGCAGCGACGGTCTCGACATCATGCATCGGATTCTGGCCGAAGCGCCGAAGCATCTTGCCGCCAAAGGCGCACTTCTGTGCGAGGTCGGCCGTGGCAAGCCGCGACTCGAAGCGGCCTACCCGACGACGCCCTTCCTCTGGCTCGATACGGAGCAGAGCGAAGGCGAGGTGTTCTGGCTGGAGGCTAGGAGTCTCCCAGGCAAATCCCCAGCGCTCGCGCGGTAGTGACCAACGAACCCGAAGGATCGACGGTGCGCGAGCGGCCGGCGACCTTTTCCAGCGACACGTCGATCACCTTGCGGTTCCACCACGCCACCATGCGGTCGCGCGCGCCCTCGGCCAGCAGATCGACGGCGCGCACGCCGAGCGCGCTCGCCAGCAACCTGTCTTCGGCGGTCGGCTCAGCGCCGCGCTGCACGTGGCCCAGCACCGTGGCGCGCGCCTCGGCGCCAGTGGCGGCCGCCAGCCGCTGCGCCAGCCATTCACCCATGCCGTGCTTGGTCGGCGCATCGTCCTTCGGATCGGGCGGATCGCCCGACTTGCCCGCCGCCTCGGCCACCACGACCAGCACCACCCGCCGGCCGCGCTCGCGCAACGCCTCGATGTGTTTCGTGACATGCGCCAGCCGCCAGCCGATCTCGGGGATCAGCACGACATCGGCGGCGCCGGCGATGCCCGCGGCGATGGCGATGTGGCCGGCGTCGCGGCCCATCACCTCAAGCACCATGATGCGGTCGTGGCTGGCGCCGGTCGGCTGCAGGCGGTCAAGCGCCTCGGTGGCGATCGCAACCGCGGTCGAATAGCCAACGGCGCGCTCGGTGTTGGCGACGTCGTTGTCGATGGTCTTGGGCACACCGATGAAGGCGATGCCGGTCGGCGCGAACAGCCGGCGCAGGATGTCGAGGCTGCCGTCGCCACCGACGCCTATGAGTCCATCGAGCTTGAGACTCCTCAGTGCCTCTGCGACTTCGCCCGAGCGATCGCGCTTGCTGCCGTCGAACATGGGATAGGCGAAGGGATCGCCGCGGTTGGTGCTGCCGAGGAAAGTGCCGCCCTGGCGCGCGACAACCGCCCCGAGCCGCGCCGGATCGAGCTCGCGCGCATCGACAGGACGGTCGAGCAGGCCGAGCGTGCCGTAGCCGATGCCGATGGTCTTCCAGCCGTAACCATGATGCGCGCGCAGCGTCACGGCGCGGATCACGGCGTTGAGGCCGGCGCAGTCGCCGCCGCTGGTCAGGATGCCGATTCGTTTGGTCATGCCGGAACTCCGCGCCTAAACTGGGACATGGTCAAGCGCGCCAAAAAACAGCCGACCTTCGACACCAAACGCCTGAGCGTGCGGCCCTTCAAGCTCGCCGACCTCGCAGCGCTACATGCGCTCTACGCCGATCCCGGCAACCTGCGCTATTGGGGTGGTGCTGCCTACGGCGACATCGAGCAGACGCGCCAGGCGATGTGCTGGCACCGCGCCTACCGGCCGCGCATCTACGTGATGTGGGCGATCGAGGAGAAAAAGAGCGGCCGCATGATCGGCATGATCAACTATCACCACCGCCATATCCCGCAGAACCGCGTCGATGTCGGCTGGCTGATCCTGCCGGAACTCCAGGGCAAGGGCCTGATGACCGAGGCGGCGCGCGCGCTCTTGCGCCACCTGTTCGACGATCTCGGCGTGCACAAGGTCGAGGCGCTGATCCGCTCGTCCAACAAGCCGTCGCAGGCGCTGGCCCGTCGCCTGGGGTTCCGCCTGGAGGGTGGCCCGATTCGCGACCGCTGGTTCGTTTCCGGTCTCTGGCATAGTGTCCTGATCTACGGCCTGATCGCTGGTGAGGAGTTGAGGAGCAGATAGATGCGGCCCGTCTTCGATCCCAGCACCGTCCACCGTTTCAAGCATCCGGGCGCCGTCGACGCCGACGGCCACCTGCTCGAGGATGCGACCCTGTGGGAACGCTATATCGAGCCGAAGTTCCGCGACCGCGCGCTCCGCATCGGCCGCGACGCCGACGGGCTGGAATATCTGGAGATCGGCGGCGTGCCGAGCAAGCGCACGCGCCGCGGCTATCCCGCCACCTTGGGCCGCATGGGCCAGAAGGATCTCGACGTCTTCAAGCCGCATCCCGACAAGACCTACGCCGCCAACATGCCCTACGGCGCCTGCGACGCGGGCGAGCGCCTGAAGCTTCTCGACGCCGAGGGCCTCGAGGCAGCGGTGCTCTATCCCACGCTCGGCATCCTGTGGGAGGCCGAGCTGCAGGACATCGAACTGAGCCAAGCCTATTGCCGCGCCTACAATCGCTGGATCGCGGATTTCTGCCGCGACTCGAAGGGCCGCCTCATCCCCATCGCGCATCTGTCGCTCGGCGATCCGGCGGCGGCCGCGATCGAGCTGGAGCGCGCGGTCAAGGACGGTTGCCGCGGCGCCTTCGTCGTGCCCTTCGTGTCGACGCACAAGGCACATGGCGATCCGGTGCACGATGCGGTCTATGCCAAGGCGGTCGAGCTCGACGTGCCGATCGCCATCCATCCCGCACATGAGCCATTCGAGCTGCGCTCGCCGCGCTTCGACAACGGCCATCGCTTCTTCCTGCTAGCCTCCGTCACGGCCGGCGAAGGCGTGCGCCAGGCCTTCACCACCTTCTTCGACTTCGCCACCTTCGACCGCTTCCCCAAGCTGAAACTGGTGCTGCTGGAATGCGGCGCCGGCTGGATCGGCTACTGGCTCGACCGGCTCGATGGCGTCGTTGGCGCGACACATCTCGGCAACCGCGCGCCGCTCAAGCACATGCCGAGCGACTATTTCCGCCGCCAGGTCTGGATCTCGGGCGATCCCGACGAGCGCACCCTGCCCGCCATGATGAAGACCTACGGCGCCGACCGCTTCTTCTGGGCGTCGGACTATCCGCATCCCGATCACACCGGCGACTATTTGCAGGCGCTGGAGGAGATGGCCGACGCGGTGCCGCCGGCCGAGCGCGCCGGACTTCTGGGCGGCAACGTGCGTCGCGCGTTCAAATTCTGACGGAGAGACCGACATGGCCATCGACATCGCCAAGCTGAAAGCGCTCGCGCGACCCAAGGGCACGCCCTTCGCCATCGGCAAGATCGGCCACGCTGTGCTGCATGTCAGCGACATCGAGCGCTCGACCAGCTTCTACGTCGAGGTGCTGGGCTTCCAGATCTCCGACGTCTATGGCGAGGACATGATGCCGGGCGGCATGGTGTTCATGCGCTTCAATCCCGACCATCACGGCGTCGCGCTGATCGGCGCGCTGAAGGGCCAGGCGGAAGGCCGCGACCTCAACCACATCGCCTTTGAGGTCGGCACGCTCGACGAGGTGCTGCGCGCCCGCGATCACCTCAAGCGCCACGGCGTCGCCGTGCATTTCGAGGGCCGCCGCCGCGCCGGCTGCCAGATAGCCGTCGAGTTCAAGGACCCCGACGGCCATCAGCTCGAGATCTACTGGGGCATCGACCAGGTCGGCAGCGACGGCATGTCGCGGCCGGCCAACGAGTGGAAGGGTGCGCAAAGTCTTGCCCAGGCCATCGCCGATCCGGTGCACGGGCAGAACACGACGCTGTTCAATGCGGGGCTGAACAAGCGTTAAACCGGTACAATGGATGCGGCTGCCCGGCTTGCTGTCCACCGGCGGCAGCCTCTAGATTGCCCCTGGGTGTTTTGGGGTATCGGGTAATCTACCAGTGATGTCGATCGTCGCGCGGCTGGCGTCGCGCCTTGGTCTGCTCGCGTTTGTCGCGGCGGGGCTGGTTTCGGTCGGCCCGATGAACGAGGCCCACGCGGTCTGCACTACCATCGGCCTCACCGTCATCTGCACCGGCAATACGCCGGGCGGCTTCGGCGACGGTTCGCAGGACAATCTCAACATCACGGTCCAGCCGGCCGCACGGTCGGCAGCACCGACTCGCCGAATCCAGCCAGGCGGCATTCGCCTCTACTGGTGAGCGACCGCCTTTTCGGCCAGCGCCGTATCCACGGAAGTCTCGAACGGAATGTCCTTCGATAGCGCGCCGCCGGCGCGCATGGCGGCCTGCAGGCGGTCGTAGCCTTCGCGGGGGATCACCGGATCGGCCGCCCAGAGGTTGAGCGCGCGGTAGCGGTCGATGGCGGCGGCGAAGATCTTCTGGTCGACATCGGGGAAGAAGCTTTTGAGCAGCGGCGCGATCTCGGCGCCGCGCGTCTCCTTGAACCAGCGCAAGGTCTTGTAGAGGCCCTTGGTCATGGCCAGTAGCTCGTCGGCGCGCTTGGCCAGCACCTCGCGGCGCGTCACCAGCGTGGTGTAGGCGGTGAGGCCGCGCATGGCGGCGGCATACCAGACATGGCCGGCGCCCGAGGCCACAAGTTCCTCGGCATAGGGCTGGAAGACGTGAATGGCGTCGAGCTTGCCGGCGCGCAGCGCGGCGGCGTTTTCGGCCATGCTCGGCTTGGTCAGGCGGTCGAGCTTGGCGGGATCGACGCCGGCCCGCCTTATGTCGTCCTCGAGGCAGATCCACGGCGTCGGCACCTCGGAGACCGAGGCGAAGCGCTGGCCCACAAGATCGGCGAAGCGGAAATCGGGCTTTGGCCTGGCGCCTATGATGAAGAACGGATCACGCGCCACGACATCGCAGAAGCAGACGAGATCCGCGGTCGGCTCGGTGTCGTGGGTGATCATGACGCGCAGCGGCCCACCCCACATGACGTCGACCTCGCCGGCGCGCAGCGCCCGGGCGGCGTCGGGCGGGCTGGGCGACGGCTTCAGCACCACCTCGACGCCGGCCTCCTTGAAGGCCCCGGTGGCATAGGCGGCATAGAACGGGGCGTAGAACAGGGCCCGGAAATTCTCGGACAGGACGATCGGCATGGCGTTCCGCTCCTTGAGGCGGCACGGATGTTGCGACGCCGCCTCGGCACTCTACACTGCCGTCAGGCCCTTTGCCCCGGGAGGCATCCATGCAATCGCTCCATCGCCGCCATGCACTTGCTCTTGCGGGAGGTGCGCTCGCCTCCGGTTCGCTCATCGGCACGCGCCCCGCGCACGCACTCGGCCCCAAGCCCGCGCCGCTCAGCCCGCCGGTCAAGCTGACCCTAGGCGCCAACATCGTGCCGCATGTCTGCCCGTTCCATCACATCGTCGATGAAGTGAAACCTCTCGGCGTCGAGATCGAGCTGGTGAAGTTCGCGCGCTACGCCGACACCCGCACCGCGCTCGCCTCTGGATCGATCGACGCCGGCTCGATCGGCCCTGCCGACGTGCCGATCGCACTGTCGCAGGGCATCAAGAGCATCGGCGCGCTGATGGGCGTCGGCCGCTCGACCAAGAACCCGATCGTGCGCAAGGGCGTCGCGCTCGCCAAGTGGGAGGACCTCATCGGCCTGAAGCTCGGCATCGCGCCGGGCTCGGCGGTGTGGTTCCAGTTCGCCGCGACCCTCACCGAAGCCAACGTGCCCTACAACAAGCTCAGCACCGTCAACATCCAGGGCGCCGGCACCTCGTTCCTGCAGGCGCTGGAGCGCAAGGACATCGACGCCTTCATCGGCTGGGAGCCCTACGAATCGCAGGCCGAGCAACAGGGCATCGGCGTGCGCGTCGAGACGCTCGACTATTCCAAGTCCAAGGCCGTCGGCGACGAGCTCGGCATCTTCGGCGTCAACCGCGACTACATGGCCAAGCAGCGCGAGGCGGTGAAGCGCGTGGTCTGGGCCTATCTCGCCATCCAGGCCCGCCTCAACGCCTCGAAGGCAGAATTCACCAGGACCATCGCGGCCTATACCGGGCTGCCGGAATCTGTCGCGACCAATGTCGCCAAGGTGACCGAGCTCGGCCAGTTCCTGACACTCGACCAGATGCAGCGCCAGGCCGCGACCTTCCACAAGCTCGGCGTGCTGACCAAGGACGTCAGCGCCGATCTCGGCACCTATTTCGACGGCACGCTGGTCGCCGAGCTGAACAAGGCGTGAGAAAAGTAAAAATTGTCGCGCAGGCGCTGGCGCTTCCCGTTTTCCTGCTGGTGATCTGGGAGAGCGCCGGCCGCGCCGACATGCTGCCAGCCGGCATCCTGCCCTCGCCGTCGATGATCCTGGCGACGTGGCAGGAATGGGCCTTCGGCAGCGGCGGCTTCGGCCTCAACCCCTACTCCGGCACGTGGCTCGACACGGTGCTGTTCTCCGCCCGTCGCGTCGTCCAGGGCTTCTTCTGGGCCTGCGTCGTCGGCATCCCGGTCGGCCTGATGATCGGCTGGAGCGCGCTGGCCGCGCGCAGCGTCGATCCGCTGATCCAGGGGCTGCGACCGATCCCGATCACGGCGTGGCTGCCCTTCTCGATCGCGCTCTTCGGCATCCGCGACACCGGCGCCATCTTCCTGATCGCGCTCGGCGCCTTTTACCCGATCGTGATCAACGCCACGCATGGCGCCCGAGACGTCGGCCGCAACCTGATCCGCGCCGCCCAGATGATGGGCGCGCAGGAGCGCGACCTCGTGCTACGCGTCGTGCTGCCGAACGCGCTGCCGGCGATCTTCACCGGCATGCGCATCGGGCTCGGCGTCGCCTGGACCGCCGTGATCGTGGCCGAGATCGTCGCGGTAAAGTCGGGCCTCGGCTACGTGCTGTGGGATGCCTACTACGTCGGCCGCATGGACGTGGTGATGGCCGACATGGTGTCGATCGGGCTCGCCGGCTTTTTATCCGACCGGCTGATGCTGCTGATCTCCAATCGGGTCCTCCACTGGCGAGCCCTCTCACGATGAACAGGCCGCGATGAACGTCATCGAGATGAGCGGCATCGAGAAGGTCTACGAAGGCCGCAATCCGGTGACGGCGCTGACCGGCGTCGACCTCAACGTCGGTGACGGCGAGTTCATCGCGCTCCTCGGCCCCTCGGGCTGCGGCAAGTCGACGTTGCTCAACATCGTTGCCGGCTTCGAGCAACCGACCGGCGGCGTCCTGAAAATCGAAGGCGCGCCGCCCAAACCGCCGGGACCGGACCGCGCCGTAGTGTTCCAGGAGCCGGCGCTGTTTCCCTGGCTGACGGTGCGCGACAACGTCACCTTCGGCCCGCGCATCCAGCGCAAACCCAGGGGCAGCTTCGAGCAGGAAGCCCAGCGCTTCATCGATCTCGTCGGCCTCACCGGCTTCGAGAAGCACTATCCCGACCAGCTCTCCGGCGGCATGAAGCAGCGCGTCGGCATCGCCCGCTGCCTGCTGATGCAGCCAAAGCTCTTCCTGATGGACGAACCCTTCGGCGCGCTCGACGCCCAGACCCGCCTGCAGATGCAGGAACTGCTGCTGCATGTCTGGGACACCCTGAAGCGCACCGTGGTCTTCATCACCCACGACATCGACGAGGCGATCTTTCTCGCCGACACGGTCTACGTGATGAGCGCCCGCCCCGGCCGCATCCGCTCGCGCATCCCGGTGAACCTGCCGCGCCCGCGCGACGTCGACCTTTTGACCGATCCAGTGTTCAATGCGCTGCGCAAGGACATCCTGCACCAGATCCGCGAGGAAGCGGGCAAGTCAGGCGCCGCGGCGCACTGAACTCTTTCAGAACTCCAACTCTCGTCACAAAGGCCGGGACACCATGAAAGCTGCTTACATTCAACAATTCGGCGGGCCGGACGTCCTGAAGTACGGCGATCTTCCCGATCCGTCGGCCGGACCGGGCCAGATCGTCGTCGATACCTTTGCCGCCAGTGTCAACGGCGCCGACTGGAAGGTGCGCGCCGGCGAATATGCCCAGGCGACCTTCCCGCTGGTCCTCGGGCGCGATTTCTCCGGTGTGGTCAGCGCCGTGGGCGCCGGCGTCACGGACCTGAAAATCGGCGATGAGGTGTTCGGCGTTCTCGAGGCAGGCCGCGACGGCACCTATGCCGAGAAGATCGCCATCGGCGCCGCCATCGTCGCCAGGAAGCCACCCGCCTTGTCGCATGTCGACGCGGTAGCCATGGCGCTCATCGGTCTCACGGCGATCCGCTCGATCGAGGACTCGCTGAAGCTGAAGTCCGGCGAGACGATCCTGATCCAGGGTGGCGCGGGCGGCGTGGCGAGCTTCGCCATCCAGCTCGCCAAGCATCTCGGCGCCCGCGTCATCACCACCGCAAGTGCCGCCAACCATGCCTACCTGCGCGAGCTCGGCGCCGATCAGGTCATCGACTACAACGCGACCGACTTCAGAAAGGTCGTGAGCAACTGCGACGCGGTGTTCGAGACCGTCGGCGGCGATGTTGCTCTGCAGTCTTTCGCGGTTCTCAAGCCGGGCGGACGGGCCGCCTTCATCGCGTCCGGCCCGCAGGCGCCTAAGCCCGATCGCAGCGACGTCGTGTCCCTGCGGCCAGCCGTCGGCCGCGCCCGGGCGCCGCTCGAGCGTATCGTCGAGCTCCATCGCGCCGGCGCCGTCCGCCCGCCACCGGTCAGGCTCTTCAGCCTGGCCGACGCCAGCGAAGCCGTCCGCATCAGCGAGGCACGCCACCTCAAGGGCAAGCTGGTGTTCAAGCTGCGGTAAGCGATGTAGGCTCGCGCCGACCGGCACAAAGCCGGCGATTGGGGGGAGGAAGCCGATGAAGCTTCGCCGCAGGCAGTTCCTGCAGCTCGCCGCCAGCGCTCTCGCGCTGCCCGCCGTCTCGAGTGTCGCTGGCGCACAGACCTATCCGGCACAGCCGGTGCGCATGGTCGTGGGTTTTGCGGCGGGCCAGGCGATCGACATCCTGGCGCGTATGATCGCGCAGTCGCTGACCGAGCAGCTCGGCCAGCAATTCATCGTCGAGAACAGGCCGGGCGCCGGCGGCAACATAGCGACTGAAGGGGTCGCACGCGCGCCGGCCGACGGCTACACGTTGATGGTGATCGGCGCCAACAACCCGATCAACTCGACGCTCTACGACAAGCTCGGCTTCGATCTTCTGCGCGACTTCGCACCGGTTGCCGGCATCTATCGCGTCTACCAGGTCATGGAGGTCGATCCCGCCTTTCCGGCGCGGACCGTCCCCGAATTCATCGCCTACGCCAAGGCCAATCCGGGAAAGATCAACTTCGGCTCCGCCGGTACCGGTTCGGTGGCGCATGTCACGGGCGAGTGGTTCAAGATGCTGGCCGGCGTCGACATGCAGCACGTGCCCTATCGCGGCGCGCCGCTCGCGCTGGCTGACCTGCTCGGCGGCCAGGTGCAGGTCATGTTCGACAACCTGCCGTCGTCGATCGAGCACATCAGGGCCGGCCGCCTGCGCGCGCTCGGCGTGTCAACGCCCAAGCCGCTGGAGCTGCTGCCCGGCGTCCCGACGATCGGTGAGTTCCTGCCGGGCTTCGAGACCAATGCTTTCGCCGGCCTTGGCGCGCCGGCCGGCACGCCGCGCGACATCGTCGACAAGCTCAACAAAGGCGTGGGCGCAGCACTTGCCGATCCGAAGCTCAAGGCACGCATCCTCGATCTCGGCGGCGTGCCGATGCCAATGACCCCCGCCGAGTTCGGCCTTTTCCTCGCCGCGGAGACCGAGAAATGGGCCAAGGTGATCCGCGCCGCCAATATCAAGCCCGGCTAACGCCCCCTATGGGTCTACGCCGCAGGCGCCGGCTCGACCTTGGTGTACCAATCCGCGATCTGCCCGCCGTTCATGAAGATCGTGTCCTTGCGCGCCAGCAAGAGGTCGAGAATCTTCACGAACCAGTTCATGCGGTGCGGCACACCGACCAGGTGCGGATGCAGCGGCAGCACCATGACGCGGCAGTTTTCCTTGAGTTCTGATTCGAACGTCTCCAGCGCCCACACCGTGCGCTCGTACTGGACGTTGGAATGCATGCCCCAGCCGGCCCACAGCGGGCCGTCGTTGAGGTCGAGCGAGTACGGCATGGCGATCAGCGGGCCGTGCTTGGTCTTCATCCAGTCCGGCAGGTCGTCGATCACCCAGTCGCAGACATAGTCGACGCCGCGCGCCTTTAGATGATCGGGTGTGTCGAAGGTCTCGCTCAGGCCCGCGCCCAGCCAGCCGCGCACCTTCTTTCCCGTGAAGCCGCGGATATGCGACAGCGTGCACTCGATGACGGCGACCTCGTCGGGCTCGGCCTGCAGCGCCTTCTGCGTCCAGCAATGGCCCATGAATTCCCAGCTCGCCTCCAGCATCTTCTCGGCGATGCGCGGATAGACGTCGATGACGCTGGCGTTGATCGTGGTCGAGGCCGGCAGGTTGCGGTCCTTGAGCGCGCGCAGGATGCGCGGAAAGCCGGTGCGCAAGCCGTATTCCATCCACGACCAGTTGTGGACGTCGGGGAGCTTGTCCTGGCCGTGCGGGCCGGCCAGCAGCTTGCGCGGCAGCGGTTGGTCGAACGGCCAGTTCTCGACATTGATCACGACATGCACGATCAGCGGCTTGCCGGGTTGCGGCGGCGGCAGGCGCTTGCGGTCGCTCGCCATGCGGTAGGGAACGCGCGGGTTGGACATGGCGGACCTCGTTATTTCAGCGGCGGCAGTTTCTCGGCGATCACCGCCTCGGCCAGCGTGTTGTCGACGGCTGTTTCGAAGGTGGCGCCGGGCGACACGAAGCCGCCGGAGATGAGGCCGTCGTGCAGGCGGTCGTAGCCGGAACGCGGCAGAATCGGGTTGGCACCCCAGATGCCCAGCGTCTTGTAGCGCGTGCAGGCGGCCTCGAGGATGGCAGGCGGCAGGTCGGTGAAGTAGCGCGCGATCGTGGCGGCGATCTCCTTGCCGCTGGCCTTGGCCACCCACTTCTCGGTGCGGTCGATGGCGCGGGTCATGCGCAGCAGCTCGTCGCGCCGCGAGGCGATGGTGCCGCGCCGCGCGTAGAAGCAGGTGTAGGAGGTGTGCCCGCGCCGCGCCTGTTCGTGCCAGACGTGCGCGGCGCCCTCGGCCAGCAGCAGGCTGGGAAACGGTTCGAAGACCTGGATGACGTCGACCTTGCCGGCCTTGAGTGCGGCCATGTTGGCGGCCATGGTCTGGTCGGCGACGCGCTTGATGCCGGCGGGATCGATGCCGGCCAGGCGCAGGTCGTGCTGCAGGCAGAGCCACGGCGTCGGCACCTCGCTCACCGTGGCGAGCGTCACCGACTTGAGATCGGCGAGCTCGAAGTCGGGCTTGGGCACGCGGCCCATCAGCAGGAAGGGATCGCGCGTCACCACTTCGCCGAAGCAGACGAGGTCGCAGCCCGGCAGCTGATGATAGGTCTCCATCACCCGCATCGGCCCACCCCAAGACACGTCGACCGTGCCGTCCATGACGCGCAGTGCCGTTTGGCTGGGATGCGGCGAGCTGGTGAACTTGATTTCCACGCCCTCGCCGGCGAAGGCATCCTTCGCGAGTGCCACGTAGAAAGGCGCATAGAAGAGCCCGCGCAGGGCTTCCTGGAGAATGATGGCCATGATGGTCGACAACATGCGCGCCGGGTTGCTAAGCCGGCAAGGACTTTGGGGAGACAGTGATGCCGCAGATCAAAACCGACGACGGCGTGAAGCTCTATGTCGAGGAGACCGGCACGGGCACGCCGCTGCTGTTCCTCCACGAATTCGGCGGCCATTATATGAGCTGGGAGCCGCAGGTGCGCTATTTCTCGCGGCGCTACCGCTGCATCGCCTATGCCGCGCGCGGCTGGCCGCCGTCGGACGTGCCCGACAAGGTGGCGGCCTACTCGCAAGCCCGCGCCGCCGACGATGCCGCCGCCGTCATGAAGGCGCTGGGCATCGACAAGGCGCATCTCGTGGGCCTGTCGATGGGCGCCACGGCCGGCCTCGAATTCGCCATCCGCCATCCCGGCAAGGCGCTGTCGCTCACCATCGCGGCGGGCGGCGGCGGCGGCGCCAGCGATCCCGCGGCCAAGGCCAAGTTCAAGGAGGAGTGCGAGGCCTTCGCCCAGCGTATCGAGCGCGAGGGCATGCCGGCCATGGCCGAGCTCTATTGCGCAAGCTCGGCGCGCATCACCTACAAGTACAAGGACCCGCACGGCTGGGCGGAGTTCAAGCAGCAGTTCGCCGACGGCTCGGCCACCGGCCACGCCATGACCATGCGCGGCGTGCAGGGCGCGCGCCAGCCGTTCTTCGAGCGCACGGCGGAGCTCGCCAAGATCGCCGAGCCGATGCTGGTGATCATCGGCGACGAGGACGAGTCGACGCATGGTCTGGCTGTGCATCTCAAGAAGCACGTGCCGCGCTGCGGCGTGCTCGAGATGCCCAAGACCGGCCACACCATGAACCTGGAAGAGCCCGCCGCCTTCAACACCGCCGTGCAGGACTTCCTGCACGCCGTCGAAAACGGCAAATGGCCCTCCCGCGACGGCGGCCTGGGCTACACGCTGATCCCGCCGAGCCGGTAAAGCCTACTTCGGCGGAAGCTGCGTCACCTTGACGTTCTCCGGCCGCACCTTCTTCAGGAGGTCCATGTAGACGTACTTGTTGTAGTCGAGCGGCGCCTTCAGCTTCTTCTGGGCGGCCAGCGTATCCTCGGCGACCTTGACGGTCTGCACGGCGCGGTCGGTCCAGGTCATGTCGAACTCGACCTTGGGCATCAGCTCCGTCGCAAGCTCGAGCGGCATCTTGAGGAACTTGGCGACCATCTTGGCGGCGGCCGGGCGGTCCGCGCCGATCAGGTCGTTGGCCTCGCACAGCGCGCGGATGAAACGCTCGGCGGTGTCGCGGTTGGCCTCGATCCAGCCGCGGTTCATGTAGACGAAGTTGATGTTGTTGTAGATGCCCTCGGCGGTCTGCAGGATCTTGGTGCCCTTGACCGACATCAGCGTGCGCGTCGGCCACGGCTCCCACACCGCGAAGCCGTCGATGTCGCCGCGCTCGACGGCGGCCAGCATCTCGGGCGCTTCGACGTCGACGATCTTGTAGTCGGCGGCCTTGAGGTTGCGCTTCTCCAGCACGCGCGCCCAGAAGATCTCGCTGCCGGTGCCCTTGGCGATGCCGATCTTCTTGCCCTTGAGCTCATCGAGCGTCTGGACGTTGCGGCCGACCACCGACAGCCACTTCAGCAGGTAGGTGCCGTCGGCCACGGCGACGACGTTGTTGTCGACGCCGTGGTTGATGACGCCGGCGAGATCGGAGCCGTAGGCCGCCTGCACCTGGTTGTTGATCAGGAACGGCACCATGGCCGAGCCCGAGGGGCCGGTGTTGATGGTGACGTCGAGCCCGTTCTTCTCGAAGATGCCGGCTTCCTTGGCGACGTAGAACTGCGAGAACGCCGGATCGACGCCGGTGGCGATCGTCATCTTGGTGCGCGTCTGGGCGCTGGCGTCGAGAGCACCCAGCGACAGCACGGCAAACAATACAGTCAAGAACTTGCACATCGGAAGTCTCCCCCTATTACATCACGTATCACGTCACCGGCGAAAAACGTCCGGCGAACTTGTAGATCCCCCAGCGGAACAGCCGGTCGGTGGTGAAGCCGAGCAGGCCCAGGGTCAGCAGGGCAACGAAGATCTGGTCGACCAGCATGTACATCCGCGAGTCCCAGATCATCTTACCCAAGCCGTTGTTGGCGGCAACGAGCTCGGCGGCGATGATGGTGACAAAGGAGTTGCCCATTGCAAGGCGCATGCCGGTCAGGATGTAGGGCACGGTGGCGGGCAAAGCGACGAAGAAGAACACCTGGCCACGGCTGGCGCCGAGCGACCGCGCGGCGCGGATCTTGTTGGGCGCGACGGCTGCGACACCAGTGGCGGTGTTGATGATGATGATGAACACCGTGGTGTAGATGATCAGGAAGATCTTCGAGCCCTCGCCGATGCCGAACCAGATGACGGCGACGGTAATCATCGCGGTGGCCGGGATGAAGCGCAGGAACTCGGTATAGGGCTCGAGCAGGCGGCGCACGATGGTGAAGGAGCCGATGGCGAGGCCAATCGGAATGCCGATCGCCGTGCCGCCCAGGAAGCCCGAGAAGATGCGCATCAGGCTCACCGATACCTGCTCGCCCAGGGTGCCGTCCTCGATCAGCTCGACCGCCTTCACGATCACCTTCCACGGCGGCGGAAACAGCACGGAGCTCAGCAGCCACACCGAGGCCGCGTGCCAGATCAGGAACAGGCTGGCGAAGCCCGCGACGTAGCCGGCGAGACGCCCCAGCATCAGTGCGCCCGCTGCAGCGAGATCGCGACCTCGTCGCGGATCATCTCGTGGACCTGGCGGTAGACCGCAACGAAGCGGTCGTGCGTGCGGTCGCGCTCGGCTTCGGTCAGCTTCACGTCGATCACGCCCTTAAGATTCGAGGCGGGGCCGGCATGCATGACACCGATCTTGCTGGCGAGGATGATCGCCTCGTCGATGTCGTGGGTGATGAACAGCACCGTCTTGCCGGTCTTGCGCACGATGCTCAGAAGCTCGCGCTGCATGGCGGCGCGGGTGTGGGCGTCGAGCGCGGCAAACGGCTCGTCCATCAGCAGCATCTGCGGCTCGTTGGCCAGCACGCGGGCGATCTGGATGCGCTGCTTCATGCCGCCCGACAGTTCGGTCGGGTGCTTGTGCTCCTGCCCGGTGAGGCCGACGAGATCGAGATAGCGTCGCGCCGTGGCCTCGCGCTCCAATTTGGCGATGCCGCGCATGCGCAGGCCGAACTCGACGTTGCCCAGTGCCGAGAGCCAGCCGTAGAGCGAATCGTCGCCCTGGAAGACGACGCCGCGGTCGACGCCCGGTCCCTCGATGGCCGTGCCACCGATGCGGATATCGCCCGAGGTCGCATGCTCGAAGCCCGCGACCATGTTCAGCACGGTGGTCTTGCCGCAGCCGCTGGTGCCCAGGAGGCAGAAGAATTCGCCCGGCTCTATGTCGAGCGAGAAATCGCGCACGGCCTCGTAGTCGGCGCCCTGCATCGAGCGGTAGACCTTGCTTACGTTGGCGAGCTGCACCAGTGCCATGAAATCCTCCCCCTCTTGCGCTATCACGGCGGGCGCCGTTGCGTCCACCGGCGGAAACGACCATCATAAAGCGGGGAGGCAGATCGGAATGGTGACGGCGCGACGGCCCCTGTTCGGCGAGCAGCAGCGTTTCATGCTGTTCCTGATCGCGCCGGCGGCCCTCCTGCTGGGACTGTTCCAGGTCGTGCCGATCGTGATCGGCGCCAATGCCAGCTTCCGCGACTGGGCGCTCTATAACCCCAAGAAGACCTGGGTCGGCCTCGACCACTACCACGCCGTCATCACCGATCCGGCTTTCCTCGAAGTCGTGCTGCCCAACACCTTCATCTTCATGATCCTTAGCGTGGCCGGCGCTCTGGTCCTCGGCCTCGGCCTGGCGCTGCTGCTCAACCGCCCGTTCCGCGGCCAGAAGCTGGTGCAGACCGTGCTGCTGGTGCCGCTGATGGTGGCGCCGGTGATCGCCGCCATCATGATGCGCTGGATGTTCAACGACCAGTTCGGCATCGTGAATGCCGTGCTGGAAGGCCTCGGCATGGAAGGCCAGCCGTGGCTGGTCCAGCGCTGGACCGCCTTCGGCATCATCGTGCTGACCGACGTCTGGCTGTGGACGCCGTGGTTCACGCTGCTGCTGCTGGCCGGCCTGCAGAGCCTGCCAAAGGAACCGTTCGAGGCAGCCGCGATCGACGGCACCTCGACCTGGCGCGTCTTCAGCCACCTCACCCTGCCGATGCTGCAGCCGGTGATCGTGGTCTGCGTCGTGATCCGTGCCATCGACGCCTTCCGCACCTTCGACATCGTGTGGACGCTGACCGGCGGCGGCCCCGGCCGCTCGACCGAGCTGTTCAGCCTCTATGCCTATGTGCTGGCCTTCCTTAATCTCGACCTCGGCCGCGGCTCTGCATCGGCGATCGTCGGCGGCCTCATCATTCTGGTGGTCGGCATCGTGATGTACCGCCTGGTCGACCGCGTAACGAAGACCTGACGATGGCCGCCAATCCATGAGCATGGTCCGCCAACCCCTGATGTTCGCCGGCCTGCCGCCGGCCGGCCGGCGCCTGCTGTTTGCGCTCGCACTCTTTGTCATCTGCTTTCTCTTCGCCTTCCCCGTGCTGTGGCTGATCCTGACGTCGCTGCGGCCTGAATCGGGCGTCTACTACGTCCATCGGGGGACCGACTTCACCCTGGCGAGCTTCACGGAAGTCTTTCAGGAGGAACGGCTGGTCCTGGCCTTCGTCAACTCGGCGCTGATCTCGACGCTGGCGACGATCTTCTCGATCCTGGTCACCGTATCGAGCGGCTACATGCTGTCGCGCTTCAAGGGGCCGGCGGCGAGCACGTGGTTCGGCACGATCTATGTGTTCCGCTGCGTGCCCTATATCTCCTGGGTGCTGCCGCTTTATTTCGTGTCCCAGAGCTGGGGCATCTACGACACCTATATCGGCATCCTGCTGCCGCATATCGCCGTGCACATCTGCTTTTTCTCCTGGCTGATGAAGGGCTTCTTCGACGGCATCGATCCGTCGATGGAACACGCCGCCCTGATCGACGGCTGCACGCGCTGGGGCGCCTTCATCCGCGTCGCCCTGCCCTCGGCCATCCCGGCGATCTCCGCCTTGGCCGTACTGTGCTGGCTCTTCACCTGGAACGAATTCCTCTTCGCCCTGATCCTGACCGGCAACAAGGTGCCGATGATCACCGTGGTCATGGCGCAGTTCGTCACCGAAATGGGCCTGCGCTGGAACCTGATGGCGGCAACCGCGGTCATGGCGCTGGTGCCGGCCTTCCTGCTGGCGCTGTTCGGCCAGAAATACGTGATCCGCGGCCTTCGGATCTAAAAGCGAGACAACCAAGCACCGAGGAGGAGACGACATGTACAAACTGACAAGAAGGACACTCGCCGCAGCCGCGGCCTGCGTCATCGCCGCAAGTACGGCGAGCGCCCAGGTCAAGGAGCTACGCGTCGGCTACCAGCCGAGCCCGATCCAGGACGCCTCGATCGCCATGTTCGAGACCTGGGGCGCCAAGAACGGCGTCAAGATCGTCAAGGTGCCGAATTCCTACGGCGTCTATGTCGAGAAGATGACGGCGTCGCTGACCTCGAATTCCGACCAGTACGACGTCATCTGGCACAACGACGACTGGGGCCAGCTGTGGGCCCACCTGCTCGAGCCGACCGACGACGTCAAGGGGCTCGAGTTCGCCGAGAAGTGGGGCATGGACAAGATCGTGTTCGGCAATGCAGCCGGCCAGAACACCGTCGTGCCGATGGGTCAGACCTTTAGCGTCTTCTTCTACCGCAGCGACCTCGTGAAGCCGGAAGAAGTGCCGAAGACCCTGGCCGAGCTGGTCGAGACCAGCAAGAAGCTGCAGGCCGCCAACAAGGTGAAGTTCGGCTATGTCGGCGGCATGTCGATGAACCACAGCTGGTTCAGCTGGTTCTGGTCGATGTGGGGCAACAACTGCGACGTGCTGATGCCGGCCTACGAGCGCGACAACAAGAAGCTCGCGGCCAACGGCTGGAAATCGGGCATGAACGAGCCCTGCATGAAGGAGACGGTCGAGTACTGGTGGGATGCCATCAACACCCACAAGATCTCGCCGCGCGGCATGCCGGCCTACGACCGCAACGAGGCCAATGCCATCTTCATGGGCGGCGATGCCGCCTTCACCGTGGCCGACTCGCTGTGGTGGGGAACGTTCAACGATCCGGCCAAGTCGAAGATGGCGGGCAAGATCGCCGCCGCGCGCTTCCCGCTCGGACCGAACCGCAAGGAGCCCTTCGCTTGGGACGACATCTGGGGCTGGGCGATTCCCAAGTCGATCGCGCCGGAGCGCAAGAAGCTCGCCAAGGAGATGCTCGCCGCCATGATGGTCGACGAGGAAGGCCAGGCCAAGATGTTCAAGGCGACCGGCGCGCCGCCGCCCAACACCCAGTTCTGGCCCAAGATCGCGGCGGCCGATCCCTTCATGAAGCTGCTGAAGGAGTCGGTGCTCGATTCGCCCAACAAGGTGCGCGGCGCCTACTACTTCCCCAACTGGCCGGCGGTGCACAAGGCGTTCAACGACACCGTCACCAAGGCCGTCACCGGCAAACGTGAGGACATCGCCAAGGTCCTGGCCGAGGGCGCGCCCCTGGTCAGCAAGGCGGCGCAGTAAAGGTAAAGTAGAAGAGTACAAACATGGCAGCGATCGTTCTCGACAAGCTCAACAAGCACTACGGCTCGCTGCATCATGCCGTGAAGGACGTCGACCTCGAGATCGCCGACAAGGAATTCGTGGCCCTTGTCGGCCCCTCGGGCTGCGGCAAGTCGACGACCCTTCGCATGATCGCCGGTCTCGAGGACATCTCGGGCGGCGAGATCAGGATCGGCGGCAAGGTGGTGAATCACCTGCCGCCGCGCGACCGCGACATCGCCATGGTGTTCCAGAACTACGCCCTCTATCAGCACATGAGCGTCTACGACAACCTGGCTTTCGGGCTGCGCAACAAGAAGATGCCCGAGGCCGAGATCAAGACGGCGATCGACCGCGCCACCGGCATGCTGGGCTTGCATGACCTTTTGAAGCGCAAGCCGCGCCAGCTCTCGGGCGGCCAGCAGCAACGCGTGGCGCTCGGCCGCTGCATCGTGCGCAATCCGCTGGTCTTCCTGTTCGACGAGCCGCTTTCAAACCTTGACGCCAAGCTGCGCGCCCAGATGCGCATCGAAATCAAGCGCCTGCACAGCCTGGTGCCAACCACCTCGGTGTTCGTCACACACGACCAGGTCGAGGCCATGACGCTGGGCGAACGCGTGGTCGTGATGCGCGACGGCCGCGTCCAGCAGGTCGGCACGCCGCTCGCCGTCTACGGCAAGCCGGTCAACAAGTTCGTCGCGGGCTTCATCGGTGCGCCGGCCATGAATTTCCTCGACGTCACGATCCGCAAGGAGGCCGGCACGCTGGTGGCCGAGTCGCCCGCCGTGAAGCTCGCGGTGAACGAAGCCAGCGCCCCGGCGCTGGAGGCGTGGCAAGGCAGGCGCGTGATCATGGGCATGCGGCCCGAGCACCTGATGCTGGGCGACGGCGTGCTGAGCCGCAGCTTCGCGGCCAAGGTCGAGGTCGTCGAGCAGTTGGGCTCGGAGATCCTGCTGGAAACCCGCGTCGGCGATGCCCGCGTCACGGCGGCGCGCGTGGCACCGGAGTCGCTCGTCTCGGCTGGCGATCAGGTCCGGCTGTCGGTGCAGCCCGGCCGCCTGCACTTCTTCGATCCCGACAGCGAGAACGTCATCGCCGCTTAGCCGCGACCCGACGCGCCGCCGCCAGCGCCAATCGCGCCCACGTCACAAGCTCATCGGGTTCGTCGAACAGCCGCTCCGGCGCGCGCCAAAAGGAGAGGTCTATGGCGGTGCTCTTCTTCTGGTAGCTGAGGAGCGGAGAGGACTCGGCTTCCTTGAAGGCCACCCGGTTGTGCTCATCGACCCGCAGATAGGGCATGTTGTCCGTCACCATCCCGAACATCACCCCGTCGCAGAACACGCCGGTCTTGCCGAACATGCGCCGCATCGTGACGCGGCCGAGCGGAGCGAGCTGCTCGCGCAGGAACTCGGCAAAGCTGTCGCTGGCAACCATCCTCGGTCCGCCGTCCCCTGCTATTCCAGGCGAATGCCCGCGTCGGCGATGACCTTCTTCCAGATCTCGGTTTCGCGGGCGATATGGGCTGCGGCCGCGGCCTGCGTGCTGGCCAGGGTTTCCATGCCCTGCTGGCCGTAGGCCGCCCGCACCTCGGGCGCATTCAACGCCTTGGTCATGATCGTGTTGAGGGTGGCCACTGTTTCGGGCGGCACCTTGGACGACACCACGACGGCATACCAGTTGGTGGCGGCATAGCCGGGGAAACCCGATTCCGCGATGGTCGGAATGTCGGGATCGAACGGCGAGCGCTTGGCACCGGTGACGGCCAGCGCGCGGATGCGACCCTCGCGCATGAAGCCGGTGGCGGTCGGGGCACTGGCGATCAGGGACGGCACATGGCCGCCCAGCAGGTCGTTCATCGCCGGCCCGCCGCCGCGAAACGGCACATGGTTCAGCCGCGCGCCGCTGCGCGATTTCAGCAGCTCGCCGGCGAGATGGCCGGCGCCGCCGATACCCGACGAGCCGTAGTCCATGCCCTCCGGCCGCCTGGCCAGCGCGATATACTCGGCGAATGTCTTGGCAGGGACGCTGGGATGCACGACCAGCACATTGGAAAAATCGACCGCCAGGCACACCGGCGTGATGTCCTGCGGATCGTAGCCGACATCCTTCATCGCGTAGGGATTGACCGCCAGGATACCGACATTGGCGATCAGGACGGTGTGGCCGTCGGGCGGTGCACGCAGCATCTCGCGCGTTGACAGATTGCCGCCGGCGCCAGGCTTGTTGTCGACGATGACCGACAACCCGGCGCTCTTGGTCAGTTCCTGCGCCAGGATACGGGCCACGATGTCGCCGCCACCACCCGCCGCGAAGCCAACCAGTATCCGCAACTGCTTCGACGGGAACGACTGGGCCCGGGCGGCACCCGGCAGCAGGCCGGCTGCCGCGGCGGATCCGATCAACGATCGCCGATACATCTACTGCTTCGCCGGCTCGCCGAGCGACAACATCAGCCGGTTTGCCCAGTTGAAGAACGAGGACGCGCCGATCACGTCGGCGATGGCCTCGTCGTCCATGCCGGTGCTGCGCAGGCGCTTGACGTGCTCGGGGCCGAAGGTGATTGGGGTCGAGGTCAGCGCCACCGAGGCGGCGACGATGGCGTTCCAGCGCTCGTCGAGGTTGGCGCCAACGCCCTCGGCCAGCAGGCGCTCGACGTCGTCGACACGCTTGGAGTAGGTCGCGGCGAAGCGGGCATGCACCGAGGCACAGTAGATGCAGCCGTTGTAGCGCGAGGTCGCGGCAGCAGCGAGCTCGCGCTCGGCGCGCGGCAGGCCGGCGTCGGGATTGTAGAAGATGTCCTTGTCGGTGCGGGTGCGTGCGCCCAGCACGTCGGGATCGCGCGCCAGCAGCCGGAAATACGGCGATTTTGCCCGCGCGGCATCGACCAAACCCGCCATGTGGCGCGGCGTCAGGTCCGCTTCGGCCATCGGCTCCAGCCAAGGCAGCCAGTCGAGCTGGTCGCGGGTGAAGACGACGGGTTCGACATGGTTGGGCGGCGTCAGGGTCTTGTCGGTCATGGCGGGCCTCACGAAGCGGGAGTGGCGGCGAGCGTGCGCAGGCCGGCGACGTTTCTGATCTGATAGGCGAGGAAGGAAACGAGCTGCGACAGCACCACGATGTCGGTGGTCGACCAGCCTGAATCGAGCATCGACTGCAGCGAGGGCGATGCGGCATCGCGCGGATGGAACACCAGCATATGCGTGTGCTCGAAGGCGGCCGCGAGGCGCTTGCCGAGTTTTTCACGCGCGCCCGAGGCGACGCGATGGACTGGACCGGTGGTGTTCTCGCCGCTCAACGGTCCCTTGGGATAGCTGCCGTAGGGACCGGCCGTCTTTGCCGCCGCGATCTCGGCGGCGATGGCGGCGCGCAGGTCGGCCGACGCGCCGGCCTCCGCGAGCTTGCCGCTATAGAAGGTATCGGTCTCCGGCCGGCCGTGCAGGCCTGCCACGAAGCTCGCCACGGCGAAGCGCTCCACCAGCGAAACGCCGCCCGGCTCGCTGGGCTCAAACAGCCCGGCATAGCTCACCTGCGCGTGCTTGCGCGACTCAGGCCGCCGCGCCCGCACCTTGTCGAGCGGCGAGCCCGGCGTGATGCCGACCAGCGTGTCGATGACGTCTGACATGGCGTTTCCTCTTCTGTCTCTTAGGCGACCTTGCGCACACCCGCCGCAGCGTCGCGCTTCCAGCCCAACGCCGGGGCCACCGCCTCGGCCACCAGCTCGATCGAGCGCAGGATGAAGGGATGCGGCGGATCGATCGAGTGGACCTGCACGGTGAGATCGGTGGCGCGCTTCAGCGTCGAGTCGGCCGCTAGCGAGGCGACCACGTCGGCCGGCGTGCCCATATGGACGTCGAAGGCCTTTATAAGGTCGTCGAGCGAGCCGTGCGCCACCTGGATGCCGGCATCGGCGCGCTTGTTCAAAAGGCTCAAGAGACCGGTCTCGGCAAATCGCCGTGCGTCCCTGGCGTCGTCGGTCACGAACACCGTGCGCGAGGCGAGGATGCGCGGCTCGCGGCCCTTGGGCAGTGCTTCGAGATAGGCGTCGAGCATCGGGTTCTGGATGTCGGCCAGCGTCGCGTTGGGCGTATCGGCCGGGCGCGGCTGGGTGCGCGACAGCATCAGGCCGTCTCCCGCCAAGCCGGCGCGCCGCGCGCCCTCGACCGAGAAGGTCGCCTGCCAGATGCGGTCGACCAGGTCAGGCCTGGCCGGCGGATAGAGCGTGTCGCCGCCGGGCAGCACGCCGCCCGACCACGCGGTGCGTAAAAGGTCGAGATTGTCGGACGTGAGCTTGTGACGCTGGTTGGGGTCGAAGCCGAAGGCGGTGAAGGCCGAGAGATTGCCGCCCGGCCCGATGCCGACTTCGAGACGGCCGTCCGACAGCAGGTCGAGCACCGCGACGTCCTCGGCGACGCGGATCGCCAGTTCGAGCGGCAGGGTGATGATCCCGGTGCCGAGGCGAATACGCGAGGTGAGTGCGGAGACATGGGCGAGGAAGACCAGCGGCGCCGGCAAGCCGCCTTCCGCCTCGTGGAAGTGATGCTGGGCGATCCACGCCGAATCGAAGCCGCTGCGCTCGGCCTGCGCGATCTGCGCCGTTGCCAGGCGGTAGCGTTCGGCGGCATCCGCCTTGTCGAGCAGGCGGGAGAAGAAGCCGAGGCGCTTCAGGGAGGGCGCTATGGTCATTGAACCAACCTTGTGCAGCAGAGAACGCGTGTCATACCAAAAAATTATACCAGTGCCGGCGCCTTGCGGCCGGGGATGGCGTCCAAGAGCTCCCGGGTATAGGCGCTGTCGGGCCGCGCGAATACCGTTTCCAGGACGCCGCCGTCGACCTGCCGGCCCTTGTGCATGACCGACACTGTATCGGAGATCTGCTGGACCACCGCGAGATCGTGCGAGACGAAGAGATAGGTGAGGCCGAGCGCCTTCTGCAGCTCGTCGAGCAGCGCCAGGATCTGCGCCTGCACGGTGACATCGAGTGCGGAGACCGCTTCGTCGAGCACCAGCACGCGCGGGTCGAGCACCAGGGCGCGGGCGATGGCGACGCGCTGGCGCTGGCCGCCCGACAAGGCGCGCGGATGGCGGGTAAGGAAGCTTTCCGGCAGGCCGACGCGGTGCATCATGTCGGCGACCTTGCGCGTACGATCTGGCCTGGCCGTCGGATCGAAATTGAGCAGCGGCTCCTCGACGATCTGGGCGATGGTCTGGCGCGGGTCGAGCGAGCCGAACGGGTTCTGGTAGACGAGCTGGATGTTCTTGCGGAACTGGCGCAGCGCCTCGCCCTTCAGCGTGGTGAGTCCGACGCCCTCGACCAGGATGCGACCGGCGGTCGGCTTCAGGAATCCCACGACCGCGCGCACCGCCGTGGTCTTGCCCGACCCCGACTCGCCCACGATGGCGTGGGTGGTGCCCCGGCGCACCTTGAACGAGACGTCTTCGAGGGCGCGGAACCTTTCCTTGCGGCCGCCGACGTCGAAATCGTGGGTCAGGCCTTCGACCATGATGGCGAAATCCTGGTCGGCCGCGGAAGTCACGCGCTTGGGTCGCGCCGTGGCGAGCGACGGCGCGTCGGACAGCAGGCGGCGCGTATAGGCACTGCGCGGCGTCAAAAGAACCTCGCGCACCGGCCCCTGCTCCTGGATGCGGCCGCCCTGCAGCACCACCAGCCGGCTGGCGCGGTCGGCGGCGACACCGAGATCGTGCGTGACCAGCAACACCGCCGTGCCGTTCTCACGGCGCAGCTCGTCGATCAGGTCGAGGATGACGCGCTGCACGGTGACGTCGAGGGCGCTGGTCGGCTCGTCGGCGACGATGAGGTCGGGGTTGAGCGCGACGGCGATGGCGATCAGAACGCGCTGCTTCATGCCGCCCGACAGCTCGTGCGGATACTGATTGGCGCGCATCTCCGCCGGCGTGAGGCCGACGCGGGTCAGGAGATCGAGGACGCTGGAGCGGATGGCGGTGCGATCGCCGCGGCCGTGGATCTGCAGCACCTCGGCCACTTGCGCGCCGACCGTGCGCACGGGGTTGAGCGAGCTGCCGGGATCCTGCGGGATCAGGCTGATAACCGAACCGCGGATCGAATCGAGCCGCTTCTGCGGCCAGCGCGCGATGTCGGTGCCATTGAGGCGGATGGCGCCGCGCTCGATGCGGCCATTGCCAGCCAGCAGGCCGAGCACGGCCTGCGCCGTCGTGGTCTTGCCCGAGCCCGATTCGCCCACCAGCGCCACGACCTCGCCACGCTCGATGCGGAAGGACACGCCGTCGACGACGCGCTGCACGCGGTCGCCGGTCTTGTAGGAGACCGCGAGGTCGTCGATCTCGAGCAGCGGCGGTGCGGTATTCGTCATGGCTCCGTCCGCCCGATCGACTTGCTGATGCGGTCGGCCGAAAGCACCACCAGCACGACCACGAGGCCCGGCGCCGCCGTCAGCCACCAGGCACGCGACAGGTAGTTGCGGCCCTCGGCGATCAGCAGGCCCCATTCCGGCGTCGGCGGCGGCGCGCCGTAGCCCAGAAAGCCCAGCGTCGAGATGGCTAAAATGGCCGAGCCGAATTGCAGCGCGGCGAGCGCGATCACTGACGTGAGCGAGTTGGGCAGGATGTGCCGGCGCAGCACGGCCCAGAAGGTGCCGCCGCTGCCGAATGCCGCCTCGACGTATTCGCTGCGACGTACCTTCACCACTTCCGAGCGCGCGAGGCGGGCGAAGCGTGCGACCGAGACGGCGCCGACGGCGATGGCCACCTCCAGCGTGCCGAAGCCCAGAAGCACGATGATGCTGAGCGACAGCAGCAGCGAGGGCACCGCCAGCATGGAATCGACGACGCGCATGATGGCGGCATCGGTCCAGCCACCGCGCGAGCCGGCGATCAGACCCAACAGGGTTCCCAGCAGCAATCCGACGGTGACGGCGACGAAAGCGCCGGACAGGGAATGCACGGCGCCGTAGACGATGCGGGCTAAAAGGTCGCGGCCGAGGCCGTCGGTGCCCAGCAGGTGCTCGGCGCTGGGCGGGCGCAATTGCTCGCCGGGCACGCCCTCGGTGCCGCTGTAGCCGGTGAAGAGTCCGGGGGCGACCGCCGCCAGCAGGACGATGAAGACGACGGCCCAGGCCAGCATCAGGCTGATGGGCACGCGGCGCAGGCGGGCGAGCCGTCCGGGCGGCGCCTCGTCGATGGTCTGAAAACCCTGGTCGCTCGCCTCGCTGCTCATGCCGAGATGCCGAGCTTGCTGCCGAGACGCGGGTCGAGCACGGGATAGAGAAGGTCGACGGCGAGGTTGATGGTGACGAAGGCCAAGGCCGAGATCACGACGATGGCCTGCAGGACTGCGGTGTCGTGGTTGCCCACCGCCTGGTTGGTGAGGCCGCCCAACCCGTTCAACCCGTAGACCGCTTCGGTGACGACGGCACCGGCCAAAAGCTCGCCGAACAAGACGCCGGCGATGGTAAGCGTCGGCAGCACGGCGTTGCGCGCCACGTGCTTCCACAGCACCCAATTGCGCGAGGCGCCCTTGGCGCGGGCGACGGCGACGAAGGGCTGCGCCAGCACCTCGTCGATGTTGCGCATCAGCACTTGCGCCAGCGGCGCGGAGATCGGGATGGCGAGCGTCAGCACCGGCAATATCAGTCGCTCGACCGGGCCGGGACTGATGACGGAGACGAGGCCGAGCTGAAAGGAGAAGACCTGGATCAGCATGATGCCGAGCCAGAACACCGGCACGGAGACGAACAGCGACGGCAGCGACTGGATGGCCGCGCGCAACCAGCCGAAGCCGACCATGTTCGAGAGTGCAGCGATGGCGACGGTGAGCACGACCGCCATCAGCAAGCCGAGCGAGGCGAGCTGCAGGGTCGGCGGCAGGTTCGTGGCGAGTTGCTGGCGCACCGGCACTCCGGCCTGGATGGAATAGCCGAAATTGCCCGTGAGGAAATTGCCCAGCGTGTGGAGATATTGCTGCCAGATCGGCAGGTCGGCGCCGTAGGAGGCGCGGATGTCGGCAAGCTGCTCGGCGGTGAACGCCATGTCGGAGCTCATGAACTTGATCATGATGGCGTCGCCCGGCAACGCCTGCAGCAGCAGGAACGCCGCCGTGAAGGTCGCCGCCAGAACCAGCAGGGCCTGCCCGACGCGGCCCGCGACGTAGCGGATCATGTTACTTCGGCGCCAGCCAGACCGAATAGAAGCTCGGGCGGCCGACGGCCTCGAAGCCGAAACCCTTGACCTTCGGAGAGGCCGCAAAGGCCTGCGGCTCCTCGAAGATGGGAATGACGTAGGCCTGGTCGATCACGTAGTTCTGGACGTCGGCGACCAGCGTCAGCCGCTTGGCCTTGTCGGTCTCGGCGGCGATCGCCTCCAGCAAGCCGTTGAGCTTGTCGTCGAGGAAGGTCTGCGCCTTGGAGCCGGCGCCGCCCTTCTGCATCAGCACGTTGCGCGTGCTGGGATAGTACTGGCTGCGGATGACGTCGGGATCGGCGCGCCCGACCATGGCCGGCGCCACCGGCGTCTTGGCGGGGTCGAGCATGTCCATGGTGCGGCTGCCGGCGTCGCCCGCCAGCACGGAAAGCTTCACGCCGACCTTGGCCCATTGTTGGGCCACCAGCTGCAGCGTCTCCTTGTTCTGCGGCTGCGGCAGCGATTCGTAGGTCGACATGGTGAAGTCCTTGCCGTCCTTCTGGCGCACGCCCCTCGGTCCCATCTTCCAGCCCGCCTCGTCGAGCAGCTTGTTGGCGAGCGCCGGATCGTAGGTGAGCTTGGCCGAGAGATCGACATAGCCCTGCGCCATCGAGGCGATGATCGACTTGGCCTGCGGATAGTTGGCCGAGAACAGCGTCGTCACGATCTCCTTGGCGTTGGTCGCGTGCAGCAGCGCCTGGCGCACCTTGAGATCGGCGACCATGGGGTTGTCGGGGCGGAACACCACGGAATTGTTCACGCCGCGCGTCGGGGCGGCATAGACGATGAAGCCCTTCGAGGTGACCTGCTTCTCGTCATAGGCCTGGACCTGGCGGATGACATTGGCCTGGCCGGCCAGAAGTGCTCCTATGCGCACGCTGTCCTCGGGCGTCACGACATATTTTATACCGTCGAGATTGGCGCGGCCCTGTTGCGCGATCTTCATCGGACCCCAGGCGTAATCCTTGCGCGCCTCCATGACGATCTCGCGGCCCAGCACCTCGCTCTTGATGACGAAGGGACCCGAACCGATGATCTTGGTCGCATCGCCAAGTGCGTCGAACGACATCGCCAGCGTTTTGAGCGACACCAGGCCCGAGCCGATGACCGACGTGCCCTGCAGGAAGCCGACCGACGGCTTGGTGAAGGTGAACTTCACCGTCAGCGGACCCACGACTTCACTGCTCTTATAGTTGGTGATGACCTCGGAGATAGGATGCTTCAGCGCCTTGTCGCCCAATCCAAAGACGTCGAAGTTCTTCGCCACTGCCGCGGCATCGACCGGCGTGCCGTCGGAGAAGGTAACGCCGGGGCGGAGTTTAAAAGTGTATTCGGTGGCGTCGGCATTGATCGTCCAGCTCTCGGCGATCCACGGCTCGATCTCCAGCGTCTTGGGATTCTGGTAGGTGAGCTTGTCGGTGATCTGATTGAGGATGCCGCCGTTCGGATAGAAGCCGCCGGCCGGCGGGTAGAGATTGGTGTGCGTCTGCTGCTCGAGATAGATCAACGTGCCGCCCCTAACCGGCGCATCGGCGCCCTGCGCCAGCGCCGCGCCGGCGTGGAAGTGCACAAACGCGAGCGCGCCTGCGAGGAGGCCAAGGCATCTGATCGGGATCACGGTCGTTCCTTTCGCCAATGTTGGCATCAATCTTGGCAAAGATATCAGGCACGCCGCGGCGGCCCGCAAGGAGACATGCAGAATCTGGGCCGAAAACCGAGCAAATGAACCAAAGGATGCTTCGGCATAGGCTCGCCGGCGGAGAAATTTCCCCATTTCGCGCCGTTACCGCAGAAAATGGTTTGCGCACCGGAGGGCGTGGTTCTCGGCAACGCGAAGCAGACTACAGGCGCTTGCTCATCTCAAGCCGCCGCCGCGGGCTCTTCCTCGACGCCGGCACGTCTGCCCTGGCGGCATCTCGCGTCCGGTACGTCTTGCGTGCTGTACGCTCGGTCTTCAGCGACGAGAAGAAGCTCTCCATCGCTGCGTTGTCCCAGACGTTGCCCGAACGGCTCATGCTACAGATGACGCCGTGATCAGCTATCA
>CAMDQJ010000031.1 GCA_945905835.1 Asaia bogorensis
GGGTGATGCGGGCCAGCGTGTAGGCGATTTCCGGTTCGCCCCATTCGTAGGCGCGGGTCGTCCGCGCGACGCACTGCTCGTAGGCCGTCGAGTTGGGCAGCACGCCGAAGTTCAGGCAGGTTCGCTCGGCGCGCGTCTCGGCGGCGACCGGCATGACCGGCACGAACAATCTGATGGCGGTGCCGGCAATGCTGCCAAGCACGACAGCTGCGATTACATCCGGCAGATGGTACCGACTCATGACTTCCTCCGGCAGGGGACCCCTCACTGAAGGAACGCCTCACCGATGGAAGGAGTTGCCGGGTGCGAAGGATGATTCGGAAGGGTGCCCATAGGAATAGGCCACGAAGACATCCGATTTCCTACCGGAAGAGGGGTCCGACGGGAAATCGGGAAAACGCCATAAAACCCTTACCCTGCAACGTTAAACGTTTCCCGACCGGTCGGGAAACCGCAGGAAAAGATTAAGGTCTCTAGTAGCTCTTGGGCAGCCCCAGGACCCGCTCCGCCACGTAGCACAGGATCAGCTGCTCGCTGACCGGTGCGATGCGCGCGATCATGACCTCGCGCAGGAAGCGCTCGACGTGGAACTCCTTGGCGTAGCCGTAGCCGCCATGGGTAAGGATGGCGCGCTCGCAGGCCTCGTAGGCCCAGCGCGCGCCGAGATACTTGGCCGAGTTGGCCTCAGCGCCGCATTCCTTGCCGTTGTCGTAGAGCCAGGCCGCCTTGAAGGTCAGCAGATTGGCGGCCTCGAGCTGCATCCAGCTCTCGGCAAGCGGGTGCTGGATCGCCTGGTTCTTGCCGATCGGTCGGCCGAACACGACGCGCTCCTTGGCGTATTGCGTCGCTTTGGCCAGCGCGCACTTGCCGATGCCGATGGCTTCGGCGGCGATCAGGATGCGCTCGGGGTTGAGCCCATGCAGCAGATAGTGGAAGCCCTTGCCCTCTTCGCCGATGCGGTCCTCGAGCGGCACCTTGAGGCCATCGATGAAGATCTGGTTGGTGTCGATCGCCTTGCGGCCCATCTTCTCGATCTCGCGGACCTCGATCTTGGAGCGGTCGAAGTCGGTGTAGAACAGCGACAGGCCATCGGTCGCGCGCTTGCACTTGTCCTTGGGCGTGGTGCGGGCGATCAGCAGCATCTTGTCGGCGATCTGCGCCGTGGTCGTCCAGGTCTTCTTGCCGTGCACGACATAGCCGTTGCCGTCGCGCTCGGCCTTGGTCTCGAGCGCCGTGGTGTTGAGGC
This sequence comes from Asaia bogorensis, assembly GCA_945905835.1. Classification (GTDB taxonomy): domain Bacteria; phylum Pseudomonadota; class Alphaproteobacteria; order Reyranellales; family Reyranellaceae; genus Reyranella. The sequence goes on from CAMDQJ010000031.1 coordinate 1,247, forward strand.
CGGCGTCCGGTTCGGTGACGGCGAAGCAGCCCTTGACCTTGCCGGCGATGATGTTGGGCAGGATGCGCTTCTTCTGCTCCTCGGTACCGAACACCACGATCGGGTTGGGTCCGAAGACGTTGAGATGAATGGCCGAGGCGCCCTGCAATGCGGCACCCGATTCGGCCACGGCCTGCATCATGATCGCGGCTTCGGCGACGCCGAGGCCCGCGCCGCCGTATTCCTCCGGCATGGCGATGCCGAGCCAGCCGGCGTCGGCCATCGCCCGGTAGAAATCCTCGGGAAATCCGCCGTCCTTGTCCTTCTTCAGCCAGTACTTGTCGTCGAAGCCGGAGCAGAGCTTGGCGACGCTGTCCTTGATCGACAGTTGCTGCTCAGAGAAGGTGAAATCCATTTCGGTGTCCTACCTGTTGAGTTCGAGCCAGCTCATCATGATGCGGTTGAACTGCTCGGGCCGCTCGACGTTGGGCAGATGCCGCGCCTTGGCGATCTCCTCGTAGCGGCCGCCCGGGACCTTGGACGCGATCAGCTTGTTGCGGTCGGGCGGCGTACCCTCGTCCTGGTCACCGCAGATCACCATCGTCGGCATCTTGATGGTCGGCAGACGGTCGAGATAGTCGAAATGCTGGATCGCCGACATGCAGCCCGCCGATCCGTCAGGCGTGGTGCCGCTGATCGTGTCGCGGATCTCGCGCCAGCGCACGGGGTTCACCTGCTTGAACTCGTCGGTGAACCAGCGCGTCATGGTGGCGTCGGCGAGTGCTGCAAGTCCCTTGCTCCGCACAGTGGCCTTGCGCTCTTCCCAGGTCCCGGCCGAGCCGGGCGGCGTCGAGGGCTGGGTGTCGCAGAGGCAGAGCGAGGCGAGGTAGCCGGGATTGGCCAGCGCAAAGCCCTGGCCGATCATGCCGCCGATCGACAGCCCGATGTAGTGGACCTTCTTGATGCCGAGCACATCGAGCGCGCCCTTAACGTCGCCCGCGAGCTGGTCCATCGTGTAGTCGCCCGCGACCGGTGCCGAACCGCCATGGCCGCGCATGTCGAGGCGCAGCACGCGATAGCCCGCACCGAGCAGCGGCACCATCTGCTCGACCCACATGCCGCCGTCGGAGTTGAGCGAATGGGTAAAGCACACGGTCGGCGCGTTGGCGGGACCGGCGAGGTCGAAATATATCTTTTGGCCGTTGAGAGCGAGAAGCATGGGTCGTTTCCTTTTCCGTCGTCACATTGCCGAGATGCCGCCGTCGATGATGACTTCCGAGCCCGTCATGAAGCTCGATTCATCCGAGGCGAGAAAGACCAGGGCCCAGCCGACTTCCTCGGGCCGGCCGAGGCGGCCGATCGGGACCTGCTTGCCGAGCTTCTGCTGCATGAGGTCCTGGCCGAAGCGGTCGCGGTACTTGTCGAGGATCGGTGTGTCGATGAAGGTCGGATGCACCGAATTGCAGCGGATGTTGTAGCCCGACTTGGCGCAGTGCAGCGCCACCGATTTGCTCAAGAGCCGCACGCCGGCCTTGGCGGAGTTATAGGCCGCCATATTGGCGCCGGCGATGATGCCGGAGATCGACGAGATGTTGATCACCGAGCCGCCGAGCTTGGCCGTGTGTTTCTTGATTTCGCCGACGCCGTGCTTGCAGCCGAGGAAGACGCCGTCGAGGTCGATGGCGTGGACGCGGCGCCATTCCTCGAGCGTGATGTCCTCGACCGTCTTGCTGAGACCGATGCCGGCCGAGTTGAGCAACACATGGATGGCGCCGAATTTGGTCACGGTCTCGGCGATGGCAGCCTTCCAGTTGTCCTCGCTGGTGACGTCGAGCTTCACGAAATGCCCGGAGGAGCCCAGCCGGTCGGCCACCGCCTTGCCACGATCGGCAGCGATGTCGGCCACGACCACGCGCGCGCCTTCCCTGGCCATCAGCTCGGCGGCATTGGCGCCGAGGCCCGAGGCGCCGCCGGTGATCAGGGCCACCTTGCCGGCCAGACGATCCGTCATGCCTTCTTTCCTCCCGCGACCGCCCCAACCGTTGCTTCCCGATGGGCGATGTATGTCGTCGACGCCACGATGATCGCAGCACCAACGAACGTCCAGACGTCGGAGGTCTTGCCCCAGACTGCCACGTCCATCAAGGCGGCCCACACGATGGCGAGAAAGGTGATGAATTGCAGGGCGGAAATATCGAGCAACCGGTAGGCCCAGGTGATGAAGAAGTATCCCATGGTGCCGAAGAAGCCGGCCGACAGGAACAAAGCGAGCTGCGGCAGCGTCGGTGTCTGCCAGCACCACAGGCCGAGCGGCGTGAAGCAGACGGCACCGACCACGCTCTGCCAGAAGACCACGACCGCCGGCTTGTCGCGGCCCGACACGACCTTAGCCACGAGGTTGGAGCCCGCCATTAGCGGTACCGCCAGCAGCATCATCCAGATTCCGGGGTTCATCGGCAGGAGACCGGGGCGGACGATCACCACCATGCCGGCAAAGCCCACCGCGACGCCGGCCCAGCGGCGCCAGTGCACCGTCTCGCGCAGGAAGACCACGGCGCCCACGGTGACGAAGATTGGCCCGGTGAAGCCCAGCGCCGCCAAGGTGGCGAGCGGCAGCCACACCGCCGCCTCGTACCACAGCGCGTAGCCGGGCGTGTGGAAGAGGCCGCGGATCCAGTGGAGCTTCATGTCCCGCGTGCGCACGCCGTCGAGCCCGACGCGCCAGAAGAGGTACGGCGCGATCAGCACGACGCCCGCGATCCAGCGGCCCCACGAGACGAACAGCGGCGGCATCTCGCCGACCAGCTCCTTCACCGAGGCGTTGAGGAAGGTGAAGAAGACACCCGAGATGACGGCGAGCGTGAAGCCGCGCGCCACCCGCGAGGGGATCAGTCGGGACAGCGTGTCGGGCGGGTCGAGTGCGGGCGCGGACATAGGCTGCGGGCTTGCCCCTGCCGCGCACGGGGGTCAAGGCACGCCTTCCGCAGGTCAGTCGAGCCCTCTAAGGTTCCTCCCGACGTCGATTCCGGAGGAACGTTCAATGCAGCATCGCGTGTTCGGGTCTTGGATGGTCGCGCTCCTGGCGTTCGCGGCGCCGGCGCTGGCACAGGACACCTATCCGACCCGGCCCATTCGCTGGATTGTGCCTTTCCCGGCGGGCGGTCCGACCGACACGCTGTCGCGCATTCTGGCGGCCAAGCTCGGGGATGTGTGGAAGCCCGGCATCGTCATCGAGAACAAGGGTGGTGCTGCCGGCGCCATCGGCACCGACTTCGCGGCCAAGAGTGCGCCCGATGGCTACACCATCATGCTGGGCACGCAGAGCACCAACGCCTCCAACAAGATTTTCTATCCCAACCTGCCGTACGACCCGATCACCGACTTCGAGCCGCTGACCCTGCTCGGCACCGCCTGCATGGCGCTGGTGATTCCCAACAGCGTGCCGGCCAACACGCCCAAGGAACTGGTCGAGTGGATCAAGAAGCAGGATGGCGGCGTCGCCTATGCCTCGGCGGCGACCGGCTCGAGCCAGCACATCGGCGCCGAGCTGCTGGTCAAGCGCGCTGGCATAAAGGCGACGCACGTGCCTTATCGCGGCAGCTCGGCGGCGCAGCCCGACCTGATCGCCGGCCGCGTCGCCTTCATGTTCGACAATCTCCCATCGGCGCTGCCACAGGCGCGCGCCGGCCGGGTCAAGGCGTTGGCCCAGACCTGCAAGACGCGCTCGCCCTCTGCACCCGACGTGCCGACCATGGTCGAGGCGGGCTTTCCCGATTTCGTGGTCGACGGATGGTACGGCATGTTTGCGCCGGCAAAAACGCCCAAGGCGATCGTCGACAAGCTGTCGGCCGACCTCAACAAAGCGCTGAAGGATCCCGACTCGCTCGAGAAGTGGAAGACGCTGGGCTTCGATCCCATCGGCAGCACGCCGGCAGAGTTCGCCAAGGTGCAGAAGGACGATCTCGCCTATTGGAAACAGATGATCGAGTACACCGGCGTGAAAGTGGAATAGGCGTATGGAATACGATATCAAGATCACGGGCGGCGAGATCGTCGACGGCTCGGGTGCGCCGCGCCGCAAGGGTGATGTCGGCATCAAGGACGGCAAGGTCGTCGCGCTGGGCGAGGCGCCGGGCAGCGCTAAGCAGACGATCGATGCCAAGGGCATGATCGTGTCGCCGGGCTTCGTCGACGTGCACACGCACTACGATGCCCAGGTGCTGTGGGATCCCATGCTCACCATCTCGCCGTGGCATGGCGTCACCTCGGTGGTGGTCGGCAATTGCGGTTTCGGTGTCGCGCCGACCAAGCCCGAGCATCGCGAGCTGATCCTGCGGACGCTGGAGCGCGTCGAGGGCATGAGCATCGCGGCATTGAAGGCCGGCATCGGCGCGGAGTGGCCGTTCCAGACCTTCCCCGAATACATGGACGCGCTCGATCGCCAGCCGCTCGGCATCAATGTCGCCGTCATGGTCGGCCACACGCCGGTCCGCCTCTCGGTGATGGGCGACGAGGCGACGACGCGCGCCGCGACGCCAGCCGAAGTGGCCGAGATGAAGGGGATCGTCGCCGAAGCCATGGCCGTCGGCGCGGTGGGCTTCGCCACGTCGGTGTCGAAGGTCCATATCGGCTATTCCGGTCGCCCGGTGCCGAGCCGTTTGGCCGAGTTCGGCGAGATGCTGGAAATTGCCGATGCCGTCGGCAAGTCGGGCCACGGCATCATCCATTACAACGTCGGCCGCGACCCGCGCTGGGACGAGTACGAGCAGCTGCACAGGAAGAGCGGCCGGCCGATCATCTGGACCGCTCTGCTGGCGGGCTCGCTGGGCCCGAACTCTCACCGCCCGCAACTCAAGAAATCGGGCGAGCAGATCGCGCGCGGCCTGCCGATCTACCCGCAGGGCGCCTGCCGGCCGATCCAGATCGAGTTCGATTTCCGCTCGCCCGTGGTGTTCGACACTTTTGCCTCGTTCGAGCGCCTGCGCGCTGCCGGGACCGACGACGAGCGCCGAGTCGTCTACGCCGACAAGGCCTTCCGCGATCGCGTGAAGACGCAGCTGGCGGGGCGCGGCTCCGACGACCAGTGGTTCATGGGCAAGGAAGTCGAGGGCGACACGCGCCGCGAGATGTTCCGCAACCTCGTGATCTCGTCGACCCAGGACACCAAGCTGATCGAGCGCAAGCTGGTCGATGTCGCGAAGGAGCGCGGCGTCGACCCGGTCGACCTGATGTTCGATTTCGCCGGTCAGGATCTCCGCATCAAGCTGCGCGCCAATGTGCTGAACTTCGTCGAGGAGGAAGTACGCGAGATCATCCAGGACCCCAATGTGCTGATAGCACTTGGCGACGGCGGCGCGCATATGAGCCAGCTTTGCGACGCCTGCTATGCCACGCACTTGCTCGGGCATTGGGTACGCGACGACAAGGCGCTCACGCTGGAGCAGGCGGTGCACCAGCTGACGCAGCGCCCGGCCGATATCTTCGGACTGAAGGATCGCGGCTGTCTGGCCGTCGGACTGCCGGCCGACATCGTCGTCTTCGATCCCGCAACGATCGGCGCCAGCAAGCTCGAACGCGTCAACGACCTGCCGGCCGGCGAAGACCGCCTGATCAGCAGGCCGCGCGGCGTCAAGGCCGTGATCGTGAACGGCGTCGCGTTGCCGGAACCCGGCACGGTGCCGAAACATCCGTCCGGCAAGCTCTTGCGCCAGCGCGCCTAGCGGGAAGCGCGCGCCGCCATCGCCTCGCGGCGGGCGATCCAGGTGGTGGCGCCGAAGATCACCATGGCGCCGACGAAAGTCCAGACCGGCGGCACGTCGGCCCAGATCAGGAAACCGAGTGCCGCCGCCCACACCAGCTCGAGGAAGCGCGCCGGCTGGGTCGCGGCCACATCGGCCGCCTTGAGCGAGCGATTGAGCGCGTAGTGGCCGAGCGAGCCCAGCGCCCCCACGAAGACGAAGATCGCAAGATGCGTGGGCGTCACCTCCCGCCAGAAGAACAGCGCCACCGGCAGGGTGAACAGCGACACCAGGATCGACTGCCACAGCACGATGGTTTCCGGCGTGTCGTACTGCATCAGGCGCTTGGCCAGGAGATAGGAGCCGGCCGAGACAGGTGCGGCGGCAATCAAGATCAGGCTTGCCCAGTTGGCGACGATGCCGTGCTCGAGCTTGGGTGTGAGCACGATCAGGACGCCGGCGAAGCCGATGGCGATGGCGATCCAGCGGTCTGCCCGGGCCTTCTCGCCGAAGAACAGCATGGCGCCGATCGCCAGGAAGATCGGAGCGGTGAAGGAGATGGCGGTGATCTCGGCGAGCGGCACATAAGCCAGGGTGATGAACCACATGCCGCTCCCCACCGTATGCACGAAGCAGCGCGCAATCTGGAGCTTGAGGTTCTTGGTGCGCAGCACGACGGGGCCGCCGGCCCGCAGCATCAGCGGCAGGATGACCATCCCGCCGAAGAAATAGCGCAGGCACTGGATCTGCCAGGCATGGAGATCGGCGGTCATGACGCGCGTCGTGGCGTTCATCGCCGCGAAGCAGAGGCCGCACAACGCCATCCACAACATGCCGCGCAGCGCCGGGCCAAGTGCTTCTGTGCGTTCCGCGAGCGTCATCGGGTGGGAGGCATGTCGACGGGGACCCTAACGAAACGGGGCGCGACCCGGCAGGTCGCGCCCCGCAGTGCTGGTATGTAACCGGCGTCAGTTGTGCTTGGCGATCTCGAGCCGGCCGACCTGGTCACGATGAACCTCGTCCGGGCCGTCGGCCAGGCGCAGCGTGCGCTGGTGGGCATACATGCTGGCGAGCTTGAACACCTGGCTGACGCCGCCGGCACCATGCAACTGCAGGCAGCGGTCGACGACCTTCGAGGTGATGTTCGGCACCGCCACCTTGATCATGGCGATCTGCTGGCGTGCTTCCTTGTTGCCGAACTTGTCCATCGCCCAGGCGGCCTTCAGCACGAGCAGGCGAGCCATGTCGATCTCCATGCGCATGTCGGCGACATGGGCCTTGGTGACGCCCATCTCCGAGATGCGCTGGCCGAAGGCGACGCGGCTCTTGGCGCGCTTGATGGCCATCTCGAGCGCCCGCTCGGCGACGCCGATGGCGCGCATGCAGTGATGGATGCGGCCGGGTCCGAGACGGCCCTGGGCGATCTCGAAGCCGCGGCCTTCACCCAGCAGGATGCTGGACTTCGGCACGCGCACATTGTCGTAGATCACCTCGGCATGGCCGTGCGGGGCATCGTCATAGCCGAAGACGTGCAACATCTGGACGATCTTGATGCCCTTGGCGTCGCGCGGCACCACGATCATCGACTGCTGGCGGTAGGCCGGCGCGTTGGGATCGCTCTTGCCCATCAGGATGATGACGGCGCAGCGCGGATCGCCCATGCCCGACGACCACCACTTGCGGCCGTTGATGACGTAGTCGTTGCCGTCGCTCTCGATGCGGCACTCGACGTTGCGGGCGTCGGACGAGGCCACCGCCGGCTCGGTCATGGCGAAGCAGGAGCGGATCTCGCCGTTGAGCAGCGGCTTCAGCCACTTCTCCTTGTGCTCCTTGGTGCCGTAGCGGGCGAAGACTTCCATGTTGCCGGTGTCGGGCGCCGAGCAGTTGACCGACTCCGACGCGATCGAGGAGCGGCCGAGCACTTCGCAGATCGGGGAGTATTCGAGGTTGGAGAGGCCCATCGTGCCGTGCGTGTCGCCGGTCTCGCGGTCGGCCGGCAGGAACATGTTCCACAGACCGCGCTTCTTCGCCTCGGCCTTGCATTCCTCCATGACAGGCGGAAGCTTCCAGCGGTCTTTGGCGGCCGCCATCTGCTCCTCGTAGACCGTCTCGGCCGGGTAAATGATCTCGTCCATGTACTTGCTGAGCTTTTCGACCAGCGCCTTGGAACGGTCGGAATATTCGAAATCCATCGTCTCCTGCCTCTCTCTTACTTCTCTCTTTTGGATCCGGCGGACTCTGGCCGAAAACCGTGGCAATGTGAACGGACATTCAGGCCGCCCCTCCGCCGGTTGCCGGTTTCGGATTGCGGACGGCCGCTTCCGGGAGAATGCCGTTGGACAGCGTGATGCAGGCGCCTTTCAAGCCGATCGACTTTTTGAGCCGCGACGTCGAGATCGAGCGGCGGGCCGACGGCACGATTGTGCTGCAGTCGAACCACAAGCTGCGGCCCTACGAGAAGCACGTGCCGGCCTTTCTTGCCAAATGGGCGGCCGAGGCGCCGGACCGGCTATGGTTGGCGCAGCGCCGCGGGCCGGACCGCGAATGGCTGAAGCTCACTTATGTGGAGGCCAAGAAGCAGGTCGATTCGGTGACGCAGGCGCTTATCGACCGCGGCTTCGGGCCCGACAAGCCGGTCATGATCCTGTCATCGAATTCCATCGAGTTCGCGTTGCTTTCGATGGCGGCGATGCAGGCTCGCGCGCCACTTGCGCCGGTGTCGCCGGCCTATTCGGTGATGAGCCAGGACCATTCCAAGCTCCGCTACGTCTTCGACCTCATCAAGCCCGGCCTGATCTTCGTGCAGAATGGCGAGATCTACGCGCGCGCGTTGGCAGCACTCGATCTTGAGGGCGTGTTGCTGGTTCATGCCGACAAGGTGCCGCCCAAGATGCAGTCGCTGCCCTGGAGCGAGCTGGTGGCCACCAAGGCGACCGGCGCGGTGGCGAAGTCGATCGAGCTGATCGAACCCAAAACTGTCGGCAAGTTTCTCTTCACCTCGGGCAGCACCGGTATGCCCAAGGCGGTGATCAACACGCAGGAAATGATGTGCGCCAACCTGGCGATGGGAAAGATGGCGCGCGTGCGCAAGCCGGACGACCCCGTCGCCGTCATGCTCGACTGGCTGCCGTGGAACCACACGATGGGCGGCAACGCCACCTTCCAGGGCAACCTCTCGGAGGGTGGTACGACCTGGATCGATGACGGCAAGCCGCTGCCCGGCCTGTTCGACGAGACGCTGCGCAATTTACGTGAAATCTCGCCGACCTACTTCGCCAACGTGCCGGCAGGCTACGCCATGCTGGCCACCGCGCTGGAGAAGGACGAGTCGCTCGCCAGGAACTTCTTCAAGAACCTGAACTCGCTCGCCTATGGTGGCGCCACGCTGCCGTCCGACCTCTATGAGCGTATGGAAGTCTTGGCGGTGAAGCACACCGGCTACCGGCTGCCCTTCGTCACCGGCTGGGGCTCGACAGAGACGGCGCCGACCGCGACCACGGTGCACTGGGCGTCCGAGCGAGTCGGCCTGATCGGCCTGCCGTTTCCCGGTGTACAGCTCAAGATGGTGCCGACCGGCGAGGAGGGACGTTACGAGCTTCGGCTCAAGAGCGTGATCGTCACACCTGGCTACTACAAGCGGCCGGACCTCACGTCGCAGATGTTCGACGAGGAGGGTTTTTACAAGATCGGCGACGCTGGGCGTTTCGTCGATCCAAACGATCCGAGCTGGGGCCTGATTTTCGACGGCCGCGTGGTCGAGGATTTCAAGCTGATGAGCGGCACCTTCGTGCTGGTCGGCACCTTACGCACCACGGCCATCGCGGCGGCGAGCCCGGTGCTGCAGGACGCCGTGGTCTGCGGCGAGGGGCGCGAGCAGGTCGGCCTGCTGGGCTTTCCCAATCTCGCTGCCTGCCGGCAAGTCGCTGGCGACAAGGACGCGGCGCTTTCGACCGACGAGCTTTTGGCGCATCCCGCTGTCGTCGCGGCCGTGCGCGATGGGCTGGCGAAGATGAATGCCGAGTGCAAGGGTTCGTCGATGCAGGTGCGGCGCGTACTGCTGATGGCCGAGGCGCCGTCGGTCGACGGCCACGAGATGACCGACAAGGGCTACATCAACCAGCGCTCGACGTTGGAGCGACGCAAGGCACTGGTCGAAAAGCTTTATGCCGGCGGCGAGAGTGTGATCGAGATCGCCTAGCGGTTATTCGTCCGCCCTCGACTCACGGATGCGGCGCGTCCCCTGAAACACCGGCTTCAGCGGATCCATGACGAAGCGGATACGCGGCAGGTCGGTGTCGACGGTACAGCAGGTGCCGACGATGGCGCTGGCGAGCTTCAGCCCTGAAGCATTCCATGCGGCCGCATCGAATTCGTTGACCTGCGGCTTGCCGCGCTCTGATTTGAGGAAAGTGTATTTCGGATCGACCTGGATCAGCATCGGCGCGGTCTGGCCGTCGAGCGGGGCGTTCGCCGCCGTCACCCAGTTGATGTACTGCACGTCGGTGCCCGACACCGGCTGCGGATCGACCAGCGCGCAGTCGAGGATCGTCTTGCCGCCCTTCTTCACCGTGCCCATGACGCGATCGTGCCGTCGGACGAATTTCACCTCGCCAGCCTCAACCGGGAACCCCCAGCGCGCGCGCAGCTCCTTTGCTGCTGTCTCCGTGCTCGTCACGGCGCCCAGCATGAAGCCGCGCGGATGCGCGCCGGCGCGGCTGCCTAAACGCAGCATGGCGAGATTGAACGGTCCGACCGGGCTCTCCGAATAGCGCGTCACGGCCAGGATCACATAGGACGGCAATGCCGGGTGCATCGCCTTGGGCAAGAGCCCATCGGTCGAACTGCGCGGCACCTCGATCAGGAGCTGCATCATCTCGGCCTTGGGCAGCGTCCAGGCTTCGGTATCGAGATTGGGCAACGTCGGCAGGCGCGCGGGCGACTGCGTGATGTCGAGGGTTCCGTAGAGAGGCATGGTGCTACTCCGCAGCCGCTGCGTTCAGCGGCTTCTTGGCGAACACCGGCATCACTTCCTTGGCGAAGAGACGCAGGCTCGCCATCACCTGCTCCTGCGGCACGACCTCGTTGGCATTAAGGATGAAGTTGATGCAGTCCACTCCCAGCGATTCCCATTTCTTGATGGCACGGATGATGCGCGCGGGATCGCCATAGGCCATGCCCTCGGTCTGCTGCTCCGACGCGTCGGGACCGGTGGCGGCGCGGCGCAGCGCTGGCAGCAGTCCCAGCGACTGGTACGACGGCGAGGAATAGACTTCGCGCGTGGAGATGAGCTGGGTGGCGAGGTAGTTGAACGTGTTGCCGAGCTTCTTGCCCATCTCGACGCCGGTCTTCTCGTCTTCGTGGCAGAACAGAAAGTTGGTCGTGGCGACCTGTTCGTTGACGAAGGCGCCGACCGGCTCGCAAAGCTGGATGCGCCGGCGATAGTCGCTGATTTTCTTCTCCTGCTCGCCGAATCCCGCGAAAGAGAGGCCGAGGCTGCCCAACCCGCGGTCGGCGGCGTCGAGCTCGGTGCCGGGGCTGGTCACCGCCACCCACATCGGCGGGTGCGGCTTCTGATAGGGCTTGGGCAGGATGGTGCGCTCCGGCATCGACCAGAACTCACCCTGGTACGAGAACGTCTCCTGCATCCACATCTTAGGCAGGCAGCGCACGAACTCGTCCCAGCTCTTTTTGGTCGTGTCGGGATTGGCGCCGAAGCCGCCGAGCTCGGTCCAGGTGGCGGAGCGGCCGGTGCCGACTTCGAGGCGGCCGCCCGACAGGAGGTCGAGCGTAGCGGTGCGTTCGGCGATCTTGATGGGGTGGTTGAACTCCGGCACGCAGACCACGATGCCATGGCCGACGCGGATGTTCTTGGTCAGCACGGCGCAGGCCGTGAGGAACAGCTCGGGCGCCGAGCAGTGGGAATATTCCTCGAGGAAATGGTGCTCGACCGCCCAGACATGCTCGAAGCCCAGCTCGTCGGCGAGCTTCACCTGTTCGAGGCAGTTGTTGTAGACGGAGCGCTCGGTCTCGCGTGTCCAGGGACGTGGAATGGAAATTTCGTAGAACAGGCCGAACTTCATTGGGTCCTCCCGGCGCTTTTGCGGAACGCTAGGCTTGCTCCCGGCACGACGCAACAGCACGATGGGACCGGAGGGCGAAATGATGAAACTTTCAGGCAGGGTTGCGATCGTGACCGGCGGAGCGAGCGGCATGGGCCGCGCCACCGTCATGCGCTTTCTCGCCGAGGGTGCGAAGGTGGTCGTGGCCGATCTCAACGAAGCCAATGGCGCGGAGACGGTGGCGGTCGCCAAGGCGAACGGCTACGGCGCCGACATCGCCTTTCTGCGCTGCGACGTCGCCAGCGAAGCCGACGTGATGGCGCTCGTGGCCGATGCCGTGAGGCGCTTCGGCCGGCTCGACATCGCCTATCTCAACGCCGGTGTCGGCGGCGCCTTCGGGCCGATCGCGGAGACCAGCGTCGAGGACTGGGACTACACCTTCGCGGTGCTGACGCGCTCGGTGTTCCTCGGTATGAAGCACGCCTCGGGGGCGATGAAGAAGTTCGGCAACGGCGGGGTCATCCTGGCGACAGCGTCAATCGCCGGCATGGTAGGCGGCGGCGGCAGCCACGCCTATTCTGCCGCCAAGGCCGCCGTCATCAGCCTGATCGAGAATGTCGCGGCGGAACTCGGGCCGCACCGCATCCGCGTCGTCGGCATCGCGCCGGGCGTGATCTCGACGCCGTTGCTCCATCGCGGCAAGCCGGAACGCTTCGCCGAGCAGTTCAAGCGCCAGCCGTGGCCCGACCGCGGCGCGCCCGAGCACATCGCCGACGTCGCGACCTTCCTTTGCTCCGACGAGGCGCGCTTCATTACCGGCGAGACGCTCAAGGTCGACGGCGGCCTGCTCGCCCAGGGTGTGGCATTGTGGGGCACCGGCAAGGATTCGACGTTCCTCAAGAGTGCCGGCGTCAATCGCGGCACGACCGGCGAGGCCATGGTCGTTCGTCATCTCGAACCGAAAGATTAGAGTCACATGAGCATGGAAGCCGAGCGTCTCCACCGTCACCTGATCGGCCAGCAGGGCTCGCGCCGTTCGCTCAACACGCCCGCCCTGGTGCTCGACCTCGAGATGCTGGACCGCAACATCGCCGAGATGTCGAATTTCGCGAAGGCGCACAACGTTAAGCTGCGCCCGCACTCCAAGACGCACAAATCGGCCGATATTGCCAAGCGCCAGATCGCGGCCGGTGCGCTCGGTGTCTGCTGCGCCAAGCTGGGTGAGGCCGAAGCGCTGGGCGAGGAGGGCGTCGAGGGACTGCACATCACCTCGCCGGTGGTGACGCCGCAGGCCATCGCGCGGCTGATGGAGCTCAACGGCAAGATGAAGGATCTGATGGTCGTGGTCGATCATCCGGCAAATGTCGATGGGCTCGCGGCGGCCGCCGCCAAGGCGGGCAAGCCGATGACGGTGATCGTCGACATCGATCCCGGCATGCATCGCACCGGCGTGGCCAACCCGGACGCCGTGGTCGAACTGGTGCAGCAGATTGCGAAGCTGAAGTCGCTGAAATATGCCGGCGTGCAGTTCTATTGCGGCCGGCACCAGCACATCGTGAGCTTCGCCGAGCGTAAGGCCGAGATCGAGGAGCGCACGGAATACCTCAAGGGTATCCTGGCCAAGCTCGGGGCGGCGGGGCTGAAGCCCGGCATCGTCACCGGCTCGGGCACGGGCACGCACTTCATCGACGCTCCGCTCGGCGCCTTCACCGAGCTGCAGGTTGGCTCCTATGTCTTCATGGATCACGACTACAACGTCTGCGACCTGCGCGGCCTCGATAAGCCGACCTTCGAGCAGGCGCTGCAGATCGATGCCCGGGTGGTGAGCGCCAACACGCCGGGCATGGTGACGGTCGATGCCGGGCTGAAGGCGATGGCGACCGAGAAGGGGCCGCCGATGATCCTGAAGGGCGCCGTCGAGGGCGCCACCACGCGCTTCATGGGCGACGAGCATCTGGCGGTGGTCGCGCCCGAGGGCAAGGCGGCGCCAGCGCTCGGCGAGCAGGTGATCCTGGTACCGCCGCATTGCGACCCGACGGTCAATCTCTATGAGGCCTACCATATCGTGAAGGGCGACACGCTGGTCGAAATCTGGCCGGTGACGGGGCGCGGCCGCTCGCGCTAGTGCGCCTCGACTAAAAGCCCGCCGTGCCAGCGGCGTGACAACAGGATCAGTGCCAGCATGCCGACGCAGCTGACGCCCAGCATGCCCAGGAACGCGCGCTGGCCAAACGCGGAATAGAGCTGGCCGGAGAACTGGAACACCAGCGCCTGCATGGCGCCGGTGCCGAGCGCGTAATAGAGGCTCTGGCCGATGGCCGCGCCGGTCGGCGGCAGGGCGCGCTGCAGGAAGGCCATGGCGCCGAGATGGCAGGCGGCGAAGGTGCAGGAATGCAGCGCCTGCAGGAAAACCAGGGCCGTCACGTCGGTGGTGAAGGCCATGGCTGTCCAGCGCACCATGCCGGCAGAGAGCCCGAGTGCGAGCAAGCCGCAGGGACCGAGGCGCGCCAGCAGCCAGCCGCCGAACAACATCAGCACGATCTCGACGGCGACGCTTTCGGACCACAGCAGGCTGATGGTGACATCGTCGATGCCGGCGGCGCGCCAGGTGAGCGTGCCGAAGCTGTAGAGCACGGAGTGACTGGCCTGGCAGAGGCCGGCGGTGACGAGGAACAACAGGAACGGCGGCGAGCGCAGCAGCGTGGCGACGCGGAACGGCCCCTTTGGACGGTCGGCGCCCGGGGCACGGGCCTCGGCCGTCGGCAGCCACAACGCGAAGGGGGCAAGCAGGACAAGTCCGCCCAGCGCGACGTAGAGCACCCATGACGGACCGTGGCTGTCGACCGAGACGCCGCAGACGAAGGCGCCGAGGATGAAGGCGACCGAACTCCACATGCGCACGCGCGCATAGTCGAGACCGTGGCGCTTGGTCTCGGTCACCAGTACACCGTCGTAGAGCGGCATCGGCGGCGACCAAACGAACCCCCACAGCATGGTGACGACGAAGATCGCGAGGAAGGTATGGGAGAACTCGTAGGCGCCGATCAGCACCAGCGCGGCGATGCCCAGCGTCACGATCACACCCTTCGGTCCGCCCAGCCGATGGGCGATCCAGCCGACGGAGAGCGTGGCGATGACGCCGACGATCTGGCGGCTCATGAACAGCGTGCCGAGTTCGGTGTCGCTGACACCGCGATCCTTCAGCCACACCGGCCAGTAGCTCATGAAGGCGCCGGCCGCGAAGAAATAGGCGGCGCCATAGCCGGCGAGCCGCAACGCCGTCAGCCAACGATCCATCAGGCGGCGAACTCGCGGCGCACGGCGTCGGTGTGCTGGCCGAGGCCGGGCACGTCGCCCAGCCGTGCCGGTTCACCGGTGTATGAGGCGGCGAGAGCGGGAACGCTGACCTCGCCGTTCGGGGTCTTGAAGCCCGTGCGCCTGAGCTGCGGGTGCGTCGAGAGATCGGCCACGGAACTCACGCGCGCCCAAGCGATCTGCGCCGCGTCCAGGCGCGCGGACAGGGTTTCGAAGCCTTGGGCGCCAAAGCTCTTCTGCACGATCGCGTTGGTGTCGTCGCGCCGGGCGTTGCGCGCCTTGTTGGTGGCGTAGAGAGGATCCTTCTCGAGGCCTGGCTTGTCGAGGACGCCTTCGCACAGCCGCGCGAACTCGCGGTCGTTCTGGATCGAGATCAACACTGGCACCTTGTCGGCCGTGCTGTAGACGCCGTAAGGCGCGATGGTTGGATGCGTGAGGCCGAGCCGTGGCCAGTCGTAGGCGCCGTAATCTTTGGCGAGCAGAGGGACGCTCATCCATTCGGCCATCGAGGAGAACAGCGACACGGAGATGCTGCGGCCTTCGCCGATTTTGCCGCGCGCAATCAGTGCTTCGAGGATGGCGGCGTGAGCGTACATGCCAGTGCCGATGTCGGTCGCCGACACGCCAATGCGGCCCGGCGCATGCTCGGTGCCGGTGATCGACGCCATGCCGCTCTCGGCCTGCACCAGCAGGTCGTAGGCGCGGCGGTCCTTGTAGGGGCCATGTTCGCCGTAGCCCGAGATGTCGACGGCGATCAAGCGTTTGTCCTTCGCCCGCATGGCGGCAGAACCGAAGCCCGCACGCTCGGCGGCGCCCGGCGCCAGGTTCTGGATCAGCACATCGGCCTTGCCGATCATGCGGTGCAACAGGGCGAGGTCGTCCTTTTTCTTGAAGTCGAGTGTGACGGACTGCTTACCGCGATTGAGCCAGACGAAATAGCTGGCGAGGCCATACACATAGCCGTCATAGCCGCGCGCGAAATCGCCCTCGGGGCGCTCGATCTTGATGACGCGCGCGCCGGCATCGGCCAAGCGCGCCGAGCAATAGGGGGCCGCGACCGCCTGCTCGACGCTCACCACCAGCAGGCCTTCCAGCGCTCCGGGCATCTTTTACGCTTCACTCCGTTGAAGGCCGGCACCATGCCCCAACACGCTTCGCTATGCCATAGTGTCGGCATGGTGCAACTCGCATCCGAGGAGCGCGACATCATCGCCGGCCGCGACGGTGCGGCTAAGGCCATGGCGCTGCGCATCGTCGCCGACACCGCGCGCATGGTGGGCGCGGCGAAGCTGGTGCCGATCGCCTCGGCGCATATCGACGGCTGCCTCTATCACGGCGATTCCGGTACGCACTTCGCCGAGAAGCTTTTGGCCGGCGGCGGCGCGGTCGCGGTACCAACGACGCTCAATGTCGGCGCGCTCGATCTTCTGCACGCCGGCCGTGTGCGCTTGACGCCGGAACGCGCGGCAATGGCCAGGCGCATGATGGATGCCTACCGGGCGCTGGGCTGTCAGCCGACCTGGACTTGCGCGCCCTACCAGGCGGGACACCGTCCGGCGGTCGGCTAGCATGTCGCCTGGGGCGAAAGCAACGCCGTTGCCTTCTGCAATTCCGTGCTCGGCGCGCGCACCGAGCGCTACGGCGATTTTCTGGACATCTGCGCGGCGCTGTCCGGTCGCGCGCCGGAGACCGGCTTGCATCTCAGCGACAATCGTCGCCCGACGGTGCATGTCGATGCAAGCGCGCTCGACCGGCGTCTGGTCGACGAGGACACTTTTTGGCCGGTGCTTGGCGCCTGGCTGGGAGAAATCGCCGGCGGCCGCATCGTCGCCTTTACGGGACTGCCGCAGCAAATCGACGAGGATCGCCTCAAGGCAATGGGCGCCGCGGCGGCATCGACCGGCGCGGTCGGTCTCTTTCATGTCGCAGGTGTCACGCCTGAGCCGGTGGATATCGCCGATGTGCACCGAACCATCGTGCTCACGGGGGCGATGCTGCATGCGGCACGCGATCGATTGTCGACGACGCGCGCAATGAGTGGCGATCGCGTCGATGCCGTCGCGGTCGGCTCGCCGCATTTCTCCTTTGGCGAGTTCGAGCGGCTGCTCGTGGCGCTGAAAGGCAGAAAGCTTGCCATTCCATTCTATGTCTGCACGGGGCGGCACACGCTCGATGAGTTGGCGAAAGCCGGAATTGACCTGTAATCGAGCGGCCTCACGGTCGTGGCCGACACCTGCATCGTGGTGACGCCGATCCTGCCGGACAACACCGGCCTGCTGCTGACCAACTCCGGCAAGTTCGCGCATTACACGCGGCCTAACACCGGCGCCGACGTCTTATACGGCTCGCTGGCCGACTGCGCCGAGACGGCGGTCGCGGGACGCCTCGTGCGCGATGAAGGCCTGTGGCGATGAAGCTGATGCTGCCTGGCACGGCCGAGGACCGTGTCCTGAAGATGCCCAAGTTGTCGCTGTGGGGCGGCGTCGATCCGTTCAGCGGAAAGCTCACTGATCCGGCGCTGCCGCATTGCGGCGAGAGCGTGCGGGGCCGCGTACTGATGATCGCCGAGCCGGTCGGCTCCTCCTCGTCGAGCGCGGTGCTGCTCGAGTTGCTGCACGGCAGCAACGCGCCTGTCGGAATTGTCCTGGGATGCGAGGACGCGATCGTCGGCCTCGGAGTCCTCGTGGCGCGCGAGATGGGATGGGCTACCATTCCGATCGCCGTGATGGCGCCGTCGGAGCAGGACAAGATCGCCGACGGCGAGACAATGAAGATTGGGTAGGGGACGGAAATGCCGGGACCGCTTGCGGGCGTAAAGGTGATCGATCTGACGGCGGTGCTGCTGGGGCCGTTCGCGACACAGCATCTGGCCGACATGGGCGCCGATGTTATCAAGGTCGAGCCGCCGGAGGGCGACCTTTTGCGCGTGTCGGGCGGCGTCATGGGCCGCGACAAGTCGATGGGCCCGATCTACATGGCGGCCAACCGCAACAAGCGCTCGATCTGCCTCGACCTGAAGAAGCCCGCCGCCTGCGCCGTGCTGAAGGACATGATCAAGACGGCCGATCTCTTCATTCACAACAGCCGGCCCGCCGCGATCGAGCGCCTAGGCCTGGGCTACGAAGACCTCAAGAAAATAAATCCTTCGATCGTCTATGCCTATTCGCTGGGCTACGCGCGCAAAGGTCCCTACGGCCACAAGCCCGCCTTCGACGATCTCGTGCAGGGCGTGAGCGGCGCCGCCTCGCTGCAGAGCCGCGTCGACGGCGAGGCGCCGCGCTTCATGCCGAGCCTGATCGCCGACAAGACCACCGGGCTCCATCTCTGCATCGCCGTGCTGGGTGCGCTCTATCATCGCAAATGCACCGGCGAGGGCCAGATGATCGAGGTGCCGATGCTGGAAACGCTGGCCTCGTTCTGGCTGACCGAGCATCTGTTCGGCAGGACGTGGCGGCCCGAGCGCGGGTCGATGGGCTACGACCGCATCATCAACAAGTTCCGCCATCCGTTCGCGACCAAGAACGGCTATGTCTGCGCGCTGCCCTATACCGACGCGCACTGGCTCACCTTTTTCGAGATCGTCGATCGGCCCGACCTCGCCAAGGATCCGCGCTTCTGCGACCGCATCGAGCGGCCCAAGCATTTCAGCGAGCTCTACCAAGTGCTCGGTTCGCTCCTGAAGCATCGCACGACAGAGGAATGGCTGGAGGCCTTCGACAAGGCCGACATCCCGGCCATGCCAGTGCGCACCCTGGAGGAGCTGTTCGACGACCCGCACCTCAAGGCCACCGGCTTCTTTACCGACCGCGAACATCCGACCGAGGGGCCGATCACGACTTTTGCCAGCCCCCTCGATTTCGAGAAGACCAAAACCGAGTTCCGCCGCCACGCCCCGCGTATCGGCGAAGATGGCGAGGAAGTGCTGCGCGAGGCGGGTCTGAGTGATACCGCGATCGAAAAACTGAAGGCCAACAAGGCGCTGATCGTACCGTCGTGAAGTCAACGCCGTACATTCCGTTCGCGACGTCTGGATCCTATCCGGCACGTCCCGACAACAAGGTGCGGATGTTGATTGGAGGTGGGCCGATTTTTCAGCGGATCGGTGAAGCCGTCGACGCTGCCCGGCATAGCATATGGCTGACCATCGCCTTTTATACCGACAATTTCTGCTTTCCAGACGGGCGCGGTTCGCTGTTCGACGCCTTGGATCGCGCCGTTGCGCGGGGAGTCGATGTGCGCGTTGTCGTGTGGCGTCCCAATCCCGAGGTTGCCCGTCGTCCCAACATGTTCATCGGCTCGTCGGCGGATCGCGACCTTCTTGGCAAGCGCGGATCGCGCATCAAGTTCGCTGGGACCGAACCGTCGGTGTCTTTTGCCAACACCAGAAGAGCTGGGTGATCGATGCCGGCCAGCCGTTGCAGTCGGCGTTCGTCGGCGGTGCCAATCTAGGCGCTCCTTCCTTCGAATTTCACAACGTCTATCTCGAGGTGGAAGGCCCCGCCGTCACCGACGTCCATCACAATTTTGTCCAGCGTTGGAATGAGGCGAGCGAAAGGGAGAAAGAAGACGGAAGCTGGAACTGCGATGCGGCAGAAGTCCTTCCTTTTCCTGTGCAGGCCTCCGGGCGGCGCGGTTCGAGCATCGTGCAGATCCAGCGGATGATCCAGGGCGGGCTCTATCGCGATGGTCGCCCGACGCCCGGCGGTAACGCCTTCGATGTCGCGCAAGGAGAGCGCTCCGTTCTGGAGCAGTACGAGCGTGCGATCGATGCGGCCAAACGCACGATCTATCTGGAAAACCAGGCCATCCCGGTGATGAGCGTGGCAGGTCCCCTCGTGCGGGCGCTGGAACGCGGTGTCGACGTGGTCCTGCTGGCTCCGGCGAAACCCGAAGACTACGTCTATGCCGCCCGTCATGACCCCAATCAGCGGCCGCGATTCGAGGGTATCGACGCGCTCGGACGCTATCCCAACTTTCTATTTGCCGGCATTGCGAAGCAGGATGGGGAAAGCCGTCATCCTGTCTATGTGCACTCCAAGCACATGGTGGTCGACAATGCTTGGGCCACTATCGGCTCGTGCAACCTGCACGCCTTCTCGCTCGCCGGGCATTCCGAGATGAACGCGTCGATCTGGGACGAGGAGGTCGTGCGCGACTTCCGGCGCCGGCTGTTCGCGCTGCATCTTGGACTGGACGTGGCGCATCTCGACGATCGGGCGGCCGTGCAACTCTATTGCCGCGTCGCGCAGGAAAACCGCGCCAAAATGGAAGCCGGCGATACAAATTGGCAGGGCAATGTCTTTGCCTTGCCGCCGGAGCGATATGGCCTGACGTAACCGATTCCTTACGTAAACTTGTTCCGCTTCGCGGCGGGTTGAGCCGCATTCCGGTACGGCCGTGCTTGTCCCGACCAGCCTCGTCGCTAATATCCGGCAACTCGAAAATGCCCGCCCGGGAGGGTTTCATGGACCTCGCTTTCACTCCGGAAGAACGCAAATTCGCGGACGACGTGCGCGCCTTCGTCCGCGCCAATTTGCCGATCGACGTGCGCGACAAGGTGAAGAACGGCAAGCACCTCGGCCGCGACGATTACATGCGCTGGCAGCAGGCGCTCGGGAAGCACGGCTGGCTGGTCTACACGTGGCCGAAGAAGCATGGCGGCCCGGGTTTCACACCGGCGCAGCGCTACATTTTCGAGAACATCTGCGCCGAGGAATACGCGCCCGGCATCATCCCGTTCGGCACCAAGATGGTCGGACCGGTGATCTACACCTTCGGCAACGACGAGCAGAAGCAGAAGTACCTCGATCCGATCCGCAAGAGCACGGTGTGGTGGTGCCAAGGCTATTCCGAGCCCGGCTCTGGCTCGGACCTCGCGTCGCTGCGCACCAAGGCGGAGAAAGAGAGCGACCACTACGTCGTGAATGGCTCGAAGACCTGGAACACGATGGGCCACTGGGCCGACTGGATCTTCTGCTTGGTACGGACCGATGCCGCGGCCAAGCCGCAGGAAGGCATCTCCTTCCTGCTGATCGACATGAAGACGCCGGGCATCACCGTGAAGCCGATCATCATGGCCGACGGTGGCCACGAGGTTAACGAGATCTTCTTCGACAACGTGAAGGTCCCCCTCGCCAATCTGATCGGCAAGGAAGGTGAGGGCTGGACCTACGCCAAGTTCCTGCTGGCCAACGAGCGGCTCGGTATCGCTGCCGTGCCGCAGTCCAAGCGCGGCGTCGAGGCGCTGAAGGATATCGCGCGTGTCGAACAGGACAACGGCCGCCCGCTGATCGAGAACCAGACCTTTGCCGAGAAGATCGCCGATCTCGAGATCCAGGTGACGGCGCTCGAATACACCGAGTTGCGCGCGCTGTCGTCGATGGCGCAGGGCGGCCAACCGGGACCGGAAGTGTCCGGCCTCAAAATCCGCGGTTCGGAGATCCAGCAGCGCATCACCGAGCTCACCATGGAAGCCGTCGGCGAGTACGCTGCCCCGTATCTGCCGGGCCTGCTGTGGCAAGGTACCAACGAGGCGCCGGTCGGACCGGAATATGCGCATCTCGCAGCGCCGCGCTACTTCAACACGCGCAAGACCACGATCTATGGCGGCTCCAACGAGATTCAGAAGGGCATCATCAGCAAGATGGTACTGGGGCTGTAGATGGATCTGGCACTCAAGCCCGAACACAAGGCATTCGCCGACGAGGTCCGCGCCTTCGTGCGCGAGAACCTCTCGCCCGCAACCCGAGAGAAGACCTTTTCCGGTAGGCATTACGACCGCGACGATCATATGGTGTGGCAGAAGGTGCTCGGCCGCAAAGGCTGGCTCGCCTACACTTGGCCGAAGAAATTCGGCGGCCCGGGCTGGGATGTCACGCAACGCTTCCTGTTCGAGAACGTGCTCGCCGAAGAAGGCGCGCCGCGCATCATACCGTTTGGCGTCAAGATGGTCGGGCCGGTGATCTACACCTTCGCCACCGACGAGCAGAAGGAGCGCTTTCTGCCGGGCATACGCTCCTCCGATGTGGCGTGGTGCCAGGGCTATTCCGAGCCTGGTGCCGGCTCCGATCTCGCCAATCTCCGCACCAAGGCCGAGAAGCAGGGCGACTACTACATCGTGAACGGCCAGAAGACCTGGACCTCCTACGCCCACTGGGGCGACTGGATTTTCTGCCTGGTGCGCACTGATCCAGCGGCCAAGCCGCAGGAAGGGATCTCCTTCCTGCTGATCGACATGAAGACGCCCGGCATCACCGTGCGTCCCATCATCATGCTCGACGGCTCCCATTCGGTGAACGACGTGTTCTTCGACAATGTGAAGGTCCCGACCGCCAACCGTATCGGCAAGGAGAACGAGGGCTGGACCTGCGCCAAGTTCCTGCTGGCCAACGAGCGGCTCGGCATCGCCGAAGTACCGTCCTCCAAGCGCGGCGTCGGCATGCTGCGATCGATCAGCGACGATCCGGCGATGGCCGAGAGGATCGCCGACGTCGATTTGCAGGTGCAGGCGCTGGAAATGAGCGAGCTGCGTGCGCTTTCGACCATGGCGCTGGGCGGCGCGCCCGGCCCCGAGGTTTCGATCCTCAAGGTTCGCGGTTCGGAGATCCAGCAGCGCATCGCGGAACTCGCCATGGAGGCGGTCGGTGAATACGCCGCTCCTTATCAGCCCGGCATGCTGTTCCAGGACACCAACGAGACGCCGGTCGGTCCCGATCATGCGCCGCCCGCCGCGCCGCGCTATTTCAACATGCGCAAGACCAGCATCTACGGCGGTAGCACCGAAATTCAGAAGAACATCGTGTCCAAGATGGTGCTTGGCCTCTAGCGGAGGCTATAAGGCACAAAGGTTTCCGGAGGAGAAAAATGGATCTGTCCCTTTCCGATGAGCAGAAGCAGCTGCAGGAGCAGGCCGAGCGCTTCGTTCGCGACAAGTACGCGTTCGAGAACCGCCGCAAGATCGCCGCGACCGAACGCGGCTGGTCGCCGGAGAACTGGGCGCAGTTCGCCGAGCTCGGTTGGCTCGCCATTCCGTTCTCGGAAGAAGATGGCGGCATCGGCTTCGGCCCGATCGGAACCATGATCGTCCTGGAGCAGTTCGGCAAAGGCCTGGTGCTGGAGCCGTTCCTGCCGACGGTGGTTCTTGGTGGCGGCATGATCGCGGCGGCCGGGACGGCGGCGCAGAAGGAGGCGCTGCTGGCGCCGATGATCGAGGGCAAGAAGCAGTTCGCCTTCGCCTGGCTGGAGCGCCAGAGCCGCTACAATCTGGCCGACGTGTCGCTCAAGGCGACCAAGGAAGGCGCCGGCTGGTCGCTCTCCGGCCAGAAGGGTGTCGTCTATAATGCGCCCGCCGCCGACCATATCATCGTGCTCGCCCGCACCGCTGGTGCTGCGCGCGAGGACAAGGGCCTGACGCTGTTCGTCGTCGACGCCAAGGCCAAGGGTCTCACGCGTCGCGACTATCCGACCCAGGATTCGCTGCGCGCTTCGGAACTCACTTTCGACAAGGTCTCGGTCGGCGCCGATGCGGTGCTGGGCAAGGTCGACGGCGCCTTTCCGGTGGTCGAGGATTCGGTCGACCGCGCCATCGTCGCCCTCTGTGCCGAAGCCACGGGCTGCATGGATGCGATCAACGCCGCGACGCTGGAATACATCAAGACGCGCAAGCAGTTCGGCGTGCCGATCGGCAAGTTCCAGGTGCTGCAGCACCGCATGGTCGACTGCTTCACCAACGCCCAGGAAGCGCGCTCGATGACCCTGATGGCGAGCCTCAAGATCGACGATTCAGATTCGACAGTGCGCCGCAAGGCGGCGTCGGGCGCCAAGGTGCAGATCGGCAAGTCGGGCAAGTTCTGCGGCCAGAGCGCGGTGCAGATGCATGGCGGCATGGGCGTCACCGACGAGCTTTCGGTCAGCCACTATTTCAAGCGGCTGACCATGATCGACCTGATGTTCGGCAATCAGCAGCATCACCTGACGCGCTACAGCAACCTCTCGATGGCGGCCTAAGCGCGCCGCCGCGAAGGCGGAGCGGCACGTGAACGCCATCATCGACATCATCGTGCCGGTATTCGGCATGGTGGCGGTGGGCTACGTCCTCGGCCAGAAGCTGCTGTCGGTCGAGGGCCTGCGCGGGCTGGTCAACGTCACCTTCTTCGTGCTGTTCCCCGCGCTGCTCTTCCGCTCGACGGCGACGGTACGGCTCGACGCGCTGGAGCCCGCCATCCTTCTGGTGTTCTTCGGCGCGGTCCTGCTGCTCTATTTCCTGCTGATGCTGCTTGGCCGGGCGATGGACATGAAGCTCGGCGACCAGACGGTCTTCGCGCTGTCCGGCACCTTCTCCAACGGCGTCGGCATCGGCATTCCCTTCGTCAGCTACGCCTTCGGGCCGGCGGGGCTGGTGCCGCTGCTGATGATCATCAGCATCCACTCGCTGGTCATGCTGACTTTGTCGTCGTTCATCCTCGAAGTGGCGGCGGCGCAGGGCGCGCGCGGACGCCTGCTCGCCAAGCTGGGTGCAGCCGCCTTCACCATGCTGAAGCATCCCATCATCCCGCCGATTATCCTGGGGCTTGGCTGGGCAGAGCTTGCCGTGCACGTGCCGGGTCTCGCCATCCCACGCGTGATCGATCGCATTCTCGAGGCGTTCTCCATCGCAGCGCCGCCATGTGGGCTCATCATGGCCGGCGCCTCGCTCGCCCATGTCGGGTTGAAGGAGCATTGGCAGCCCGCGGCCCTGGCGACCTTCTTCAAGCTTTTGGTCCTGCCGGTCATGGTCTGGCTGACCGGCCGCTACGTCTTCCCGCTCGATCCGCTGTGGCTCACGGTCGCGACGCTCAACTCGGCGTTGCCGGTCGGCGCCAACGTCTACCTGATCGCCCAGCTCTACGGTGTCGGCGTTGGCCGCGCCACCAACGCCGTGGTGATCTCGACGGCGCTGAGCGCCTTCACCCTGTCGATCGTGCTGTTGTTGCTGGGCGTGCAGGCGCGCTAGGCTGGGGCCGACCGGAGGAAACGACATGGCTTACGAAACCGTGGAAGTCCGCAAACTGACCGGCGGCTGTGGCGCCGAGGTGCTGGGCATCGACGTGACGTCGATGAGCAATCGGCAATGGGGCGAGGTCCAGCAGGCCTTCGTCGAGCACGGCGTCATCTTTTTCCGCGACCAGAGCCTAACGCCCGAGCAGCATATCGCGTTCGCGCGGCGCTGGGGGTCGATCGACGTCAACCGCTACTTCACGCCCGTCGCCGGCTATCCGGAGATCGCCGAGGTCCGCAAGGAGCCGGAGCAGAAGAAGAACATCGGCGAAGGCTGGCATACCGATCACACCTACGACGCCATACCGGCCATGGGGTCGATCCTGGTGGCGCGCGAGCTGCCGTCGAAGGGCGGCGACACGTCGTTCGCCAACATCTACCGAGCGTTCGAGACATTGTCGGAAGGGCTGAAGCGGACGTTGCGCGGCCTCAATGCGGTGCATTCGTCGGCGCATGTGTTCGGCACCAAGGCGCGCCAGGGCAAGGGCGACGATCTCACCTTCCACAATGGCGACCAGGTGGGCGACGTCGTCCATCCGGCCGTGATCCGACATCCGCTGAGCGGCCGGGAAGCGCTTTACGTCAACGCGGACTTCACCATCCATTTTGAGGGCTGGAGCGCGGAAGACAGCAAGCCGCTCCTGCAGCATCTCTATGCCCATGTGACGCGACCCGAATTCACCAGCCGCTTCCAGTGGCGGCCAGGCTCGATCGCTTTCTGGGACAATCGTGCGACCTGGCACAGTGCAGCCAACGACTATCACGGTGAGCGCCGGCTGATGCATCGCATCACCGTCGGTGGCTGCAAGCTGGAAGCCGCCAGCTAGCGAATAGCGGCCCACAACAGCGAGAGGCCAGAGACCAGCATCACGACTTCCAGCAGGCGCTGGAAGGTGGCGACGCTCAGCCGTTCGACAATGAGGCGCGCGGTGTAGGTGCCGGCCATGACCGAGGAGCCCGCGATCAGGCCCTTCAGCACGATATCGGTCGGCAGCGCGCCGAAGGTGCGGAAGGTGATGGCCTTGCTGATGTAGAGGGCGAGCGAGCTTGCCGCCTCGGTGGCGATGAAGGCGCCCTTGACCAGCCCATGGGCGGTGAAGATGGGCACGCTGATGGGGCCGGTCGACACCACGATGCCGGTCAGGAAACCGATGACGGCGCCGGCCAGAACGAGCAGCCAAAGGCCGATCTTGAAGTTGCGCGCGGCGAGCCAGCGCCGGCCGGGGATCATGGCAAGGAAGAAGAGGCCGAGCGCTATGTCGACCGCCCGCTCCGGCAGGATCAGCAGGGTGCGCGCGCCGAGGGCGGCGCCGGGAATGCCGCCGGCGGCATAGGCGGCGGTGGCTCGCCAGTCGATCTCCTTCCACCATGAGGTGATTTTGGCGAAGTTCGACATCAGGGCGACGATCGCCATGATCGGAATGGCTTCGCGCGGGCCAAATGCGAAGACCAGTACCGGCAGCAGGATGATGGTGACGCCGGTGCCGACGATGCCGCTCAAAACGCCGGCGATGTAGCCGACGACAAGGACGAGGGCATAGGTCAGCACAGGATCAGTAGCCGATGTTCGGCCTGATCCACTTCTCGGTCTGCTCGACCGAGACGCCGCAGCGCCTGGCATAGTCCTCGACCTGGTCGCGGCCGATGCGGGCCACGCCGAAATACGCTGCGTCGGGATGGGCGAAGTAGTAACCCGATACCGCCGAGGTCGGCATCATGGCGAAGCTCTCGGTCAGCGTGATGCCGGCGTTCTGGCCGGCATTGAGCAGGCGGAATAGTTCCGGCTTCTGGCTGTGGTCGGGGCAGGCGGGATAGCCCGGTGCCGGGCGGATGCCACGATACTTCTCGCGCGTCAGCTCGTAGTTGGTCAGCGCCTCGTCGGGCGCGTAGCCCCACAGCGTCTTGCGCACACGCTCGTGCAGGCGCTCGGCGAAGGCTTCGGCCAGGCGGTCGGCCAGCGCCTTGAGCAGAATGTCGGAATAATCGTCGTGGTCGGCCTTGAAGCGCCTCAGGTGCTCCTCGATGCCGTGGCCTGTCGTCACGGCAAAACCGCCGATCCAGTCGGCCTCCGGCGAGACGAAGTCGGCCAGGCACATGTTGGCGCGGGGCGCGCGCTTCTCGATCTGCTGGCGCAGGAAGTAGAGCCGCGACAACTCCTTGGTGCGCGTCTCGTCGGTGAACAGCACGACGTCGTCGCCCTCGCGGCGGCACGGCCAGAAGCTCACCACGCCCTTCGCGGTCAGCCACTTTTCGCGGACGATGTGCTCGAGCATCTTGCGTGCGTCGGCGTAGAGTTTTTTGGCACTGTCGCCGACGACGGGATCTTCCAGGATCGCAGGGTAGTTGCCGGCCAGCTCCCAGGCGCGGAAGAACGGCGTCCAGTCGATGCGCTCGATTAGCTCGTGCAACGGGTATTCGGCGAAGACGCGCGTGCCTGACACGGCGGGCTTGGGCGGTGTGTAGGTAGACCAATCGATCTTGAAGCCATTGGCGCGAGCGACTTCGAGCGGAGAAACCTTTTCCTTCGGCCCGCCGGCGCGCTCGATGCGGATGGTCTCGTATTCGGCCGCGACCTTGGTGACGAAGTCCTCGGCCTGCGAGCCCGACTCCGACATCAGTGCCGAGCAGACACCGACGGCGCGCGAGGCGTCGAGCACGTGCACGGTGGTGCCCTTGTAACGCGGTGCGATGCGCAAGGCCGTGTGGACCTTGGAGGTCGTGGCGCCGCCGATCAGCAGCGGCAGATGGAAGCCCTGGCGAGTCATCTCCTCGGCAACCGTCACCATCTCGTCGAGCGAGGGCGTGATCAGGCCGCTAAGACCGATGATGTCGGCCTTGTTGTCGTTGGCGCATTTCAGGATGTCCTGGAACGGCACCATGACGCCAAGGTCGATAACCTCGAAATTGTTGCACTGAAGGACCACGCCCACGATGTTCTTGCCGATGTCGTGGACGTCGCCCTTGACCGTCGCCATGACGATCTTGCCCTTGGGCCGCGAGCCCACGGTCTTCTGCGCCTCGATAAAGGGCAGCAGGTGGGCCACTGCCTTCTTCATGACGCGAGCGCTCTTGACCACCTGCGGCAGGAACATCTTGCCGGCGCCAAAGAGATCGCCGACTACGTTCATGCCGGCCATCAGCGGGCCCTCGATAACCTCGATCGGCCGCGCGATCTGCAGGCGGGCTTCCTCGGTGTCGGCGACGACGAACTGGTCCATGCCCTTGACCAGTGCATGCTCCAGCCGCTTGTCGACCGGCCAGCTCCGCCATTCGGCGTCCTGCACCTCGGCGGCCTCGCCGGTGCCCTTGTACTTGGGCGCGAGCTCGAGCAGCCGGTCGGTCGAGTCGAGTCGGCGATTGAGGATCACGTCCTCGCAAGCGTCGCGCAGCTCCTGCGGAATCTGGTCGTAGACCTCGAGCTGGCCGGCATTGACGATGCCCATGTCCATGCCTGCCTGGATGGCGTGGTAGAGGAACACCGAGTGCATGGCCTTGCGCACCGGCTCGTTGCCGCGGAAGGCGAAGGAGAGGTTCGACACGCCGCCGGAAATCTTCACATGCGGGCAGCGCGCCTTGATCTCGCGCGTCGCCTCGATGAAATCGACGCCGTAGTTGTTGTGCTCCTCGATGCCCGTCGCCACGGCGAAGATATTGGGATCGAAGATGATGTCCTCGGGCGGGAAGCCGACCTGGTTCACCAGGATGTCGTAGGCCCGCGCGCAGATCTCGACTTTGCGCTGCTTGGTGTCGGCCTGGCCCTTTTCGTCGAAAGCCATGACCACGACCGCGGCGCCGTAGCGGCGAACCTTGCGGGCATGGTCGATGAAGGACTGGACGCCCTCCTTCATGGAGATCGAATTGACGATCGGCCTGCCGGCAACGCACTTCAGGCCGGCCTCGATCACGCTCCATTTGGAACTGTCGATCATGATCGGCACGCGCGCGATGTCGGGCTCGGCCGCGATCAGCTTCAGGAACGTGTCCATCGCCAGCTCGGCGTCCAAAAGGCCTTCGTCCATGTTGATGTCGATGATTTGGGCGCCGCTCTCGACCTGCTGGCGTGCGACCTCGACGGCGGCCGTGTAGTCGCCTTCCAGGATCAACTTCTTGAACCGCGCCGACCCGGTGACATTGGTGCGCTCACCAATGTTGATGAAGGTGGCGCGCGTCTCTTTGACCTGTTCGCCGGACATCAGAAGAAGCTCGCTGCTTCCATGCCCGACAGCCGCAGCGCCGGGATCACCGACGGCTTCTGTCGTGGCTTGATGCCCCGCACGGCTTCGGCGACGGCGCGGATGTGCTCGGGCGTCGTGCCGCAGCAGCCGCCGACGACGTTCAGCCAGCCGTTCTCGGCCCAGCCCTTGACCAGCTTGGCCGTCATGTGCGGCGGCTCGTCATATTCGCCCAGCTCGTTGGGCAGGCCGGCGTTGGGATAGACGCAGACCAGGCCGTCGACCTGCGGATTGAGCGCATTGACGTAGGGATGCAGCTCGGTGGCGCCGAAGCTGCAGTTCAGCCCCATGGTCAGCGGCTTGGCGTGGCGAACCGAGTGCCAGAAGGCCTCGACGGTTTGGCCGGAGAGATTGCGGCCGGCGAGATCGGTCAGCGTCATCGACACCATGACCGGCAGCTCTTCGCCGCGCGCTTCGGCGGCTTCGTCGGCGGCGACGATGGCGGCCTTGGCATTCAGCGTGTCGAACACCGTCTCGATCATGATGAAGTCGACGCCGCCATCGAGTAGCCCCTCGATCTGCTCGCGGTAGATGCCCTTCATCTCGTCGAACGAGACGGCGCGGTAGCCGGGATCGTTGACGTTGGGAGAGACCGACAAGGTCTTGTTGGTCGGGCCGACCGCACCCACGACGAAGCGTGGCTTGGCCGGATCGCGGGCGGTGAATTCATCGGCGCAGGCGCGCGTGATCTTGGCGGCGGCGAGGTTGATCTCGCGCGCCATGCCGCTGATGCCGTAGTCGGCCTGGCTGATGGCATTGGCGTTGAAGGTATTGGTCGCCACCAGGTCGGCGCCGGCCTCGAGATATTTCGTGCAGATCTCGGTGATGATCTCCGGCCGCGTGATGTTCAGAAGGTCGTTGTTGCCTTTCTGGTCGTGGTTGCCAAGTTTACCTTCGAAGAGGCGGCCGGCGCGAAAGCCGTCCTCGTCGAGCTTGTAGCTCTGGATCATCGAACCGTAGGGGCCGTCCTTCACCAGGATGCGTTCCTCGGCAGCCTCGCGCAGCTGCCGGGCTTTTTCGGCGCGGGTCATTGCGGCCGCACTCCGAGCAGGTGGCAGATCGCGAACGTCAGGTCGGCGCGGTTCAAGGTGTAGAAATGGAACTGGTCCACGCCCTCGCTCTGCAGGCGGCGGCAGAGGTCGCCGGCAACGGTGGCGGCGATCATGCGGCGGGTTTCGAGGTCGTCGTCGAGGCCGTCGAACAGGTCGGCCAGCCACGCCGGCACCTTGGCGCCGCACAGGCCGGCAATGCGCGTCACCGCCTGGAAGTTCGAGACCGGCATGACGCCCGGTACGATCGGCGTGTTGACGCCGGCTGCCACGGCGCGGTCGCGAAAGCGCAGAAAATCGTCGGACTCGAAGAAGAACTGCGTGATGCAACGGTCGGCGCCGGCATCGACCTTGCGCTTAAGGTTCTCGAGGTCGGCCTTGGCGTCGGGCGAGTCGGGATGCTTCTCGGGATAGCCCGCGACGCTGATCTGGAAGTCGCCGATCTTCTTGAGGCCGGCCACCAGCTCGGCGGCATTGGCGTAGCCTCCCGGATGGGCGGTGTACTTGCCGCCCATGCCAGATGGCGGATCGCCGCGCAGCGCCACGACATGGCGGATGCCGGCGTCCCAGTAGGCGCGCGCCACGTCGTCGATCTCGCCCTTTGTCGCGGCGACGCAGGTGAGATGGGCGGCCGGGTCGATGCCCGTCTTCTTCTTCAGGCTCACCACGGTGTCGTGGGTGCGCTGGCGCGTCGAGCCGCCGGCGCCATAGGTCACCGAGAAGAACGTTGGCCGAAGCGGCGCCAGACGGGTCACGGCATCCCACAGGTTCTTTTCCATCGCCTCTGATTTGGGCGGAAAGAACTCGAACGACGCGCGCAGCCGCTGCGGCGCGCGGGCCGGGAACTCTGTTGCGGATGAACTGACGCTCAGCGGGCCAGTGTCGGGACTCATCGTAAGGCTCCGTGCGACAGGGAGGTGGTACGGCCGGGGCGGACGCCGAGCTCGCGCTCGCCGCGCCAGATGCCGGTCATGATGCGGCGGCCGGGGAAGTGGATGGGCTCCAGCGGATTGAGGCCGGCGCTGCGCAGCCAGCCCTGGACCTGGTTGTCGGCGAAGCCGAGATGGACGTGCGCGTGCTCGCGCTTCAGCTCGACGAGATCGTGCGGCGAGAAATCGACCACCAGCACGATGCCGCCGGGACGCACGACGCGGGCGGCCTCGGCCAGTGCAGCCGCCGGATCGTCGGCGTAATGCAGGACGTGGTGGATGGTGACGACGTCGAAGGCGCCGGCCTCGAAGGGCAGGGCATACATGTCGGCCTGGCGGACGTCGGCATTGTCGATGCCGGCTCGGGCGAGGTTGGCGCGGGCCAGCGCCAGCATCTCGCGGCTCTGGTCGACGCCTACCGCCTCTTCGACCTTGGGCGCCAGCACTTCGAGCAGGCGGCCGGTGCCGGTGCCGATGTCCAGAAGTCTGCGGGCGCCCACGGGGAGGTAATGGGCAAGCGCGCGTTCGATCTCGCGGTCGGCGACGTGCAGTGCCCGCAGTTCATCCCAGCGCTGGGCATTGTCGCGGAAGAAGCGGACGGCGGCGGTCTGGCGGCGCTGCTGCAGGGCCTCGAGGCGGGCGCGGTCGGCGGCGACGCGGCTATGCTTGGGATCGATGCGGCGGATGAACTCGCGCACCAGGGTGGCACCATCGCCCGCCGTTACCAGGCGGAAGCGGGTGAATTGCGCCTCGCGGAAGCGTTCGAGCAGTCCCGCCTCGACCAGGAGCTTGAGATGGCGCGATACCCGCGGCTGGCTCTGGCCCAGCACATGGACATAGTCGCTAACGGTCAAATCCTCGCGCGCCGCCAGCGCCAGGACGCGCAAACGGGTGTCTTCGGCGGCGGCCCGCAGGAGGGTCAGAAGCTGATCGATGGATGTTGTATATAAGCATATCGTTATATTAGCAAGTGCCTTAATCCCATGGGCCAGATGTGGCTGCTGCGCCACAGGCGGAACAGGTTTAGCCTATGCACTTCAAACTGCAGTGTTCCTGTGCAACACTCCCTCCAAGCGCGGTGAAACAAGCCCGTTCAAGCATTTGGCCCCCGTGTTCAGGGAGGCCGGTCGCCCGCTCGAGGTTGGACGTCAATGGCCGCAGGTATGTTTAAGTCGATGGCGGGCATGGTTCGCCACTCCGTCATTCTGGTCATGGTGGCTGGCGCCATGATGGCGGGATGCGCATCGACCGATACCGGGGCCTCCGAGCCCTGGGACCCGATCGAGACTCCCAACCGATTCATCTTCTCGCTCAACCGCGCCGTCGACGTCCTGTTGCTGCGCCCGATCGCCGTCACCTATCGCGACTGGGTGCCGCCGGGTGGCCAGCGCGGCGTGCGCAACGTGCTCGACAATCTCGGCGAGCCGGTCAACGCCATTAACGAAGTGTTCCAGGGCGAGCCGGGCCGCGCCATCACCTCGCTGGCGCGCTTTGTCGTCAACACCACCATCGGCATCGTCGGCATCTTCGACGCGGCGAGCGCAATGGGCATGCCGAAGTACAAGGAAGACGCCGGCAAGACCATCGGCATGTGGGCGGGCGTCCAGCCGGAGAATGGTGGACCCTATCTCATGCTGCCGCTGGTCGGTCCCTCGAATGCGCGCGACGCGGTCGGCCTGATGGCCGACTACGCCGTCGATCCGTTCCGCATCCTGACCTACGCGCTCAACATCGATGCGCTCTATTTCCAGGTGCCGCGCTCCGCCGCCACCGTCATCGACACGCGTTCGCGCACGCTGTTCGCCCTCGACGATCTCGAAAAGAACAGCGTCGACTACTACGCCGCCCTGCGCAGCGCCTACACCCAGCGGCGTGCCGACCTGATCCGCCAGAAGCACGAAAAGACCGACACCAAGGGCGAACTGGATCGTCGCGACAATCTCGCGTTGGTGCGCTAGAACTCCACTCCCTGAAGCCTCGAAGGAACGAACAGTGCTGCAGCTGACCCGTTGTCTTGCCCTGTTCCTTGCCGGCGTTGCCGCGGCGGGTTTCGCCCTGCCGGCGCTGGCCGCCGATCCGGCCCAGACCATCGCCACAGTGGCCACCGAGGCCGTCGAGATCGTCAAGACCAAGACCGGCGCCGACCGTCAGGCGGCGTTTGCGGCCATGCTGCTGACCAGCTTCGACCTGCCCTACATGAGCCAGTCGGCGCTCGGTACCTACTGGGCCAAGGCCAACGAGGAGCAGCGTACGCGCTTCCTCAAGGCCGCCGCGACCTCCGAGGCGCGGGCCTACAGCGAGCGCTTCGGTCAGTATGGCGGCCAGACGGTCGATGTCGGCCGGGTCGTTACCCGTCCCAACGGCATCTTCCTGGTCGACAGCAAGCTCAACCAGTCGAGCGGCAACCCGCCGATCAAGATCGAATGGGAGCTGCAGGACCGCGGTGCGGGCCTGCGCATCACCGACGTCAAGGTCGAGGGCGTCAGCATGATCATGACCCGCCGCTCAGACTTCAGCTCCTTCATCGGCCGCAATGGCAGCGATGTCGAAGCCCTCATCAAGGAACTGGAATCCCGCGCCGGCCGTTGATTTGCCGGCCGGGCGTTCCCAGTTTAGAATCGCGTCCAGGGAGGCGCGTCGTATCGAAACCGGCGGTTCAGGGACCGCTAGGCCGAAGGAGAAGCGCCATGGATAGCGCAGCCAATAGGAACCAGGCCGAACCGCGTCAGGCTTCTGTCGACCCGGTCTGGAGCAAGATCCGCGAGGCCGCCCAGGCCGCCGCCGCAGCCGAGCCGGCTTTGGCCGGCCTGCTGCACGCCACCATCCTGAGCCAGCCTCGCTTCGAATCGGCGCTGAGCTACCACCTCGCCCGCCT
Source organism: Asaia bogorensis (assembly GCA_945905835.1). Classification (GTDB taxonomy): domain Bacteria; phylum Pseudomonadota; class Alphaproteobacteria; order Reyranellales; family Reyranellaceae; genus Reyranella. The sequence continues at coordinate 35,458 of CAMDQJ010000031.1, forward strand.
CGCCGGCACGACCGAGGTGCCCGCCGCCCTGATCTGCCAGACCTTCGACGAGGCGCTGACCGCCGATCCGGCGATCGGGCTTGCCGCCCGAGCCGATATCGTGGCGGTGGCCGACCGCGATCCGGCCTGCACCTCGCATCTCGACCCGCTGCTCTGGTTCAAGGGTTACCACGCGCTGCAGACCTACCGCGTGGCGCACTGGCTGTGGCTGAAGGGCCGCCAGCCGCTCGCACACTTCCTGCAGAGCCGGGCAAGCGCCCTGTTCGGCCTCGACATCCATCCCGGCGCCGTGATCGGCAAGGGCATCTTCATCGATCACGGCACCGGCGTGGTGATCGGCGAGACCGCCGTGGTCGAAGACGGCGTCTCCATGCTGCACGGCGTGACTCTGGGCGGCACCGGCAAGGAACGCGGCGACCGCCATCCCAAGGTACGGCGCGGCGTGCTTCTGGGCGCCGGCGCCAAGGTGCTGGGCAATATCGAGATCGGCGCCTGCGCCAAGATCGCGGCCGGCAGCGTGGTGCTGGAATCCGTTCCGGCCGGCTGCACGGCGGCCGGCGTGCCGGCGCGCATCATCGGCTGCGTCGACGTGCCGGAGCCGGCGCTGGAGATGGACCAGCGGATTTAATCGGCCGTGCAGCACAAGTTCCGCGGCCTGGCTCTCCACACCTGGACGGTCGACACCACTCCGCTCGAAGGGGCTCTCGCAGCCGCCAAGGCCGGCGGCTTCGATGCGGTCGAGTTGCGGCGTGTCGACTTCACGCGCTGTCACGAGCGCGGCCTGTCCAACGCAGCGGTCCTCGATCTGGTGCGAACGAGCGGCTTGCCGGCGAGCGCCGTCGGCGTCGAATACGGCTGGATCTTCGCCACTCCCGACGACAAGGAACGCCTGTTCGCCTCATTCCGCGAGGCTTGCGTGAATGCCGTGGCGCTTGGCTGCGGCATGACGATGAGCGCCATCGGACCGGGCGCGGCGAGCCTGGACGAAGCCGTCGCCAACATCCGGCGGGCGGGTGAGATCGCAGCGGGCTTCGGCCTGCGGCTGGCGCTCGAGTACCAGTTCCAGCATCCGATCGTGAGCAGCCTCGACATCCTGCGCGACCTGATCGCGCGCGCCGGGCGCAAGAACGTCGGCCTGTTGCTCGACGCCTATCACCTGCAGCGCGGCGGGCGGCCCGGCGGCAGCTTCGCCGAGGTGCCGGGCGCGGAGATCTTCTACGTCCAGTTCAGCGACGTGCCGGATGCGCCGCCCAACGGGCCGCCGCCGACCGACCGTCTGCCGCCCGGCAAGGGCGTCGTGCGCTGGACCGATCTCTTCCGCATGCTCGCCGAGAAGAACTACGGCGGCTACATCAGCTACGAGGCGCCCAACGCGACGCAATGGCAGCGTCCCCCGACCGAGGTCGCGGTCGAGGGCGCGCAAGCCACCCGTCGCGCCCTGGCACAGGCCTTCCCGTAGCTTCTATGGGTGCGGTCCCCACGGCGCGGCGTTGAGCAGCTTCACTTCCTGCGTCATCACCAGCGGCCGGAACTTGGCGGCAAAGCCGTCGACGAACGCCGAATCGGCCATGACTGCCGCCCAGTGGGCGCGCCGCGCTGCGTCATCGGCGAATTTCCACAGATGGACGAGCTGGTTGATCGTGCCGGTGTCGCCCTGGAAGTAGCCGACGAGGTTCTTGGCGAAGCCGCCCTTGTCGAGCGCCGGGAAGCCGAACTGCTGATAGAGCTTCACCGCCTCGGCCATCTTGCCGACATAGAGCGTGTAGGTCCTGAGTTCGTAGATCGCCATGTTCCGTGTCCTCCCCGTGGGTTGCTTCGGCTATTCTAGTCGAAGCCAAAGGGAGGTTTCATGCAGAAAGTCGCCACCGGCTACGGCCTGATCGAGGGCCCGGTCTGGGATCCCGCCCGCGGCCTCTTTTTCAGCGATGTCATCGGCGGCGGCGTCCATCTGCTCGATCGCGCCGGCGCCGTCTCGCTGGTGGTCCCCAAGCGCCGCGGCATCGGCGGCATGGCGCTGCACGAGGCGGGCGGCCTGGTGGTCGGTGGTCGCGACATCGCCTGCGTCTCGCTGGCCGACGGCACGACGCATCAGCTGCTCTCGCTCGACGCCATCCCCGGCGCCACCGGCTTCAACGACCTCACGACCGACCAGGCCGGCCGCATCTATGTCGGTTCGCTCGCCTTCCGCGTCTTCGGCGGCGAGGCGCCCAGGCCCGGCCACCTGCATGTCATCGACCTCGACGGCACCATGCGCACGCTGTCAGACGGCGTGCTGCTGACCAACGGCCTCGGCTTCTCGCCCGACGGCAAGCGCCTCTACCACTGCGACGCCCGTGCCGCCCTGGTGCGCGTCCATGACGTGAGGGATGACGGCTCCGTCGCCCCGTGGAGACAGTTCGTGTCACTGGGTGAGGGCAGCGTGCCCGACGGCCTGAAGGTGGCGGCCGACGGCTCGGTCTGGGTCGCCGACGCCCACGGCAGCCGCGTCGCTGTATTCAACGCGGATGGCACGCACCGCTGCGACATCGCGGTCCCCCTGCCGATGGTCACCAGCCTGTGCTTTGCCGGCGACGATCTGCGCGATCTCTACATCGTCACCGGCTCGCGCGGCGGCCCGTCGGACGCGTGCGGCAGCATCTTCCGCATGCGGGTCGATGTCCCGGGCCTCGCCC
>CAMDQJ010000032.1 GCA_945905835.1 Asaia bogorensis
CAGCAGCTGCTTGACGACCGCGCCGCCCGCGAGCAGATGGGCAGCCGCGCCCGGGCCTACGCCGAGCGCGCCTTCGATATCGGCGCCATCGCCAGCCGTTTCGAAGCGCTGATGCAAATACCGGGCAACGGGCTCGCAAGTCTTTGAAAAATCAGGTAAAAGAACCTTCGTTAGGCTTGAAAGGCTAGTTCATGTCGAAGAATGACCTCGTGGTCGTGACCGGTGCCGGCGGCTTCATTGGCGGCCATCTGATTCACTACCTGCAGCAGCAGGGGCACACCAAGCTGCGCGCCGTCGACATCAAGCCGCTGGGCGAGTGGTACCAGAAGACGCCCGGCGTCGAGAACCAGGTCGGCGACCTGTCGCTGCTCGAGCCCTGCCGCACCGCCGCCAAGGGCGCGCGCTGGATCTACAATCTCGCCGCCGACATGGGCGGCATGGGCTTCATCGAGACCCACAAGGCCGACTGCATGCTGTCGGTGCTGACCAGCACCCATATGCTGATGGCCGCCAAGGAATTCGGCGCCGAGCGCTTCTTCTATTCCTCATCGGCCTGCGTCTACGCCGCCGACAAGCAGACCACCACCGACCTCACCGCGCTCACCGAGTCGGACGCCTACCCCGCCCAGCCGGAGGACGGCTACGGCTGGGAGAAGCTGTTCAGCGAGCGCATGGCCCGTCACTTCCGCGAGGATTTCGGCATCGCCACGCGCGTCGCGCGCTACCACAACGTCTACGGCCCCGACGGCACCTACGACGGCGGCCGCGAGAAGGCCCCGGCCGCGATCTGCCGCAAGGTTATCGCTGCCAAGCTCGCCAAGACCAACGAGATCGAGATCTGGGGTGACGGTGAGCAGACCCGCTCGTTCATGTATATCGACGACTGCACCTTCGGCACGACCAAGATCGCCCAGAGCGACATCATCGAGCCGATCAACCTCGGCAGCGACGAACTGGTCAGCATCAACCGCCTGGTCGACATCGTCGAGAAGATCGCCGGCGTGAAGCTCAAGCGCCGCTACAAGCTCGATGCTCCCAAGGGTGTGCGCGGCCGCAACAGCGACAACGACCTGATCAAGAAGCTGCTGGGCTGGGCTCCCTCCGTCCGTCTCGAGGACGGCATGGAGAAGACCTACAAGTGGATCCACGACCAGATGACGTCGGGCAAGGCCTCGATCGTCAACGCGCCGCCGCGCCAGGTCGCCGCACAGTAGGTGTCTAGCGGCCGACCTTGCCGACCGGCGCGTTGCGCCGCAGCGTCTCATCGAAATAGGCGATAGTCCGGGCGAGGCCCTCGTCGATATCGATCTTGGGCTCCCAGGCCAGCTTCTCGCGCGCCAGCTTAATATCCGGGCAACGCTGCATGGGATCGTCGACCGGCAGCGGCTGGTAGACGAGCTTGGACTTGCCGCCGATGGCCTTCACGATTTTCTCGGCCAGGTGCTTCACCGGCATCTCGTTGGGATTGCCGATATTGACCGGCCCGGTGAAATCGTCCGGCGTGTGGTCCATCAGGCGCAGCCAGCCGGCGATCAGATCGTCGACGTAGCAGAACGAACGCGTCTGCATGCCGTCGCCATAGATGGTGATGTCCTCGCCGCGCAGCGCCTGGACGATAAAGTTCGACACCACGCGGCCGTCGTTGGGATGCATGCGCGGGCCGTAAGTGTTGAAGATGCGCGCTACCTTGATGCGCACCTTATTCTGCCGGTAGTAGTCGAAGAACAGCGTCTCGGCGCAGCGCTTGCCCTCGTCGTAGCAGGCGCGCGGCCCCAGCGGATTGACGTTGCCGCGGTAATCCTCGCGCTGCGGATGGACGGTCGGATCGCCGTAGACCTCGCTGGTCGAGGCCTGGAAGATCTTGGCGCCGGTGCGCTTGGCGAGGCCCAGCATATTGATGGCGCCGTTCACGCTGGTCTTGGTCGTCTGCACCGGATCGTGCTGGTAGTGCACGGGCGAGGCAGGACAGGCGAGATTGTAGATCTCGTCGACCTCGACATAGAGCGGGAACGTCACGTCGTGGCGCATCACCTCGAAACGCGGGTGGTCGAGGACCGTCGCCAGATTACGTTTGTTGCCGGTGAAGTAATTGTCGACGCAGAGCACATCGTTGCCCTGCGCGAGCAGCAACTCGCAGAGGTGCGAGCCTAGAAAGCCGGCGCCGCCGGTCACCAGAATGCTCTTGGACATGATGCTCCCTACTACCCGTCTTAGGCCGCTGCGTCCGGCGCCTGCGCGGTGGCGCCGGTGAACAGGAAATGGCGCTGCTCGCCCTCGAGGATCAGGCAGGTCAGCATGCCGCTGGCGAATGCGTTGGTGTCGATGCCGATCCGGTTGTGACGCACGTCGGGCTGGTCGAACGGGGTGTGCCCGCGCACGACGACCGATCCATAGTCGAGCGGGCTGTCGATGAAGTCGTCGCGAATCCACAGCAGATCCGAGGGCGACTGGCGGTCGATCGGCACCCCGGGCCGTACGCCGGCATGGACGAACAGATAGTCGCCGGCGACGCAGGACAGGGACAGGCCCCGCAGGAACTCGACATGCCCTGGCGGCATCAGTTGGAGCAACTGGCGGCGCATATCCTCGTAGCGGTCGATGCCGACGAGATCGGGACGCGCGCGCACGCCGTAGCTGAGCAACGTGGCGTCGCCGCCGTAGCTCGACCAGGTGGGGCCGATGCTCGGATCCTCGAGGAAGCGCAGCAGCGTGTCGTCATGATTGCCGAGCAGGCGGACCTCGGCGAAGTCCGGCAATGGATCGGAGAGGATGAGGTCGATGACCTCGCGGCTTTGCGGGCCGCGATCGACATAATCACCCAGATAGACCACGACATTGGTGCCGGGACCGAGGCGCACGATGGCGTCGGTCTTGATGACGGAGATCAGCTCGGCCAGCAGATCGGCACGGCCATGGATGTCGCCGATCGCATAGGCGCGATAGCCGGGCTGCAACCTCGAAACACGGGGCGCTGCAGCCGGCTTGGAAGAGGGTCGCTTGCCAAACATTGATTCGGCAAAATACACGGAATGGGCCTGAACTTCTATCGAAGATTGGCCATTAACATATTGAAAACATTTGGAAACGGACGATCCCGGTCAAGGTAATGCCGGCGACCCGAAGGCCGCCGGCATCCTTAACGGTCGTGTCGGGAGCGATTAGCGGTGACCGCCGCCCCAGCTTTGCGTGGTGCCGCCGGTGGCCGCGGTCCGCGTGGACGTGCGCGTACGCGGGGTGGCCGGAGTAGCCGACGTAGCGGCCTGCGTACGAGTGGTGACCGCCGGAGTGTGCGTGTTGGCGTGGCCCGTGCCGTTCCAACGGTTGGTCGTGCCCGTCGTGGGCGCCTGGCCGGTGTGCGTGCCGCGGTCCGGGCGATTCATATCGCCGCGACCGGTCGTGCCATCGTGCGGGGTAGTCGTACGCCGATCGGCCATGTTGTCACGCCGATCGTCGCGACGGTCGAAGTTGCCGTTGCGGTCATGGTCTCCACCGCGGTTGTTCCAGGCGTTGCGGTCGCCGTCGCGACCCCAGCCGTTGCGGTCGTGGCTCCATCCGTCACGGCCCGAGCCGTTGTGATTCCAGCCGTTCCGGTCGGCGGTCTGGCCGTCATGGCGCTGCTGGTTGATCTCACGGCTCTGGCGGTCAAGCATGCCATCGAGACGGGCACGCTCGGCGGGGCTGATCTTGCCGTCGCGTTCGGCACGGTTTTCGTAGCGCTCGATGCGGCGCTCGCCCTGCTCGAGGCGATTGTACTCGCTGCGCGTGAGGGAGCCGTCGCGACGGCCGTCCTGAATGCGTTCCTGCTGGTTCGCCTCACGGGCGTCATACCAGGTTGTCTGGGCAAATGCGCTGCCGGCGAAGAAAAGGCCTGCCGTCAGGACTGCGTAAGGGATGTAGCGAATTTTGGACATTCTCTCCTCGGGCGTTATGTCGGCGGCTGAAAATTGCCGCCTGGAGTCGCTACGCCTCTCTCCGCAGAAACATCCCTGAAACATTGCTCGAAAATTCTTCTTTGAAACGTTAGAAGGTGGCGGCCTCATTCACGCCACAAGCGGAACACCACGATGTCCGAATTACCTTCGAATCTCGCGCCGGTACGCGAAGCGCACGCCTTCGACGAGGCGAATCTTGCCCGCTACATGCAGCAGAACGTCGAAGGCTTTAAGGCTCCCCTCGCGATCCTCCAGTTCGAGGGCGGCCAGAGCAATCCAACCTTTCATCTGACTGACGGCGCAGGCCGCATGTACGTTCTGCGCAAGAAGCCGCCGGGCAAATTGCTGCCGTCGGCGCATCAGGTCGATCGCGAATACCGCGTGATCAAAGCGCTGTCGGACCATACCGACGTGCCGGTGCCGAAGCCCTATGCGCTTTGCCAGGACGATTCCATCATCGGCACGGCGTTCTATCTGATGGAGTTCCTGCCCGGACGCGTCATCGCCGACCCGAAGATGCCGGGAATATCGCCGGCCGATCGCGGCAGGATCTTCGATTCGATGAACGACGTGCTGGCGCGCATTCACAACGTCGACTACCGCGCCGTCGGCCTCGGCGACTATGGCCGCGAGGGCCAGTACATCGCCCGCCAGATCGCGCGCTGGTCGAGCCAGTACGACCTCTCCCGGACCGACGACGTCCAGTCGATGGAGATGCTGAAGAAATGGCTGCCGGCGAACATCCCGCCGGGCGACGAGACGCGCATCAATCACGGCGACTATCGCCTCGGCAACACCATCGTTCATCCGACCGAGCCGCGAATCATCGCGGTCCTCGACTGGGAGCTGTCGACGCTCGGCCACCCGCTGGCCGATCTCGGCTACAACTGCATGATGTATCATTTCGGCGAGGGCTTCGGCGCCTCGGGCGGCTATGCCGGCATGGACCTGAAAGCATTCGGCATCCCGAACGAGAAGGAATATCTAGCGGCCTACGCCCGCCGAACCAAGCGCGACGAAATTGCCGACTGGGAGTTCTTCCTCGCCTTCTCGCTGTTCCGGCTCGCCGCCATCGTCCAGGGCGTCTACAAGCGCGGCCTCGACGGCAACGCCTCGTCGGAGACGGCCAAGCAATACGGCGATCGCGCACGCGTGCTGGCCGATCTTGCCTGGTCGCTGGTGAAGCATCGGGCGTAACGCCCCGACCTCACCACGAGGCGAGGCTACTCGCCGGTGACCGGCACGCCCGACGCGTCGTTGCCCTTGGGGCAGCCCAGAGTGTCTTCGATCGCATTGGCGGGATTACGGAACTTCTCGATGTCGTAGGGCGCCGAATCGCTCGGCAGCTTGGGCGGTGCCGCGCGCAGCGTCCACGAGACCAGCCGCTTCATGACGCTGCCCAGCGCCTGGTCGAACGCCTCGACCACCTTCGGCACCTTGTCGCTACGCGCGCGTACGCAGCGCTCGAAGGAAGCCACGCCGATGATCTGGCGGTCTGGCATGCGCACCAGCTTGGCCACGATCCGCACCCGTACGACCGGTGGCGCGCCATAATAAAAGAGCGCCTCGAAATTGCGCAGGTCGGGCTGCAGCACGTAGTTGGCGTGAATGCCGATCGAATCGCGCGTGACGGCGACGATCTTGTGCGAGTTTTCGAAGGAATCGACGATCCTGGTCTGCACCATGAGCGGTGCACGGTCGGTCCACGCCGTCTTGGAGTAGTAATCCGACGAGGTCGGCGTCGGCACGCTGATCGCAGCGCCGCTTGCCCACGAACTGATCGCGCTCTTCGGATGGCGCACGAGCTACCTCGTACTGGCCGTCCTCACTGCAATTGGCGCCGTCGCCTCCGGCTTGCTGGTGCGGCGCGGACCCGAGCACTATGGCCAGGCACCCGACGGCGATGCGGTGGCGCCGGGTGCGCCACACGCCGTGGCCTCCGGCCTCGGCATCGGCGAGGCGCTGCGTGCCGGTCCGTTCTGGGCGACCTATATCGGCGCGCTGCTCATGTCGTTTGGCCTCTTTGTGCCGTTCGTCCATCTCGCGCCCTACGCTCGCGACGTCGGCCTCGGCGAGCGCTTCGGCGTCCTGCTGATCGTGCTGCTCGGCGTCGGCAGCACGGTGGGCCGGTTCATGTTCGCCAGCGTCACCAACCTTCTCGGCCGGCGCCTGTCGTTCGCCTCGATGTATGTCGGCGCCGGCCTGATGCTCATCGTCTGGTCATTCTCGAGCAGCGCCTGGGCGTTGATCATCTTCGCCCTCGTTTTCGGCGCCTTCTATGGCGGGTTCGTCGCCATCGCACCCTCGCTCGCCGCCGATTTCTTCGGGCCCAAGGCGCTGGGCTCGGTGATCGGTGCGCTGTACAGCGGCGTCGCCTTCGGCGCCCTGCTCGGCTCGCCGGTCGCGGGCTACGCCTACGATTTCTTCGGCTCCTACACCGGCGCCATCCTGGCCGGCGCCGCGCTGTGCTTCGTCTCCTTCTTCATCACCCTGCTGATGCCGGAGCCGGCGCGGTGGAATGAGGCGAGGCTGGCGGCGCAACGACACTAGCCCGTCCACCCAGCACACCGGCGATCCACAGCAGCGCCTCACCCATCGCCTCCTCGAATTTCCATGGCGGATTGATGACCAGCAGCCCACACGCCGTGAGCCGGCCGGGCGCCGTCTCGGGCACGCGCAGTTCGAGGCGCAACGTCTTCGGTCCAGCGAGTGCTGTCATGAAAGCAGCCACGGCCTCCTCATCCTTGATCGGATACCAGATGGCATAGCAGCCCGTCGCGAAGCGGCGCAGCCCGTGGCGCACGGCGCGCAGGAGCTTGTCGAACTCGTCGGTCACCTCGAACGGCGGATCGATCAGCACCAGCGCCCGCCGCTCCGACGGTGGCAGCATGGCCTTCATGGCGTGGTATCCGTCGGCCTGCCGCACGTCGACCGAGCGATCACCGGCGAACTCGCGTTTCAGCGCCTGCGCCTCGGCCGGGTGCATCTCGCAGGCAATGAGCCGATCGTTAGGACGCAGACCTGCCCGGATCAGGCGCGGCGAGCCGGGATAGTGGCGCGGCGGGCCTTGCTTCACGCCGAATTTACGATCGTAGGCGGCTACCGCCGCGAGATACCGCAGGACCGCCGCTGGCGCCCCGGCCTTCGCGGCTGCCGCCAATTTGGTCACTCCCGCCTCGGCTTCGCGCGTGCGCACCGCCAGGTCGGAGGCCAGGTCGTAGCTTCCGGAACCGGCGTGGGTATCGAGCACGAACAACTTCTTGTCCTTGGCCGTCAGCAACCGGATGAGTTCGTACAACGCCACGTGTTTCAGGACGTCGGCGAAATTTCCCGCATGAAAGCCGTGGCGATAGTTCATGGCATGGCTATAGCATGGGACATATCGGATTCAGGGGGATCGAAATGGCCACGTACGAACTGCACTCCTCACCGGAGACCTGCCATTGGGGCTATTTCGACAGCCAGCTGAAGCCGCAGCTGCGCATCAAGTCGGGCGACATCGCCACCATCCATTGCGTCTCGGGTGCAAACGAGATCCTGCCGCAGCCGCCGATGAATGTGCTGCCCGAACACCGCACCATCCTGAGCACGCTGAAGCCTCATCTCGGGCGGCACATCCTTACTGGGCCGGTCCATGTCGAGGGCGCCGAGCGCGGCGACGTGCTGGCGGTCGAGGTCCTGGACATCAAGTTCCGCACCAACTGGGGCTGGAACGTGCAACGTCCGCTGGCCGGCACGCTACCGGAGGATTTCCAGTTCTACCGCCTGACGCATATCCCCATCGACTCCAACCGCGGCGTCTGCACAATGCCGTGGGGCCTCGAGATCGAGCTGAAGCCATTCTTCGGCATCATGGGCGTGGCGCCGCCACCGGAATGGGGCCAGTGCAGCTCGGTCGAGCCGCGCGCCTTCGGCGGCAACATCGACAACAAGCATTTCAACATCGGCACCACGGTCTATCTGCCGGTGTTTGCGCCGGGCGGCCTGTTCTCGACTGGCGACGGCCACGGCATCCAGGGTGACGGCGAAGTCAACCTCACCGCGCTCGAAACCTCGCTCTCCGGCACCTTCCGCTTCACCGTGCGCAAGGACATGAAGCTGGTGAACCCGCGCGCCGAGACGGCGACGCACTGGATCACCCACGGCTTCGATCCCGACCTCGACGACGCCGCCAAGGAAGCGCTGCGCGACATGATCCGGCTGATCACCGCCAAGACCGGCCTCAAGCCGGAGGACGCCTATATGCTGTGCAGCCTCAAAGGCGACCTGCACGTGACGCAGACGGTGGATGGCAACAAGGGCATCCACTGCATGATGGAAAAGAAGCTTATCGGGGGTTAACGGCCGCGGGCCGCGCGGCCATTCCCGCCAGGACATTGGGAACGGTCGCCCGCATCGGCCGGCAGGTGAGTGCGATCGCCACGGCGCCGAGTCCGACGCCGAACGAGCCGATATAGAGCCAGCCGTAGCCTGCGAAGGTGTCGAAGATCATGCCACCGGCCCACGGTCCCAGCGCCATGCCGATGCTCGCCGCCGCCGAGACCGCGCCGAACACCGTGCCCATGATCTTCAATCCAAAATAATCGCCCACCAGGATGGCGTAGAGCGGCATGACGCCGCCGTAGGCCAGGGCAAACACGATCGCTAGCGCATAGAACTCGCCCAGGTGGCTCACGAAGATGTAGGCGCCGGCGGCGCAGGCCTGCACGATCAAGCCGCTTACCAGCACCGGCTTGGCACCGTACCTGTCGGCGCCGATGCCGAGCAGCAGTCGCCCGCCCAGCCCCGCGAGACCGGCAACGCCATAGACGCTGACCGCCGCCATCGGCGCGATGCCGCAACCGATGGCGTAGGTCACCATGTGGAAGATCGGGCCGGAATGCGCCACGCAGCAGGCGAAGTGCGTGAGCGCGATGGCGAGGAACTGCGGCGTGCGGAAAACCTGAGCCGCGGTGAAGCCCGCGCCGGGCGCAGCGGCAGCCGGTCCCTTGCCGGCCGGCGCCGCGGCAGCGACCGGCGCCGTGCGCACCAGAAACGCTGCCGGCACGAGGATGGCCCAGACGGCGCAGCCGACGATCAGCATGGCGGTGCGCCAGTCGTAGGCGGTGATGAGGTAGCGCACGAACGGCGCCACGGTCAGCGGCGCTACGCCCATGCCGGCAGAGATCAGCGCCACGGCGAGGCTGCGGTGCTTTTCGTGCCAGCCTGAAGCCACCGCCATCAGCGGCGCGTAATAGGCGCCGCCGGCGATGCCGACGATGATGCCGAAGGTGAGCTGGAATTCGATCAGGCTCTCGGCGCGGCTCGCCAGCACGAGGCCCAGGCCTTCGAGCAGCCCGCCGGCCAGCACGACGGCGCGCGCGCCGTAACGGTCGGAAAGCGCGCCCCAGGCGAAGCCCGCGACGCCCATGGCAAGGAACACCAGCGTCATGGCGGTCGACACGCCGGTGCGCGACCAGCCGGTCGCCTCCGTCATCGGCTGCAGGAACACCGCCAGCGAGAACATCGCGCCCATGCCGACGCAGGTCGTCATCATGCCGGCGCCGACCACGACCCAACCGTACGAGACCTTCATGCCTGCACCTTTCGTCGATCCGGCCCCATACATAACCGATTGGTTAAGTATATACAACCTTCATCAATGACGGTGACGCCCTGCAGATTTGCCTTACGAAACTAGGGCGCCGGCTCGACGCTCAATTCCGTGCCGTTGACGGCGACCACCCGCACCTTGGCGCCGGTCACCATGTCGGGACCGACCACGGTCCAGCTGCCGTCGCCGATCTTCGCACGGCCACGGCCAGCCAGGATAGGTGCGTCGAGGACGATCACCTTGCCGATCATGCTGTCGCCACGTGCGTTGAGGCTGCCCTCGCCCACGCGGACTGCCTGCAGCCGGCGCAGCACCGGCCGCAGCACAAGAGCCGACGCCGCCGACACGACGGCGAACACCACGAGCTGCATTTCGAGCGGCGTGTCGGAGACAACCAGCAGAACCAGTCCCGCCGCCGCTGCGCCAACCGCGAGGAAACCGAAGACCACGCCGGGCAGCGTCATCTCGAAGACGAGCAGCACCGCGGCGACCGCCCACCAGTACCAGAAGACGATTTTCAGCGCGGCGATCATCGCTCAGCCGGCCGGCGGAACGGAGCCGCGCGAGGCGGCTACAACACCCCGCGCCTGAGCTTCCTTGGCGAGCTCGCCGATGCCGGCGATCGACGCCATGATTCCCGCCGCCTCGACGGGCAGGAAGAAGACCTTGGCGTTGGTCGAGGAGCCCATCTTGCCCAGCGCCTCGACATACTTGAGGCCGAGGAAGTAGTTGGTCGCCTGCACGCCGTTGCCGGCGATCGCCGCCGCCACGACCGACGTCGCCTTTGCCTCGGCCTCGGCCAGGCGCTCGCGCGCCTCGGCGTCGCGGAACGCCGCTTCGCGGCGGCCCTCGGCGGTGAGGATGGCCGACTGCTTCTCGCCCTCGGCGCGCTGGATCGAGGATTCACGCACGCCCTCGGACTCGAGGATGGTGGCGCGCTTCTCGCGCTCGGCCTTCATCTGACGACCCATGGCGACCACGATGTCGTCGGGCGGCGCGATGTCCTTGACCTCGATGCGCAGCACCTTGACGCCCCACGGGCTGGTCGCCTGGTCGATGACCGCCAGCAGGGTGTTGTTGATGTCGTTGCGCTTGGACAGAGCCTCGTCGAGCGCCATGTTGCCCATGACGCTGCGGATGTTGGTCAGCGCCAGGTTGGTGATGGCGAGGTGGAGGTTCTGGACCTCGTAGGCGGCGCGCGCCGCGTCGGTCACCTGGTAGAAGGCCACAGCATCGACCTGGACGCTGGCATTGTCCTTGGTGATGACCTTCTGCGGCGGGATGTCGAGGACGTTTTCCTGCATGTTGATCTTGCGGCCGACCGTATCCATGAACGGCACGATGAAATGCAGGCCGGGCGCCAGGGTCCGCGTGTAGCGCCCGAAGCGTTCGATGGTCCAGTTGGTGCCCTGCGACACTGTTTTGACGCCGGCGAATATCAGCACCAGCGCCACCAGCACAAAGGCTCCGACGAAAATCAAAGCGCCCATCGATTGCGTCTCCCGTTGATTTTGGAAGCCTAGCCCATGCGGCTAGGCCGAACCACCGCACGCGCCCGGCGGGCGCCGCAGGAGGAACAGGACCGCGATTGTCTCACCCGAGTCTCACGCGCGTGAGACACTTCCGATGCAGGTGGCATCGGCATTTTTCGCGATTGTCTCACTTTCTCACCCACCCCCCAGGGGCAGGGGTGCCCCGATACCGTCTCGTCAGCCCTGATAGTCGGTGTGGGTGGCCAGCCAGCGGTCCAGGAAGCCGTCGATCCAGCGGTGCATCGGCGGATCGTAGAGGGTGTGCATGGAAAGGTGCACGCCGCGCTGCTGGGCGCCCGGACTCTTCAGCCGCTGGGTGGCCTTGAGGGTCCAGGTCTCCTTCATCTCCAGCGTCACCTCGGGGTGGAACTGGAAGCCGAAGGCGCTTTCGCCGTAGCGGAAGCCCTGGACGTGATAGTCCTCGCCGCTGGCCAGCAGGTCGCAACTGCCGGGGATCTCCATGCCCTCGCGATGGAACTGGTAGACCTGCATCGGCTTGGCGCCCATCCAGGCGCGGCCCGACTCGGTCGGCTCGATCTTCACGTAGCCTGCTTCGACATGGCCGTCGGGATGGGGGCCGACCGTGCCGCCGAGCGCCCGGGTCAGCAGCTGGGCGCCGAGGCAGAGGCCGAGAAAGGGCACGCCGGCCTCCACCACCTTGGGAATCCACTCCAGCTCACACTTGATGCCGGCCAGAGTGCCGCAATCGTTAGCCGACATCGGCCCGCCGAAGATCACCACGCCGGCATAATCGGACATGTCCTCGGGCAGTTCGCAGCCGAGATTGGGGCAAAGACGATGGAGTTCGTAGCCACGCTGTTCGAGCAGGGCACCGACCCGGCCGGGCCGGGAATGCTCCTGGTGAACGACAATCGCTATTTTCCCGCGGGTGTTCCTGAGGGGCTGATCAGCCGCTACCGTCATGGCATTGTAATTTACGCTTCTCACGAAGCTGCGACAAGCAAACGCCGGGCCGGAGAGACGAAATGGCGCGCTCAATCGACTTCTATTTCGACTGTTCCAGCCCGTGGACCTACCTCGCCTTCCACGCCGTCCAGCTGCTCGCCGCCGAATTGGTCGTGGAAATCGCCTGGAAGCCGATCCTGGTCGGCGGCGTGTTCAATGCCGTAAACCAGACCGTCTACGACAGTCGCGCCAAGCCCAACCCGCGCAAGCAGGGCTACATGCTGAAGGATCTCGGCGACTGGGCGCGGCTCTACGGCCTGCGGATCGTCTTTCCGCCCAAGGTTTTCCCAGTGAATAGCGTCAAGTGCATGCGCGGCGCCTTCGTGGCGCTCGACCTTGGCAAGCTTGTGCCCTACGCCACCGCAGCCTTCGAGGCCTATTGGGGCGACGACCTCGACATCTCGCGAGAGGCGGTGCTGGCCGACATCGCCGCCAGGGCCGGCATCGAGCGTCAGCACTTCTTCGCCGGAATCGAAACCGAATCCTGCAAGGCGAGATTGCGCGCCAATACCGACGAGCTGATCGCCCGCGGCGGCTTCGGCAGTCCCACCATGTTCGTGGGCGACGACATGTTCTTCGGCAACGACCGCCTTCCGTTGCTGCGCGCCGCCCTGCTACGCTGACGGCGAAGAGGAGTTTCCAAGTGTCCAGTAATGCCGACCCGGAATTCTGGGCCAAGGCTCGCGCCCACCTTGTCCGCTACGGCGGGACCTTCGCGCCGATCATCGCCACCAGCGCCGACGGCAACTTTTTCACCGACGCCGACGGCCGGCGCATCCTCGATTTCACGTCGGGCCAGATGAGCGCCATCCTCGGCCACAGCCATCCCGAGATCGTCGAGGTCGTGCGCCGCAGCATCGGCGAACTCGATCATCTCTATTCGAGCATCCTGTCGCGGCCGGTCGTCGACCTGGCGGCCCTGTTGGCCGAAATTTCGCCGGGCAAGCTCGACCGCGTGCTGCTGATCTCGACCGGCGGCGAGTCCAACGAGGCGGCACTGCGCATGGCCAAGCTGGTGACCGGCCGCTACGAAATCGTCGCCCTGAGCCGCTCCTGGCACGGCGTCACCGGCGGCGCCTCGTCGGCGACCTATTCGAACGGCCGGCCGGGTTACGGGCCGGCGATGCCGGGCTCCTTCGCACTGCCGGCGCCCGACACCTACCGCTCTCGCTTCATCGACGACCGGGGAAACTACGATTGGCGCTCGGAACTCGAGATGGGCTTCGAACTGGTCGACCGCCAGTCGAGCGGCTCGCTCGCGGCCTGCATCATGGAGCCGATCCTGAGCTCGGGCGGCGTGCTCGAGCCGCCGGAAGGCTACGTCGCCGCCGTAGCCGAGAAATGCCGCGCCCGCGGCATGCATCTCATATTCGACGAGGCCCAGACCGGACTGGGGCGCACCGGCACGCTGTTCGCGAGCGAGCGTGACGGCGTGGTGCCGGAGTATCTGACGCTATCCAAGACGCTAGGCGCCGGCCTGCCGCTCGCCGCCATGCTGACCACGCCCGAGATCGAGGACGTGGCGGCCGAACGCGGATTTTTATTCTACACCACTCATGCCTCCGACCCGCTGCCGGCCGCCGTCGGCATCAAGGTGATCGAGATCATCCTGCGCGATCGCATGACCGAACGGGCCGCCGTACTCGGCGCGCGCCTGAAGGAAGGCCTGCAAACGCTGCAGCAACGCTACGATTGCATCGGCGACGTGCGCGGCCGTGGATTGCTGCTCGGACTCGATCTGGTAAAGGACCGGCGGAGCAAGACGCCCGACCCCGAACTGGCACAAAACGTGGCCCGCGAGTGTCTGGAACTTGGCATGATGACCAGCGTTGTACGTGGAGGCTTCGGCATTTTCCGTATCGCGCCGCCGATCACTATCCTGGAAAGCGAGATCGACCGTGGATTGGAAATTTTCGACAAGGCGCTGGGCAAGGCCCTGCACTAAGGCAATTCTCGTCCTGGGGGCGTTGGTCCTCTCGAGCTGCTAGGTTCCCGAAACAGCCAAGGGTCCCGCAGCCGACTATCAGGCCCCCACAGCGCCGGTGCCGTTGCCGGCCAACATCCGCGCCATTTGCTACAATGAGACCGACCTCAGCGCTTTCCGCGTCCGCATGGTGCAGCAGACCCTGGTCGTGGGCACGCTGCAGTGCAAGGGGGCCGACGGCAAACACCTTTACCAGCAGCAATGGGCGGACTTCGTGAAGAAGTTCGATCCCGAACTCAGCGCCAACTTCCGCCAGATGCAGACCATTACCAAGGCCAAGCGCGTCAACTACGACGTGCTGGTCACCGAAATCGCCAACCGCACCGGCGGCCGGCCAGCGCTCGACCCGGAATTCTGCCCGCGCCAGCACCGCGCTTTCGAGTGGGCCTTGACGCCGAACGTGACGACACTCTCTCTGGTGCCGTCGCCCTACGATTTCGGGCCGGAGATGAAGGTCTTTCCCTGCCCGCCCCAGTAAGCCGCATTCCGCGACGATTGACCCCTGTGCAGCATTGGCATTTGAAAGCGGGTGCTATCTGTTGTAGCCGCTTTCGCTTTCCGGCCATGGCGTTGGAGTGTTTGGATGATCAAGCAGATTGCGCTGGCGGTGGGTTTTGCGGTGTGCGTATCAGCCCTCGGCGGCTGTACCCTCGAAAAGCCCAAGACGGCCGTTGCCGTCAAGAGGCCGCCGGCCCCCGATTACCAGGCAGCCAACCCGCCGCTGCCGCCGGCCGGAAACATTCGTGCCATCTGCTACAATGAGGCCGATCTCAGCGCCTTCCGCGTGCGCCAGACCCAGCAGTCGCTCGTGGTCGGCGTGCTGCAGTGCCAGGGCGCCGGCGGTGTTCGCCTCTACGAGCGGCAATACACGGACTTCCTCAACAAGTTCAACTCAGAGCTCAACAGCAACGCCAAGGAACTGCAGGCGGTCGCCAACAAGAAGCGCGCGAACTTCAATGTCATGGTGACGGAGATCGCCAACCGCACGGCCGGCCGCGCCCCGGTCGATCCTGAGTTCTGTGGCCGCCAACTGCGCGCCTTCGAATGGGCGCTGACTGGGGAAGTGTCCTCGCTCAAGCAGGTGCCGTCGCCGTACGATTTTGGTCCGGAGATGAGCATCTTCCCCTGCCCGGCGCCCTGAGCGGGCGGACAAGCGAACAAAAAAAGGCGGCCTGTTGGCCGCCTTTTTCTTTTCAAACGAACCTGCGCCTTACTGGATCACGATCTCGACGCGGCGGTTCTGCGGCTCACGCACGCCGTCCTTGGTCTGGACCAGCAATACTCCCTCGCCACGGCCGACGACCGCAATCGACGTGGCCGCCACACCTTCACGCACCAGTGCATCCTTGACCGTATTGGCGCGGCGTAGCGACAGCGCCATGTTGTAGTTGGCGGGGCCAGCGGTGTCGGTGTGACCGGTGCAGGTGACGCGGGCGTTCTGGCCGGCCTTGGCGACAGCGGCGGCTTCCTTGACGATCGCGGCGGCGCGCGGCGTCAGCGTTGAGCGGTCGAAATCGAAGAAGACCAGGAAATTGCGCATGGCCGGCGCGGCAGCCTGTGCCGGCGGCGGCGCGTCTTCGCAGGCACCCAGCAGAAATGCAACGGCGAGGACGGCCAGTATCTTCTTGAGCATCGACTACTCCCTATGATGAATTCGCTGACAGCATGCAGATTATCATACGAATAAGTGCATTCGCCAGTACCACCGTCTTTTTCAGATGTGCTGGGCGCCGCGCAGGCTGCTTCCGCCTCGCGAGTCGACGGCCGCCGACGTCGCTGCCTTGAGCACGGCTCGATAACCCGATTTGAGTTCCATGCGCTCGCCATGGCCTCCGGCCAGCAAGGCCCGGTGCGCCGCCGGCAGGCGCCAGCACGGCACGAACATGAACAGATGATGATCGAGGTGATAGTTCACCCAGTACGGCGCCACGAACAGCCGTGCGACGGGGTCGGCGTAGGTCGTGCGCGTGTTGCGTAGCGGGTCGTCGTTGTCCGGCACGACCGCGTGCTCGGCGATGTTCCGGATACGGCTCACCAGCTGATACCAGGTGGCGAGCGGCAGCAGCCACAGCACGGGATAGAGCCACCAGTATCCCGCCGCGGCGAGCAGCACCCACAACACTGTATTGACGATCAGGCCGCCGCGTTCCTTGCGTGCGAGATTGGCCGGCCGCATGGCGAGTGGCAGGTCGGCGGAGCCCATGCTGCGGCGGATCTGGTCGCCGCGGCGCTGGAACGCCGTCTGGCCCGTGAGGTCGCGCACGATCTTGCGGCGCAGGCTCTTGCGCGTGATCGGGAACGGCGCCGATAGCCCAAGGTCGGGATCCTCGGCCTGCTGGGTATGGCGGTGATGTGTCAGATGGTAGGGGCGATAGAGCGCAAGACTGGTGAATACCGGGAAGGCGCAGAGCCAGGCGCCCGCCCACTCGTTCAGCCTGCGGTCGGCGAACAGCAATCCATGCGCCGCATCGTGCATCAGGATGGCGAGGCCGAGCTGGCGGGCGCCGATCACCATGACGGCAAGCAGGAAGGTGAAGGGGGTCGGCCACCACACGAACAGCGCCATCGAACCCAGGATCAGCGCCCAGGCATGCAGGATCAGCAACGCGCCCACGAGGTTGGATTTAGCGCCGAGATCGCGCGCTTGTTCCGGCGACAGGAAATCGCCGGGTTTACTCAGCACGGCCTACTCCGTGGCGCAGTAAACGGCCGGAGTGGGTGTTCGTCGGCAGTCCGTTGCACATCGTCACTTCGCCGTTCACCAGGATGTACTTGTAGCCCTCGGCGCGCTGGATACGCCGCCATTCGCCGCCCGGCAGGTCGTGGGCGATCTCGCCCGGCAGCACGCGCAAGCCGTCGAAATCATAGACCACGATGTCGGCCGGCGCGCCCTTCCTGAGCTGGCCGCGGCCACGGAAGCCAGCGACCTCGGCCGGCAGCGCCGACAGCCGCCAATGGACGTCCTCGAGGCTCAGCATCTTGTGCTCGCGCACCACCTTGCAGATGGTTTCCGTCGGATAGCGCCCAACCGTCAGGAACTTGGTGTGGGCACCGCCGTCCGAGACACCGAACAGCACATAGGGATCGTCGATCAGCTCCTTCAGGTATTCGATCTTGCCGTTGGGCGGGGCGGCAAAGAATTCCGTCTTGAGATCCTCCTCGACCGCCATGTCGAGCATGACGTCGACCGGATGCTTGCCCATCTTCTCGCCGGCATAGGCCAGCGTGTGGTCGAGCCACTTCTTGTTCTTCTCGAGCTGCGGCCCGACGATGGCGATCTGCGGCAGCGGCCCCGTCGCCGTAACCGGCAACTTGTCGCGCAACGCCTGGCGGCGCGCCGGATCGGCGAGCTTGGCCAGCCGCTCGGCGCGCGTACCGGTCGTGGCATCGCACCACGCCTGGGAATCGTCGAACAGGTTCCATTCCTCGAAGGTGAAGGTGAAGCCCGCATCGGTCGTCAGTCCCTGCGCCACGACGCGCACGCCACGCTCGCGACAGCTTTTAAGCCAGGCCATGACACGGCGATGGATCTCGGGACGGTAATCGAAAGCCTGCAGGACATTCATGATCACCGGGCGGCCGCTGATGGTCGCCACCTCCTCGTAGAAGGCGCGGTCGCGGGCGTTGTCGCCGGAGATCAGCAGCATCTGCACGAAGCCGTCGTTGCGCTCGGCCAGCACGCGCGCTAGCTCGCGGCAGGTCTCGTCGTGCATGACGTCGGTCGGCATGGCTGAGCCGTCATAGTCGCGCTGCACCGCCGACGGCCCGGTTGGCAGCATGCGCTGGGCCGACCAGCCGCAGGCGCCGGCATCCATCGCCTCGTGCAGCAGGCGCTTCAGCTCCGCGTGCTGTTCCGGCGTCGGCAGCTTGCCGGCCTTGGCCGCCTCGAAGCCCATGACCCAGATCAGGAGTGGCGAGATCGGCACATAGGGCAGGATGTTCACCGCCTTGGGCGCGGCATCGACGCTGTCGAGGAACTCCGGGAAGGTCACCCAGTTCCACGGCATGCCCTCCTTCATGGAAGCCATCGGGATCGCCTCGACCCGCGTCATCGACATCATCGCGCGCTCGCGCTCGGCCGGCCGCACCGGCGCGAAGCCAAAGCCGCAATTGCCGATCACCACCGAGGTGATGCCATGCCAGGAGGACAACGTGCAGTAGGGGTCCCAGAAGAGCTGGGCGTCGTAGTGCGTGTGCAGGTCGACGAAACCCGGCGCCACGATCAGGCCGCCGGCGTCGATCGTCTCGTCGGCTTCACCGGCGCCGATATGGCCGATCTCCGCGATCAGACCGTCCTTAATGCCGATGTCGGCGCGAAACCGCGGCAGTCGGCTGCCGTCGACGATCATTCCGCCGCGGATCACGCGATCGTACCGGGCCATGTTTCCTCCGTTTGGCCAAGCGTGCGCAAGGCTCGGCGCACTGTCAACGCAGGCCCTAGACCGCTATCTTGGGCGCGCATGCAGTCGAAACGCATCCGGACCGATGTCCTGGAGATCGCCTACGAGGAGCACGGCCCGCCAGACGGCGCGCCGGTCATTTTGCTGCACGGTTTTCCCTACGATCCGCGCTGCTTCGATGAGGTCGCACCCCCGCTGGCGGCCGACGGCCATCGCGTGCTGGTACCCTATCTGCGCGGCTACGGCGCGACGCGATTTCTTTCCAATACAACACCGCGCTCGGGCGAGCAGGCAGCCCTCGGCCACGACCTGCTGCAATTCATGGATGCGCTGGGGATCGGCCGGGCGGCGCTGGCGGGCTACGATTGGGGCGGACGTGCCGCCTGCATCGTATCGGCCCTGTGGCCGGCACGCGTGCGCGGCCTGGTGAGCTGCACCGGCTACAACATCCAGAACATCGCGGGCTCGGCCAAGCCGGTGCCGGCGGCTCAGGAACACCGTTACTGGTACCAGTATTATTTCCACACCGAACGTGGCCGCACCGGCCTCAGCGAGAACCGGCGCGACATCTGCCGGCTCCTGTGGACGCTATGGTCGCCCGATTGGACCTTCGACGAGGCGACTTTCGAGCGAAGTGCCGCCTCTTTCGACAATCGCGACTTCGTCGATGTCGTGATACAGTCCTACCGTCATCGCTACGCCTATGCTCCGGGCGACCCTGCTTTGACCGGTATCGAAGCCCAGCTCGCCAAGACTCCGAAGATTTCCGTGCCGACTGTCAACCTCCATGGCGCCAGCGATGGCGTCGGACCGGCGGCACAGTCCGAACGTCACGACCGCTTTTTCACCGGCCCCTACGAGCGACGCCTGATCCCGTCGGTAGGCCACAATATCCCGCAGGAGGCGCCGGCCGAAACGGTCGCAGCGCTCCGGGACCTTATGAAAGGAACCAGCCCTTGAGCAATATCGTTCTCATTGGCGCTACCGGAAATATCGGCAGCCGCATTCTCGACGAGGCCCTCGCCCGCAAGCACACCGTCACCGCCATCACCCGCGACCCGCGCAAGCTCACGGCGCGCGAGGGCATGACGGTGCGTGCAGCGAGCACGACGGATGCGCCGGGCTTGGTCAAGGTCCTGAAGGGCCACGACGTCGCCGTCATCTCGGTGAAGTGGAACGAGAACGACGTCGACCGGGTGATCGACACGGTCAAGAAGTCGGGCATCCCGCGCGCGCTGTTCATCGTCGGCGCCGGCAGCCTGATCCGCAAGGACGGCCGCACGCATTTCGACCACATGGCCGCCAAGGGCGTGCAGCCGCCGACCTCCAAGCCCGCCATGCTGGCGCTGGACGCCATCCGCAAGATCAAGGATTTCGACTGGACGGCGGTCTCGCCGGCCGCCGCGATCCCCTCCGGCAAGCGTACCGGCAAGTTCCGCCTCGGCCTCGACAAGTTCCTCGAGGACTCCAAGGGCGAGAGCCGTATCAGCCGCGAGGATTTCGCCGTCGCCATCGTCGACGAGGTCGAGAAGCCCAAGCACATCCGCAAGCGGTTCACCGCGGCGTATTAGGGCAAGGTTGAGCTAGGGCGCCCGCTACACGCCTCAGTCGCCCTTCAGGCCGGCGGCCTTGATCAACGGCCCCCACTTGGCCCGCTCTTGCTTCTCGTAGGCCGCCAACTGCTCGGGCGTGCCGGTGGTCGGCTCGAAGCCGAGTTGCATCAGGCGCTGGCGCGTCTCGTGTTGCGCCAGGATCTTCGCCATTTCGGCATTGAGCCGGTCGACGATGGCCTTCGGCGTGCCGCGCGGCGCATAAAGCGCGTTCCATGCTGTCACCTCGAAGCCTGGGACACCCTGCTCGGCGACCGACTTCACGCCCGGCAACAGGTCGCTCGACTTCAGCGTGGTGATGCCGAGCGCCTTCAGCTTGCCCGCCGCCACCTGGCCGCGCGTCGCGGTGGCGGTGTCGATGATCAGCTGGACCTGTCCGCCCGTGGCCTCCGTCATGGCCGTGGCCGAGCCCTTGTAGGGAACGCCGAACAGCGGCGCACCGGTGCGCGACTTCAGGAGCTCGAAGACGATGCGCGCGGTCGTGCTGGGCAGCGCGATGTTGAGCTTGTCGGGCTGCGCCTTGGCGGCCGCGATCAGGTCGGCAATCGAATTTCCCGCAAACGACGGATGGGCCGAGACCACCATCGGCAGCATGCCGACCAGGATGACCGGCGCGAAGTCCTTCTCCGAATCGTAGCCGATCGAGGGATAGAGGAACTCGTTCATGGTTTGCGTCGCGACCGTGCCCATCAGCAGCGTGTAGCCGTCGGGCGTCGAACGGGCGGCGTCGGCCGTGCCAATGTTGCCGCCGGCGCCGGGCTTGTTGTCGACAATGAACTGCTGGCCCAGCGCCTTGCCGAGCTGCTCGGCGAACAATCGCGCGGCGACGTCGGTGCCCTGCCCCGCCTGATAGGGCACGACGACCCTCACCGGCTTGGTCGGATAGCTTTGCGACCAGGCCGGCAGGCCGGACAACAGACCGGCGAGCAGAGCCGCCATATAGGCAAATGCTTTCAGTTTCATGGTTTTCCTCCCTTTGACAGTTCCGAGCGAATTTCCTCGGCGTGTTGATTGCGGCGCGGTGGCGCGGCCCCTGGCCGGCCCGGCGTCGCCGACAATTTGACCGGAATGCCGGCTGCGCGATGGCCGTCGTGCTCGACCAGCATCCGGCGATGCGCGACATGCGGTTGCGCGAAAGCCTGTGGCACGCTGTTCACCGCGCCCGCCGGCACGCCGTTTTTCATCAGCTTGTGGCAAATATCCTCGACCTTGAAGGAGGCCAGCGTGCGCTCGATCTCC
The DNA here is from genome assembly GCA_945905835.1 of Asaia bogorensis. Classification (GTDB taxonomy): domain Bacteria; phylum Pseudomonadota; class Alphaproteobacteria; order Reyranellales; family Reyranellaceae; genus Reyranella. Next base: position 21,257 of record CAMDQJ010000032.1, read on the forward strand.
GCACGTAGCTCGCTCCTGTGCAGCAGCCGGGCCGCATTCGTCTGGAACCGCGGATCGTCCGAGAGATCCGCGCGCCCGACCTGCTTGCAAAAGCGCCTGAACTGGCCGTCGTTGACGACGCCGAGGAAGAGCTCGCCGTCGGCCGCCGGAAATTTGTCGTAGGGCGCGATGTTGGGATGGGCGCTGCCGAGCCGGCCGGGCGTGTTTCCCGAGCAGAGCCAGTTCGCGGCGTGCGGCACCAGCATGCTGAGCGCTGTATCGAACAACGCGACCTCGACACGCTGGCCGCGCCCCGTCTGATGGCGCGCAGAGATCGCCAGCAGGATTCCCGTGAGGGCATTGTAGCCGGTGACGTAGTCGACGATGGGCACTCCGATGCGGGTCGGCCCCGATTCAGGCGTGCCGTTGATGCTCATCAGGCCGCACATCGCCTGCAGCACTGCGTCGTAGCCGGGCAGGCTGCCCAGCGGCCCGTCGGCGCCGAAGCCGGTGATCGAGCAGTAGATCAGCCGCGGATGGCGCGCCGCGAGCACGTCCTCGTAACCGAGGTTCCAGCGCTCCAGCGTGCCGGGCAGGTAATTCTCCACCAGCACGTCGGCATCCACGAGCAGCGCTTCCAGGACGGCACGATCCTCCGGCGTGGACAGGTCGAGCGTGATGGCCCGTTTGCCGCGATTGAGGGCGCCGAAATAGGCGGCGTCGCCATTGGCATCGAAGGGCGGACCGAGTTGGCGCGTCTCGTCGCCCGAGGGCGGCTCGATCTTCATCACATCAGCGCCGTGGTCGGCCAGCATCTGCGTGCACAGCGGCCCCGCCAGCACGCGCGACAGGTCGACGACCTTCAGCCCGGCCAAAGCGCCACGCGAGAGATCGGCGCCGGCCATCAGCCGCGGCTGGGCAGCTCGACGATGCCGGTGCCCAGCACCGACAGCTCGTCGTCCTGGTTGAGCGCCTCCTGCTCGATCTCCACCAGGTGACGCCCGCCTTCGACGTACTTGCGCTTTACCTTGCCCTTGATCCACAGGATGTCGCCCGCCGGATTGTGGCGGCGGATCTTGCAAGTAGCGTTGCGCAGGATGCCGTCGTCGCCCATCCAGTTGGTGAGATGGTGCGTAAGCCACGAGGCGCGCTCGGGGCCGTAATCGTAGGCGCCGGGCGCGCCGACCTCGTGGGCGAACTCCTCTTCCCAATGCACGCGCTCGGGGCAATCGGGAATGCCGAAGCGGTTCTTGATGCCGAGGCCGGGATGGGCGTCGACCAGCTTCCAGGCGAGCTTGTTGGCGCGGATGTAGAGCCCGCCCCAGCCCTGGGCGTAGGCGATGAAGCCGGTGACGGTCATCGGGCCCTTCAGCATCGTGGGCATCGCCTCGCCTTCCTTGACGTCCTGCCAGTAGCGCGTCTCGGCACCGCGGATCTTCTCCTCGGCGTAGAGCTTGTAGGCGTCTGCCAGTTCCTGGTCGGTGTAGCGGCTCGGCTGTTTTGTCTTTACGTCCTTGTACTTGGTGCCCTGCTCGCGCGCGTGGTCGCGCTCGGTGCGAAAGCACCAGCTGTCGGCATCGGCGACCAAATCGCCCTTCTGGTTGAAGAAATCGACGTGATAGGTCTGCTGCACCGCGCGGCCGGCGAATTTCGTGTTGTGCAGGACGAGATCCTTCAGCCAGGCCTCGGTCGTGATGGTGTCGTTGCGGTTGACCGTCTTGTACCAGTTCCAGTTCGAGCCCGACCACATGGCATGGATGCCCGGCAGGCCGCCGACATAGCCCGAGATGATGCGGCTGGTGGTGAACAGGAAGCTCGGCAGCGCGATCACGTCGCCGAATTTCGTCTTCGAGGCGTATTCGGGAACGCACCATAGGGGATTGTCGTCACCGATGCCGTGCGCGTAGTGGCGGATGTTGTCGCGTGTTGCCTCGTAGCACCACGGCTCGGCGGTCACGCCGATCTTGACGCCGATGCGCTCGCGCAGGGCGTCGAGGCCCTCTTCGGTGATCTTGGGAAAGTTGCGCTCAATCGTCTTAGTCGACATGGGCCTTTTCCTTTGTGCGAAGCATCTTGCGATTGACCTTGCCGGCCGGCGTCTTGGGCAACTCGGATACGAATTCGACGAGGCGCGGATATTCATGCTGGCTGAGGCGCTGGCGCACCAGATCCTGGATCTCGCGCGCGAAGGTCTCGCCGCCCGCACGGTCGGCGACGACGAAGGCCTTCACGACCTGCCCGCGCAACTCGTCGGGAACGCCGATGGCGCCTACTTCGCGCACATCGGGGTGCTTCAGGACGGCGTCCTCGATCTCGATGGCGCTCATGGTCCAGCCAGCGGAGATGATGACGTCGTCGGCACGGCCGCCATGGAAGAAGTAGCCGTCCTCGTCGGTGCGGCCCAGATCCTTGGTGGCGATCCAGCCGCCCCGCCGCCACACCTTCATCTCGCCCATCACACCGGGCGGGCATGGCTTGCCCTCGGCGTCGTGGACCTCGACCTTGCCACCGGGGATCGGCTTGCCGAGCGAGCCCGGCTTTACGACGAAGTCCTCGGCTCCCGGATAGCTCACCAGCACGACGCCGATCTCGGTCGTGCCGTACATGCTGCAGATCGGCCGGCCGAAAGTCGCCTCGGCAAAGGCCGCCGTCTCGCTGTCGATCGGCTCGCCGGTGAAGGACGTCTTCTCGAGGAAATATTTGTAGCGCGGCGCGGCGCCAGAGTTCCGCATCATGCGGTAGTGCGTCGCCGCCGCCGAGATGTTGGTGAAGCGGTGGTCCTGCAGCGCCTTCAGCAGTCGCGCCGCATCGAACCGGCCGGCATAGGCGCCGATGGTGATGCCGAGCGCGAGCGGCGCCAGGGTGCCGTGCCACAATCCGTGTCCCCAGGCGGGCGAGGACGGGCAGAGGAAGCGGTCGCCCGGCCGCAGGCCGGTGCCGTAGAGCGCCGCCACCATCAAGGTGACGATGGCGCGATGCGTGTGCTTCACGGCCTCGGGCAATTCGCGGGTCGTGCCGGAGGTGTATTGGAAGATCGCCAGCTGATCGGCCCGGGTGTCGGGCGTGAAACTCGGCGGAAAGGCCGCGAGGTCGGCCAGGAAGCCGGCATTGTTGATCAGGAGCTTCGGCTTGCAATCGTCGACGCGCAGCTTCACGCCATCGGGGCCGAACAGGGTGAACAGCGGCACGGCGATGGCGCCGGCCTTCATGGCGCCGAACACCGCGGCATAAAACGCGCGCGACGGTTCGAGCATGATGGCGACGCGGTCGCCGGGCGCCACGCCTTGCGCCACCAGCCAATGGGCGAAGCGCGCTGAGTCCTCGGAGATCTGGCGGAAGCTCAGGATTTCGTCGCTGCCGTCCGCCCGAACGACGATGACAGCCGTGCGCTCGCCGTCGACATGTCGGTCGATACATTCGTGCGCGATGTTCAGGCGCTCGCGATCACCGTCGAACAACTCCCAGAGTCTGGCGCTGGAGAACTGCGCCTGGGCGTCGGTGTAGCTGGTGTAGGCCGTGAGACTCGTCATGGGGCGGGACGTTCGACCAGCGGCGACCAGTTGTACAGAAGATTTTATGATTGTATATAGACAATCATGACCGTTCGCGCCGTCCCAGCCGTCACCCGCGCCGTCGCCATCCTCCGCCTGCTTGGCCGGGCGAAAACGCCGATGGGCGGGAAGGCGATCTCGCAGGCGCTCGGCCTCGTGCCGAGCACTAGCCTGCACATCCTGCGGGTGCTGGTGGCCGAGGAAATGGTCAAGGTCGATGCCACCAAGCAGTACAGCCTTGGCATGGGTACGCTGTCGCTGGCGCGCACGGCGCTGGAGACCAACGACTTCCCCACGCTCGTGCAGCCCAAAATCGACGAACTGTCGAAGCGCTATCCGGTCACCGCGATCGGCGTCGAGTTGCCCAACCTGGAGCACATGATCGTGGTGGCGCTGTCGCAGACGCAGGCGCCTGTCCGCCTGCATGTCGACATCGGCAGCCGCTTCCCGGCGCTGATCAGCGCCACGGGCCGCTGCATGGCGGCGTTCTGCGGCCGGCCGTCGGCCGAGATCGAAAAGCGCTTCCGGGCGCTGCGCTGGAACAATGCGCCGGACTACAAGACCTGGCTCAAGGAAGTCGACACCGCCCGCCGCCAGGGCTTCAGCATCGACCGCGGCAACTACATCGCCGGCGTCACCGTCGTCGCCGTACCCGTCCTGAATGCCGCCGGTACGATCGCGCAGACCATCGCTTCGGTCGGCATATCGAGCCAACTCGACCGCGCGACCTCGGTCGCACTGGCCAATGACATGAAGAGCGCTGCAGCGGCCGTGGCTGCCCAGCTCGGCTAGGGAATCGCCTCGGCGCGCAGGAATGCCGGCCGTGTCATCAGGCGCTCACGATAGGCCGCGGCGCGTGGACCGAGCAGCGGGGCGAAGCCCCGCTTGCCCAGGTTGAACATCGGATAGCCGACCGAGATGTCGGCCAGCGTCATGCGCCCCGCGACCAGAAAATCGCGACCCTCAAGCCGCTGCTCGAGCAGCTTGAGGCGCATCGACAGCGAATGGCGGGCATCGGCTATTACGGCGTCGATGCCGGCCTGCATCTCCGGCGTCTTGTTACGGATGCGGCCGACGCGCGCCATCGCCGAGAGCGGCGCCTACAGCGTCGCCTCGCCGTACAGCAGCCATTGTACGAACTCGGGCCGCTCCGGCTCGCCTGGGGCCACGATCAGGTCGCAGCCCTGCCGGGCCGCAAGGTATTCGCAAATCGCCAGGGATTCGTAGATCGCGCGCTCGCCGTCGATCAGGGCGGGGAGCGTGCCGGCCGGATTGATCGAGAGATACTCCGGCTCGTGCAGCCGTGGCCGCACACCCAGCGACTTCACCTCGACCGTGGTGCCGATCTCCTCCAGCGTCCACAGCACGCGCAGCGAGCGCGAGGTGGGCACATGGTAGAGCGTCGCCATCAGTCGAGCGTCTCCAAAAGCCGAGTGCAGAGGTAGGTCCGCGGTACCAGCGACGAGTAGTAGATCTGCTCGTACGCCGCATGGGCACCTTTGCCATCAGCACCGAGCCCATCGAGCGTCGGGATGCCCAGCGCCGCCGTGAAGTTGCCGTCGCTGCCGCCGCCGGTCAGCGGCACGTCCTCGAGCTCCTTGCCGATTTCGCGATAGATCGCCTGTGCCTTGGTCAGGAGATCGGTGATGCCGGCATCCTTCTGGTAGGGCGGACGGTTCATGCCGCCCTCGACCGTGAGCTCGACGTCCTTGCCGATCGGCTCGAGGCCGAGGAACCAGTGGGTCATCTCCTCGGCGAGCTGCTGGGTCGGCACGCGCAGGTCGACCTCGATCTTGCACTCGGCCGGCACGACGTTGACGCCGCTGCCGCCCTCGATCTGTCCGACATTGCAGGTAATGCCGCGCGCGTAGTCGGTCTTGTTCTCGATGCGGATGATTTGCTTGGCCATCTCGTGGATGGCGCTGCGGCCGTCCTGGTGGCGCACGCCGGCATGGCTGGCGGCACCCTTCACCGTGAGCGTGAAGCGACCGACGCCCTTGCGCGAGGTCACGACCTTGTCGCCGTCGCGGCCCGGCTCCATCACCAGCGCGTATTTGTGGCCGCGCGCGGCTTCCTCGATGCGGGCGCGCGAGGTCGGGCTGCCAACTTCTTCTTCGGGAATGAACAGGAACGTCACCGGCAGCTTGGGCTTCTTGCCCTGCCGAATCAGGTGGCGCAGAGCGTAGTAGGCGATGTAGCCGCCCGCCTTCATGTCGTAGATGCCGGGCCCAAAAATGCTGTCACCTTCGCGGCGCACCTTGAGGTCCTTCTCGATCATGCCGATGGGATGCACGGTGTCGAGATGGGCCAGCACCAGGATGCCCCTGCCCTCGCCCCCATTCAACTCTGGGGGCGTCTTGCACTCGAGGATGTCGCCGAAGCCGTCGACGCCCGGCGTGCGGTTGAGCTTCAGCCCGAGGTCGCGAAACTGGCTCTCGACGTGATCGACGACCTTGTTGACCGACTTTGCATCGTGGCTCGGGCTCTCGATAGAAACCCATTCGACGATGCCGCCGAGGACTTCGTCGGCGTCGATTTTCGGTTCGTTTGCTTTGTCGGCCATCAGATCGGATCCCAGGTGAAATATTCGGGCGAGCGCTTGAGGTCGGTGAAATAGGGCTTCATCGCCGGCACCGCGATCTCGTTGATCGCCTCCAGCGTCCAACCCTCGGACATATGCACCGAGCGCACCGGCCGGTTGGCGTTGAACAGCATGATCTCGTTCATGCGCACGCCGAAGATCTGCGAGCTGACGCCGGCCGCCTGGGCGGCGTCCGACAGCAGGAACACCGCCATCGGCGCGATCTTGGCCGGCGTCATCTTCTTGGAGCGCTCGAGGCGCGCGACCTGCGCCGGCGTGTCGGCCGGAATGGTGCCGATCATGCGCGTCCAGGCGAAGGGCGAGATGCAGTTGGAGCGGACGCTGAACGCCGCCATGTCGAGAGCGATCGAGCGCGACAGGCCGATGATGCCCATCTTGGCGGCGGAATAATTCGCCTGGCCGAAATTGCCGACGAGGCCCGAGGTCGAGGTGAAGTGCACGAAGGCGCCCGACTTCTGCTCCTTGAAGTAGTTGGCGGCGGCGCGGCTGACGTTGAACGCGCCGTTGAGGTGCACGTCGATCACCATCTTCCAGTCCATGTGGCTCATGCGATGGAAGATGCGGTCGCGCAGGATGCCGGCATTGTTGATGACGCCGTCGATCTTGCCGAAATTCTCGACCGCCGCCTTGACCATGCGCTCGGCGCCGGCCGGATCGGTGACGCTGTCGCCGTTGGGAACCGCCTTGCCGCCGGCTGCCGCGATCTCGTCGCAGACCTTCTGCGCCGGCGTTGTGCTGCCGCCACCCTCGCCGTCGACCGCCCCGCCGAGGTCGTTGACCACGACATTGGCGCCTTCCTTGGCTGCCAGCAGCGCCATCTCGCGGCCGATGCCGCCACCCGCGCCGGTCACCAGCACGACCTTGTCCTTCAGCATGTTCGCCATTGCCGTTTCCTCTCCTTCTATTCCAGCAATTTGCGAGCCCGCACGCCCGGACGCAACAGCGGCGCGGACGGCTGCGGGCTGGCGCGTCGCAGTCCGAAACCGAAAAGAGGTTTCTGCCCTTCGCGCTACAGCGACGGCGGCGCCTCGTCGGTCGATTTCACGAGGAAGTGGGCGTTGGCGGCGGCGACGGGCTTGGCACGGTCGTCCTGCCAGGCCTGCATGAAGACGTTGACCATGCGCCGGCCCTGCTTGGTGACGGTCGCCGAGGCAATGACGTCCACCGGTCGCGCCGAGCGCAGGTAGTCGACGGTGATGTTGACGATCTAGGGCACCGTCATCGTCTCGGTCTCCCACAGGAGATGGAAGATCGCGGTCATCTCCAGCATGGCGCCCAGCGTGCCACCGTGGATGGCCGGCAGAAAGGTGTTGCCGATGAGGTCGCTGTGATAGCGCATGCGGGTCAACAACTCGCCGGTGCCGTTCTCGGGCGCGATCCGCATCCAGCGCGCGTAGGGGATAGCCTCCGACAGCAGCCCGACCTCGCCGGTCTTGCGCGCCTCGGCCAGCTTCTCGAGAAGGCTGCTCATAGGTCGGTCTCGGCGCGGATAGCCTGGGCGCGTGTTACTTCGCCCTTGGTGCCCAGCATGAAGGTTCCGGCGGCGGCGGCGATGGGATTCTTGGCATCGCCGTGATGGGCGAAGGCGCGCGTGAAGGCGACCGAACGGGTGATGCGATAGCACTCGGCCTCGGCGATCACCGTCTTGCCGGGCTCGGCCGGCCGCACATAGTCGATGCGCAGGTCGAGCGTGGCGAAAGGCTCGGGCTTGGCCAGCATCGTGGCCACCGACATGCCGCAGCAGCCGTCGAGCAAGGCCGTCAGCGGCCCGCCGGCAAGCACGCCGGTTTCGGGATTGCCGACCAGCTCGGCACGCCAGTCGAGCTGCATCGAGGCAAATCCCTTCCGCGCGTCGACGATCTTCAATCCCAGCGCCTTGTTGTGCGGGATGGTGTCGGAGAACCACTCCTGGAAAAGTTTGAGGCGTTCGGCCTTTTCCATATCAAAATCCCATCTGGCGTGCCGCGAGATCCTTCATGATCCCGACCGAGCCGCCGCCGATCGACATCACCTTGGTCTCGCGATAGATGCGCTCGACCTTCGATCCGCGCAGGTAGCCGGCGCCGCCGAAGATCTGCATCGCCTCGTTGGCGCAGAATTCCAGGGTCGAGGTCGCAAGGTTCTTGAGCATGCAGATCTCCGCCACAGGCTTCTCGCCGCGGTCGACGCGCCACGCCAGCAGCTCGAGCGTCGCACCCGATGGGCCGCATCGGCCAAGCCGAGGAAGTGGCCAACATGAACCTCTTCCTGCTGTCCGACGAATCGAGCTTCTCGACCGGCGTGGAGTTCGTCTGCGACGGCGGCCTTACAGCTTAAAGGGGCGACCTAGCTCTTCATCCCCGTGATCGACGTGCTCATGGCGCGCGGGTCGCGCTTGGGCCAGCGGCCGGCTTCGACCTGGACGATGAAGTCGCCGACGATCCGGTTGAAGAGATCCGGGTCCTCGAGATTGATGGTGTGGCCACAGTTCGGCATCACCGAAAGCGCCGCCGTCGGTATCTCGCGCTTCATCAGCACCGAGGGCGCCAGGCAGGGCCAGTCCTCGTCGCCGGTCAGCACCAGCGTCGGCACGTTGATCTTGCGCATCCCGGACGTGAGATCGTAGAGCGAGGGCCGCCGGCCCTGCACGCCGATCTGGGTGTTGGCCGAACCCAGCGCCGAATGCTCACCGAGCTCCTTCTTGAACTGGGCGAAGCCCCGCGGATCCTTGTTCTCGAACTGCACGCGCGTCGGGCCGTAGGCGTACTTGCCGGCAAAAGCCTCCATGCCCTCGCCCAGCAGCGACTTCGCCACGACCTCGACCTCACCCTTGAACTTGGCCTGCTGTTCCTTCTCCGCGCCATAGCCGACGCCCGCGACGACCAGCGACAAGGCGCGCCTGGGATGGCGGAAGCCGAAATGCAGCGTGGCGAAGCCGCCCATCGACAGGCCGACGATGTGCGCCTTCTTGATGCCGAGGTGATCCATCACCGACGCGATGTCGTCGGTCGCGCGCTCCTGCGAGTACTTGTTCGGGCTTTTAGGCACTTCCGACGGCGGATAGCCGCGCGCACTGAAGGTGATGCAGCGGTAGCGTTGTCCGAAATGCCGCATCTGCATTTCCCACGAGCGATGGTCGGCCGCGAACTCGTGCACGAACACGATCGGCGCGCCCGCCCCGCTTTCCTCGTAGTAGAGCTTCACGCCGTCGTCGGTCTTGGCAAAAGGCATGGTTTTTCTCCTGGTCCACCCGGACTTTAGCTCATGTGGCGGCCTTTCGCGTAGGTGATACCATCGTTCCATGAGCGAGATCGGAACCGGCCTGCAGAACGCCACGGGCATTCGCAATGCCATCGCCCGCGCGGGCTACGCTTTCGTCGAAGCGTCGGAGATGCGCACGGCGCTCGGCCGCTTCGGCACGCTGGCCGACTGGCCGGCCTTCGCCAAGAGCTGGGACGACCTGCATACCGACACCTACATGGCCGATGGCGGCCGCTACCGCCGCCGCCGCTTCGGCATTTACGCAGCACCGCGGCAAGGCGCGATCCTGCGTGGCACGCACCAGCCGCACTACCAGACCCTCGACTACAACAATCTGAACGGCGGCATAGAGCGCTGGTTCGAGCCGATCGTGCCTGAGATCGGCGACGGCGCGAGCCTGCGCACCGTCCTCGAATACTGCCGCGCCCTGTTCGGCCGCCTCGCGCCGGGGACGGACAACTGGCACATCGAAGTCCATCAGTTCCGCATCGAGGCGAAGACCGGCCAACAGGGCAAACCGACGCCCGAGGGCCTGCATCGCGACGGCGTCGACTATGTGCTGGTGCTGATGATCGACCGCCGCAATATCGCCAGCGGCACCACGACCATCCACGATCTCGACCGCCGCACCCTCGGCAGTTTTACCCTCACCGATCCGCTCGACGCGGCGCTGGTCGACGACGCCCGCTGCTTCCATGGCGTGACGCCGGTCGAGCCGCAGAACCCGGCGCTGCTCGCCTATCGGGACGTGCTGGTGGTGACGTTCCGGAAGAAGCCGGCAGCCTAGGCGGCCAACGCCATCCGCGCGATGGTGCAGCTTACGGCGAAGATCGGCACCGGCTCGCAGAATTCGATCGTGCCCTTGGCGCCCTTCGCAGCAGCCGCGGCCGCGATGAACGTTCGCATCTCGAAACCGCCCTGCCCGCCATCGCGATAAGTCTCGGCGTCGGTATAGGACAGGAGCGCCTCGCGATCGTTGGCCGACCAGCGGCGCAGGAATTCGCGGTCCCACTCTTCGTTGATCTTCCCGGAGTCGGGCGTCGCCGGCCAATGCGAGATGCCGCCGGTCGCGACCAGGGCGATGCGCTCGGGCACCGAGTCGGCAGCAGCACGCAATGCCTCGCCGAACGCCCAGGCCCTCTTGAGCGGCGTGCGCGGCGGGCCCCGGCAGTTGATGTTGGCCGGGACAATCGGCAGATCGTAATTCGGCGTCAGGAAGTTGAGCGGCACGGAAATGCCGTGGTCGAACTTCCATTCCTCGGCATAGGCGACATCGACCGTCTGCATCACGCCTTCGATCAGCTTCCGGGACAGCGCCTTGTTGCCTAGCACTTTCGTGCGCTTGATCTTGAGAAACGCCTCATCCTCGATCGGGCCTTCGTAGGAATCCGCCATGCCAATGGCGAAGGCCGGCATGTTGTTCATGAAGAAATTGGCGAAGTGCTCGGCCGCCACGACGATCAGCGCGTCGGGCCGCGTGGCGCGGATGTCGTCGCCCATGCGGTGGAGCGCTTCGTGCAGCGCCTGGCGCACCTGCGTGTCGGCGCGATCGGCGCGGGCGGTGATGCCGGGGGCGTGGCTGCAGGCGCCGCAATAGACCAGGGACATCAGCGTTTCTCCCGTTCGCTCTTGAGGCGGGCATCGTGCGCCTCGACGCCTTCGTAGCCGGTAGAGGCATAGACGCCTTCGCGCACCTGGCCGTGATCCTTGAGGCCCTGGCGCATGCGCTCGAGATAGTCGAGCCATTCGATCTTGTGCAGGGCAGCGAAGTGCATCAGCAGCTGGCCGTTCACGCCCAGCACGTAGAGCAGGCCGATGTCGGGCTTGGCGAGCGCCGCCCGCTCTTCTCCCGTCAGCTCGTACTCCGCCAGCACCGCGTCGTGCTCGCTTGTGTAGCGCTCCTGCGTGCGTGGATCGCGGTTGAGCTGATAGATCAGCTTCTAGACCTGGTAGAGGCTCATCCGCCGTCCCTAGGCGCCGATGGTGGTGCCACCGTCGGCCACCAGGGTCTGGCCGGTGATGAAGGCGCCGGCCTTGCCGGCCAGCAGCACCGCCAGCCCTGCGATGTCATCAGGCGCGCCGAGGCGGCGAAGCGGCGTCGCCGCCTCCCGCTCCGCGCGCCTCTTCGGATCCTCGTATAGGGCGCGCGCGAAGTCCGTCGTGACCAGGCCGGGCGCGATGGTGTTGACGCGGATGTTGTCGGGCCCGTACTCGGCCGCGAGGTTACGGGCCATCTGCATGTCGGCCGCCTTGGAGATGCAGTATGCGCCGATCACAGTGCTGGCCTTGAGCCCGCCGATCGACGACACGATCATGATCGAGCCGTCCTTCTTGGCGCGCATGTCGGGCAGGCAGTTATTGATCAGCCACATGTTCGACAGGATGTTGTTCTGCATCACCTTCATGAAGACTTCGTCGGGCAGCTTCTCGTTTGGCCCGTAGTACGGGTTCGAGGCTGCGTTGCAGACCAGCACGTCGACCGGGCCAAGTTGCTTCCTGGTCTCGGCGATCAGCTTCTCGCACTGCGCCTTGTCGGAGATGTTGCAGGGGATGACCGTGGCGTGGCCGCCGGCCTTCCTGATCTCGGCCGCCGCCTCCTCGCAGACCGGCGCCTTGCGGCTCGACACCACGACCTTGGCGCCCGACAGCGCCAGATGCATGGCGATCGACTTGCCGATGCCCTTGCTCGAGCCGGTGACGACGGCGACCTTGCCCGACAGGTCGAAAAGCGGCGATGCCATTTGAGCGTTCCTCCAGATGTGTTGCCCGTACAAATAGCAAATTACTGAACGCCGCGTGCCCGGAATCTGGCCAAGGGTTGAGGTCCGGAAGCCCCTCCGGTAGGGGAAGACCGTGCTTCCCACCGATCTCGCCTCCTTTCTCGACCTCATCCGCCTGCACGGCGAGACGACCTATGGATTCATGTTCGCCTACGCGTTGTTGCACGCCCTGCTGCTGGCGATGTTCGCGGGCTATGCAGCGCATGCCGGTGCGCTCGGCGTCGGACAGGTCATCGTCATATGCTGGGCCGGCAGCTTCGTGGGCGATGTCGTGCGCTTCTGGATCGGGCGGCGCTTCGGCACGCGGTGGCTGCGGTCACGTCCGCGGCTTGAACGGGGGGCCCAGACGGTGGCCCGGCTCGCCGGGCGGCATCATCTCTGGATGATCATGATCCACCGCTACCCCTACGGCGTCCGTGGCATAGCCGCCGTCGTCTACGGAATGTCGCCCCTGCCCTGGCCGAAGTTCTTGATGCTGAACTTCGTCGCCGCGGGCCTGTGGTCCGTCGTCACGGTGTCGGCCGGCTATATCTTCGGCTACGTCTCCGAGAAGACGCTGACCAACGCCTCGTCGGGTTTCGGTGTGGCGATGCTCGTGGCCTTCCTCGGGCTGGCCTGGCTGCTCAGCCGCAAGCTCGGAAGCGCCTTGGAGCGGGACTAGCGGGCCCTACCTCGCCATGGCATGGCGGCGCAGCCAGGCCGGATCGGGATCGAAGCCGAGGCCGGGACCGGTCGGCACCTCGATCGAGGCCTGCCAGCGGGTGAGGCCGAAGCCGTAGGGATCCATGGCGTCCTCCGCCTCGATGGTGGCGAAGAAGCCGGGCTTCTCGACTGCCGCGATGAGGTGCAGCGAAGCGAGGCCCGCCGGTCCGATGAAGGGCGTATGCGGTGCGATCGAGCCCGGCCATTTGGCAAGCGCGCTAAGCGCCCTCACCGCCTCCGACACGCCGCCCAGCATGCAGACGTCTGGCTGCAACACCCCGACCGGAGCCGCCTTGGCATAGAGCGCAAGCTGCTCGGCCGAACCGAGATCGGCGCCGAGGCCGACCGTAACGTCGGGTAGCGGCGGACAGTCGAGCAGGATCTCCGGCGGCCAGACCGGATCTTCCAGGAAAAGCAGCTTCAAGGCCTGCCAGCGTACGGTATCGCGCAGGATCACCTCGAGCGTATGGGCGTTGTTGAGGTCGGCAACGAAAGGAATGGCGGCGGGAACGACGCGCCGCGCCGCCTCGATGACGCCGAGGTCGGCCTCATGCACCTTGGCCGCCGCGACACCGGCAGCCATTGCCTGCTCGAGGCGGGCACTGACGCGGCCGGCATGATCGTATTTGTCGAGGCTCGCCATCACCGGCACGCGCGTCCGCTTGGCGCCACCGATCATCGCCGACAGCGACTTGCCCGCCGCCTTGCCGGCGATGTCCCACAGCGCAGTGTCGATCGCGGCCAGCGCGTTGATGACGGTGCCGGCGCGGCCAAAGGAGGCAAAGCGCTGCCGCGTCTCGAAGTTGAGCACTTCGCGCTGCTCGACCGACTTGCCCAGATAGACCGGCGCGATCGCGTCGCGGATCGTCGTGAAGAGAGCCTGCTGCATGGGCGTGCGGTTGCACAGGCATTCGCCGTAGCCCACGAGGCCCGAGCGCGTCGTCACACGGCAGAGCACGAGGTACAGTGCATCCGAAGGTGCTGCCGGCATGTTCGAGGCGTCGCGCTTTCGCGTGACGGGAATGCGAAGGGCCAGCGGCTCGATGCGGTCGATGATCATGGACGGCTCCGGTTTGACAGAATAACGGCCCACTGCCAGCGTTTTGGCAACCTCAGCAGGAGTACCGCATGGCGGCTGCCAAGTTCACGGCTAGCGACGGCAACAAGATCGCCTACTACATCGACGATTTCACCGATCCATGGAAGCCTGCCGCGACACTGCTCCTGCTGCACGCCGCCATCGGCCACGCGCGCCGCTTCTATGCCTGGGTGCCCAAGCTCTCCCGCCACTATCGCGTGGTGCGCATGGATCTGCGCGGGCACGGCGAATCGGACGTGCCGGCCGCGACGCCCGCCCTCACCATGAACCGGCTGGTCGCCGACGTGTCGGAGCTGCTCGATCATCTCGGCTGCAAGGCGGCACACATCGTCGGCAACTCGGCCGGCGGCTATGTCGGGCAGAACCTGGCGATGAAGTCGCCCGAACGGGTGCAGAGCCTGATGCTGTTCGGCTCGACGCCCGGCCTCAAGAACAGCCAGGCGGCGACATGGTTGCCGCGCGTCGCCAAGGAGGGCCTGCGCGCCTTCCTCGCCGACACGATTGCCGACCGCTTCCCGATCGGCAAGGTGCCCGAAAGACTCGTCACCTGGTTCCTTGACGAGGCCGCCAAGAACGACACGGCCTTCATCGGCCGCTTCATCGGCCTGATGACGACGCTCGACTGGAGCGACCGGCTGGGCGAGATCAAGTGCCCGACCCTGATCGTCATGCCGGGCGGCGAGACCGTCGGCTCGATCAAGAACTACGACGTCATGATCGAGCGCATTCCCGATTCACAGGCCATCGCCTACGAGCACATGCCGCACAACATCTGCGACGCAGCACCCGATCGCTGCGTCGAGGACGTGCTGGCCTTCCTGCGCTGGCGCTTCGGGGCACCCTCGGCTGATTAGTGGTCCGCCTTTTGCTGGCGTGATACCGTTGGATTGACGCAGAGGAGCCGCCCGATGGACCAAACGATGCCCCGTTCTGTCGCCGCACAGGCGCCGCCGGTGATGATCGGCGGCGAGATCCCCCTGATCGACGTCTCGGGCTTCCTCGCCGGCACGCCGGGCGCCGCAGAAAAGGCCGCCGCGGAACTGCGCTTCGCCTTTGAGAATGTCGGCTTCTACTATCTCACCGGCCACGGCGTGCCGCAGTCGCTGATTGATGCACAGTACGAGCAGGCCGCGCGCTTCCACGCGCAGCCGCTCGACGCCAAGCTCGCCGTCAAGGTCGACGAGCACACGATCGGCTATATGCCGATAGCCGAAAAGGCACCCCCGAACGCCGCAGCCCAGGGCAAGAAGCCCAGCCAGAACGAGGCTTACTTCCTGCGCCGCGAACGCGACGCCAGCGATCCCGACGTGATCGCCAACCGCCGCTTCCACACGATGAACAAATGGCCGGCCGATCTGCCGGGCTTCCGCGAGCAGACCCTGAAGTACATGGTTACGCTCGAGGCGCTCTGCCAAAAGCTGGTGAAACTCTACGCCCTGGCGCTCGACCTGCCGGAAACGCATTTCGACGCGTGCTTTTCCAAGCCGCACATGATCCTACGCCAGTCGCGCTATCCGCTGATCGATGGCGCCGACGAATCGGTCGCCAGCCTGGTGCCGCACACCGACTCCGGCTTCATGACGCTGCTGCCGCCCAACAAGGTGCAGGGCCTGTCCATCCACCTGCCGAGCGGCCGGTGGATGGACGCGCCGGGTGTCGAGGGTGCCTTCGTCGTCAACGGCGGCGACATCCTGCACCGCTGGACCAACGAGCGGTTCCTGTCGACGCCGCACCGCGTGCGCAATGTCTCCGGACAGATCCGCTACGCCATTCCGTTCTTCTGCGATCCCGACCACGACACGATGATCGAGTGCCTGCCGTCCTGCCAATCGGCGGGCCGGCCGGCCAAGTATCCGCCGATCAAGTTCGGCGACTATGCGCTGTGGTTTGCGGCCCAGCGCTATAACCACATGGCCAAGGTCACCGCGCCCCCGGAGTCCGAGGTCGCCCCCGGCGAACGCGCCACCTCGCGCTGGAAGAGCTGAAGCGATGAGTGTGCGGCTCCTGGCCGCGGCTGCACTGGCAGCCGGCTTCGTCGTGTCGCCCGCTTCGGCGCAAACAAAGACCGTGCGCGCGGTCATGCATTCGGACCTCAAGGTTCTCGATCCGATCTGGACTACCGCCAACATCGTGCGCAACCACGGCTACATGGTGTGGGACACGCTGTTCGCCATGGACGACAAGCTGCAGCCCCGGCCACAGATGGTCGACAAGTGGGAGCTGAGCGCCGACAAGCTCTCCTACAGTTTCACCCTGCGCGACGGGCTGAAATGGCACGACGGCAAGCCGGTGACGTCCGAGGACTGCATTGCCTCGATCAAGCGCTGGGGCGCGCGCGATGCGACGGGCTCGAAGCTAATGAGCTTCGTCGCCGGCTTCGAGGCGGTGGACGAAAAGACCTTCAAGCTCAACCTGAAGGAGCCTTACGGCCTCGTCATCGATTCGCTGGCAAAGCCCGGCGGCTCGACGCCGCTGATGATGCCCAAGCGCATCGCCGACACCGATCCCGGCAAACAGATCAGCGAGTTCATCAGCTCGGGGCCCTTCATCTTCAAGGCCGACGAGTGGAAGCCGGGCGACCGCACCGTCTATATCCGCAATCACTGCTGTCCGGTTAAATTGAGGGCCGAATCGCAAAAACCCCCTCCAGGCACGGGTTTCCGGGTGCTGAAGGGTGGTGTCGATTTGAATGGCGATTGCCAATTCTGGCAGTCTTCTGGGCTTTCGCCCGGAGGCCGTCATGAACAC
>CAMDQJ010000033.1 GCA_945905835.1 Asaia bogorensis
ACCCAACGTCGTCGCCCAGGCGATCGCCGCACCCCGTCCCCTGACGGACGGCGAGGCCGCCGCCTTCGCCTCGGCGCTCAAGGCAGCCGACGAGAACCGCTTCGGCGATGCCCGCGCGGCGGTTGCGAATTTCAACCAGCCGCTGCTCAAGCGCTATGTCGAGTGGAACATCCTGCGGGTGGCACCCAAGACCGACGCCGACTTCGTGTCGACCCAGGCTTTCCTGCGCGAAAATCCGAACTGGCCCGAGCCCGAGGTGCTACGCCGCCAGGCCGAGGACCGCATCAACGCCGAAACGCCGAAGGGCGCTGTGTATCGCTACTTCGTGGCCTTCCCGCCGCTCACCAGCGCCGGACTGATACGCCGCCTCGAGGCCGCCGCTACTTCCAGCCCGGGCGAGGTCGCAAATCTCGCGCGGGAGAGCTGGCGCAGTGGCACGTTTCGCCCCGCCGACGAGGCCGACTTTCTAGCCCGCTACGCCCAGCACCTGACGCCGGCGGATTACGTCGATCGCTTCGACCGCATCCTGCGCGAAGGCCGTTCGCAGGTGGCGCGTGAGCTTCTGAGCAAGCTGCCGCCCGATTACCTGCCGCTGGCCAACGCCCGCCTCGCCATGGCGACGCGCGCCGGCGATGCCGCGACCGTACTCAAGGCTGTGCCGAACGCGCGGCTGGCCGAGCCCGCGATCCAGCTCGAGCGCCTGCAATGGCTGCGGCGCAGCGGCAATCTCGACGAGGCCAAGGCGCTGCTGGCGACGCCGGTGGCGAGTCAGAACGAAGCGTGGTGGAACGAGCGCCATCAGCTGGCGCGCGAGCTTCTGGCCGCCGGACGGCCGGCCGACGCCTACGCCGTCACCATCGGCCATGGCCAGACGCGCGGCATCGCCTTCGCCGAGGCCGAGTTCCTCGCGGGCTGGATTGCGCTCCGCCAGCTCAAGCGCGCCGAGGATGGGCGCAAGCATTTCCAGACGCTTCATGACGGCGTGTCGACCGATATCTCCAAGAGCCGCGCCGCCTATTGGCTGGGCCGCGCCAACGAGGCCGCCGGCCGCGGCAAGGAGGCCGGCGAATGGTTCGGCCGCGCCGCCGGCTACGGCCAGACTTTTTATGGCCAGCTCGCAGCGCGGAAACTTCCCGGCGGGGCGGCTCGCATGCCGACCGATCCGGTGGCGAGCGCCGAGGAACAGCAGGCGCTGGCGGGCCGCGAGCTGGTGAGCGTGGCGCGCTATCTCGGCCAGGCCGGCGACTTCGAGCGCACGCGGCCCTTCCTGCTGCGGCTCGCCCGCCTGGTGACCGCGCCGGGCGAAGTGGCGCTCCTCGCCCAGCTCGCCATCGAGCTGCGGCGGCCGGACATCGCCGTGACCATCGCGCGGCGCGGCGTCGAGAATGGCGTCGTGCTGTTCGATGCATCGTTCCCCGTGGTCGAGCTCGGCGCGACCGGGGCGATCGAGCGGGCGCTGGCGCTGGCGCTCACCCGCCAGGAAAGCGCGTTCAACGCCGGCGCCACCTCGTCGTCCGGCGCGCTCGGCCTGATGCAGCTGATGCCCGGCACGGCGCGCGACGTCGCCGGCCGCGCCGGCGTGCCGTTCGTGCAGGACAAGCTGACGCGCGATCCGGCCTACAACGTGACGCTGGGCAGCCAGTATCTCGGCGAGATGCTGCAGCGCTTCGGCGGTTCCTACGAGCTGGCGCTGGCCGCCTACAATGCCGGGCCCAACCGCGTGGCGCGCTGGCTGGAGACGAACGGCGATCCGCGCGCCGGCAAGATCGACATGGTCGACTGGATCGAGATGATCCCGTTCCGCGAGACGCGCAATTACGTGCAGCGGGTGATGGAGGGCGTCGGTGTCTATCGCGAGCGGCTGAATGGGTCGGTCAAGACGGTGCCGCCGGCGATGGGGAAGATCTAGCTCTCGACGCGTACCGCGTCGGCCTGATTATCCACCACCACATGATTATCGTAGTAGGTGACCTTGGGTTTGCCGCCGAACGCCGCCTCGACGCGCTTCTCCCAGTCCGGCGTGTACCAGGCACGCGCCGCGGCCTCGGATTCCCAGAGATAGACTCCGCCGCCGCCGGCCTCGCCGTTGAGGTAGTACTTGCGGATCAGGCCCTTGGCCTTGAGCGCCGAATAGGTCGGCGCGGTCTTGGTGGCCGAGGCGACAGCCTCGTCGCGACTGCGCTTGGTCATGGGGATTTGAACGATGGCAACGAACATGCTTGTTAGCCTACGCGTGTCGCCCGACCGGAGCAATTCATGATCGCCGGCACCGAGATCTGCGTGTTCGACGCCTATGGCACGCTGTACGACTTCAACTCGGCAGTGGCGCGCCATCTCGATACAGTGGGCCCCAAGGCCGCGTCGCTGTCGGAGATGTGGCGCGCCAAGCAGATCCAGTACACCTGGCTGCGCAATGGCATGGGCGCTTATGCGCCGTTCTGGCAGGTCACCGGCGAGGCGCTCGACCATTGCCTCGCCGCCCACGGCATCGCCGATCCCTCGATCCGCAGCAAGCTCATGAATGCCTACCTCGCACTCGATGCCTTCCCCGAGGTGCCGGCCATGATCGCAGCCTTGAAGAAGGCCGGCATGCGCCTGGCCATCCTGTCCAACGGCAATCCCGAGATGCTCGAGCCGATGGTCGCCGCCTCCCGCCTCGCCGGTTCATTCGAATCGATCCTGAGCGTCGATGCCGCACATGTTTTCAAACCCGACCCCCGCGTCTATGCCCTCGTCGAGAGTCGCTGCAATGTAAAGCCCAGTAAAGTTTGCTTCCTCTCCTCCAACTGCTGGGACGCCCACGGCGCCGCGCATTTCGGTTTCAAGACAGTCTGGATCAACCGCGCCGGCACACCCGACGACGGCCTGCCGGGCAAGCCGGTGGCCGAGCTCCGCGACCTCTCCCAACTCCCAGCCCTTCTCGGTGTTTCCTGATGCCTCCGCTTCCCACCTTCGCCGACGTCCAAGCCGCCGCGCGCCGTCTTGCCGGCATCACCATCCGCACGCCGCTGCTCGAGAACGCCCGCGTCAATGCGATGCTGGGCGGGCGCCTGTTCATCAAGGCCGAGTGCCTGCAGCGCACCGGCTCGTTCAAGCTGCGCGGCGCCTACAATTTCCTGGCTTCGATGAGCGAGGCCGAGCGCAAGAAGGGCGCCGTCGGATGGTCGTCGGGCAATCACGCCCAGGGCCTCGCCGAAGCGGCGAGACTGATGGGCATGAAGGCCACCATCGTCATGCCGGCCGATGCGCCGGCGCTCAAGGTCGCCAACACGCGGGCGAGCGGCGCCGAGATCGTGCTCTACGACCGCGTGAAGGACAGCCGCGAGGAGATCGGCATGGGCATCGCCGCCAAGACTGGCGCCGCCGTCGTGCCGCCCTACGACCATCCGTGGATTCTCACCGGCCAGGGCACTGCCGGCCTCGAAATCGTCGAGCAGGCGAACGAGCTCGGC
The DNA here is from genome assembly GCA_945905835.1 of Asaia bogorensis. Lineage (GTDB taxonomy): Bacteria > Pseudomonadota > Alphaproteobacteria > Reyranellales > Reyranellaceae > Reyranella. The sequence goes on from CAMDQJ010000033.1 coordinate 3,453, forward strand.
GTGAAGCTCGATGCGGTCGCGGCGCCGTGCTCGGGCGGCGGCCTGTCGACCGGCATCGCGCTCGCGGTGAAGGGACTCAGCCCCACCACCAGCGTGCATGCCGGCGAGCCGGCCGGTTTCGACGACCTCGCGCGCTCGCTGGTCTCGGGCAAGCCGGAGAAGAACGACAAGCTCACGGGCTCGATCTGTGATGCGCTGCTGGCGCCGACGCCGGGCGTGGTGACCTTCGCGCTCGCCAAACAGATTCTCGGCCCGGGCCTCGTCGTCAGCGACGAGGAGGTACTCGACGCCATGGAGCTGGCCTTCCGCGAGTTCAAGCTGGTGGTCGAACCCGGCGGCGCGGTGGCGCTGGCCGCAGCGCTCACCGGCAAGCTCCCGGTCAAGGGCCGCGCTGTGGCCGTCGTCTGCTCCGGCGGCAACGTCGATCACGCAACCTTCATCCGCGCCCTGCAGCGCCACAAGCCCGCCTAGGCACGGCATGATCCGTTCGCATCGCCGGCAGTACGAATGGCGGATCATCGCGATCGTCGTCCTGAGCAGCGCCGTCGTCAGCACGATCTTCGGCTACCGCATTGCACCGGACGAGACGCAGCGCCTGGCGTCGGTGCTGCAGAGCGTGCTGACCTCGATCCTGATCGCTACGCCGATCGTGCTGTTCGAGATCAGGAGCGCGCGCGTTCCCTTCCTGCGACGGCTGCGCCGCCTGCCGCTCGTGGCCTATTTCGCTATCAAGGTGGCGATTTATCTGGCGATAATCGTGGGCGGCATCCTGCTGGCCCGGTTCATCGCCCTGCCGCTCATGGAGCCGACGGTGGCACCGGCGGAATTTTTTCGCACCGCCTTCATCTTCAGCATCGCCATGGCCGTGTTCGGTAACCTGGCGTTCGAAATGGGCAGGCTGCTGGGCTTCGGCACGCTGAAGAACCTGCTGACCGGCCGCTACGTGCAGCCGCGCCGCGAGGAGCGCGTCTTCCTGCTGATCGACATGAAGGACTCGACCGGCTGGCCGAGCGCCTGGGCCCGATCCGCTTCCACGAGTTGCTGAACGCCTTCTTCCGCGACATCGCCGACGCCGCCCTCGAATACGACGCCGAGATCCACAAATACGTGGGCGACGAGGCGATCCTGACCTGGACCACGAGCCGTGCCCTGGGCGACTGCCTCGCCCGCCCCTTCATCGCCATCGACCGCATCTCCGACCACGGCGACGAATACCGCGCACGCTACGGCGCCGTGCCGACCTTCCGCGCCGCGCTGCATTGCGGCGAGATCGTCGCCGGCGAAATCGGCGACGTGCGCCGCGAGATCGCCTATGTCGGCGACACGCTGAAAGTGGCGGCGCGCCTGCTCGATGCCGCCAAGGTGTCGGGCCACAACGTGCTGGTTTCTGCCGACGTTCTGGAGCGGGTCGCGCTGCCGGCGGACCTGCGCACCGAGCCGCTGCCAGCCCTCACCGTGCGCGGTCGCGTCGCGCCGGTTGCAATTTCGGCTTTGGAGTGCGTCGGCGACGCCTAGGCCCGCCTGGTGCGGGCGGCCTTCCATCGTTCGAGCAGGCTGCCAAGGATGCCCTTGGGCAGGAAGATGATGAAGAGCACCAGCAGCAGGCCGTAGATGAGATTGTCGTAGCCGACGGCCTTGGTGCCGAAACCGATTCGCAGAACCTCGGCCAGCATGATGGTTATGATGGCCCCGACGGTCGGCCCGAGCGACACGTAGAGGCCGCCGACGATGACGGCGAAGACCATCTGCAGCGACACCGCGATGCCGCTCACCGTGTCGGGCGAAATGAACATCTGGTACTGGCAGTAGAGCGAGCCGGCGAGCGAGGTCATCACTGCGCTGATGACCGTGATCTTGAGCTTCTCCACCGTGACATTGACGCCGGCAGCCGCTGCCGCGTCCTCGTCTTCGGAGATCGCCTCCAGCGCGTAGCGCGACATGCTGCCGTCGATCCAGCGCCATACCAACAGGCCGAGAACCCAGATGCCGAGCGCGATCAAGTACCAGGTCGTCTTGTCGTCGAACTGCAGGGCCGCCAGGTGGTTGCCCTTGGTGCGCTCCGGCGTATAGCCGAGCGAGCCGCCCGTGTAGTCTCGGGTGGCGGTGATAACCTGCAGCACGATGCCGGAAAGCGCCAGCGTCACCAGGACGAAATAGTGGCCGGTGATGCGGAATCGGAAACAGGGATAGGCGACAACCACCGCCAGCGCGGCGGCCGCCACCATGCCGATCGGGATGCCGATCCACGGCGACACGCCGAGATGGTTCCACAGCAACGCGGTGACATAGGCGCCGACGCCCATGAACCCGCCATGACCCAGCGACACCAAGCCGAAGCGGCCCATCATCGACCACGAGGTATAGGCGAATGACCAGATCAGGATGAGAATGAGAATGTGCAGATGGTAGGGATCGCGATAGACGAACGGCAGGGCGACCAGCGCCGCGACGCCAGCGATCCAGGGCGCTGCCTGACGCGCATTCACGAGCGATGTCACTGGCGACGTCATTGGCGCCTCGCCAGCAGTCCGGCCGGCCGGATGAACATCATGACGATGAAGAAGCCGAAGGCCAGTACGTAGCCCCATTCGAGGTCGGAGAACAATCCGCCGAGCGAGATGATCTCGGCGAAGACGAATGCCGCCACGAAGCCGCCGACGAAATTGCCCAGGCCGCCCAGCACGCAGATCAGGAAGGTGATCGGACCGAACGACAGGCCGACGAAGGGATGGACGTCGTACTGCAGCACCAGCAGGCAGGAGGCGAGCCCCGCCAGCGCGCCGCCCAAGGCCGAGGTGATGAGGTAGATGCGCCGCGTGTCGACACCCATCAGCGCCATGATCTGGCGATCCTGGGAGATCGCGCGGATAGCGGTTCCGGTGTAAGTCCGCTTCATGAAGAGATAGACGGCGATCATGCCGACCAGCGCTGCGCCGAAGGCGAGCAGCCGCGAATAGCTGAAATGCATCTCGCCCAACGCCAGCACCGGCAGGCGGATGCCGAGATTGCGAAAATCGACGCCAAACGCCACTGTGGCAAAGCTCTGCAGAAAGAACAGCACGCCGCCGGTGGCGAGAAGCTGGTTGATCGGCGCCGCCGACAGCAGCGGCTGGATCACGAGCAAGTGCAGGAGGGTGCCGAGGGCGGCTACCAGCAGGATCGTGAGCGGCGCCGCGAGGTAGTACGACACGCCGTAGTACTGGACGAGGTAGTACATGCCGTACATGCCGATCATCACCAGCTCGGCGTAGCAGATCCATGTGACGTCGATGACGCCGAAGATCAGGTTCAGCCCGAGCGCCAGCAGGGCCAGGACGCCACCCAGCAGGATGCCGTTGACCATGGCTTCGAGCAGATAGATGTCGAAAATGTCCAAAAAGTCCTGCATCGCCTGCCTGCCCTAGACGCCGAGATACGCCTGTTTGATGGTGTCGCTCGCCAGCATCTGCGCCGATGTTCCCGACGAGCGGATGGTGCCGGCTTCGAGCAGATAGGCGCGATCGACGACGCGCAGGACCTGCTGCACGTTCTGCTCGACTATCAACACCGTGAGGCCACCGCCGCGGATGCGCTTGACCAGCTCGAACACCTGCTGGACGACGACCGGCGCGAGGCCGGCCGACGGTTCGTCGAGCAGGAGCAGCTTGGGGTCGGACATCAGGGCGCGCCCAATGGCGCACATCTGCTGCTCGCCGCCTGACAGGGTGCCGGCCATCTGGCTGCGCCGTTCCTTCATGCGCGGGAAGAGATCGAACACGAAAGCCAGGCGCTCGGCGTACTTGGCGCGCGCCTCGGGCATGAAGGCGCCCATCTTGAGATTGTCCTCGACGGTGAGCCGCGGAAAGAGCCGGCGGTTCTCCGGAACATGGGCTATGCCAAGACTGACGATGCGGTGCGCCGGCGTGGCCAGGACGTCGATGCCTTCCATGGAGATCGAGCCCTTGGTCGGTCGGATCAGGCCGGAGATCACACGCATCAGCGTCGTCTTACCGGCGCCGTTGGGGCCGATCACGCCCACCGCCTCGCCTGCCTTGACCTCGAGGTTGACGCCGAACAGCGCCTGGAAAGTGGCGTAGCCTGCGTCGACCGATTTCAGCTCGAGCATGATGCGGCCCCGCTCAACGACGCGCTTCCGCGGCGGCGGCTTGGGTGGCATCGGCGTCGCCGCCAAGATAGACCTCGATCACGCGCGGATCGCTCGACACAGCGCTCGGCAGGCCCTCAGAAATCTTCTCGCCGTGGTCGAGCACCATGACGCGGTCGACCACGCGCATCAGCACGCCCATGATGTGCTCGACCCAGATGATGGTGATGCCGAGCTCGTCGCGGATCTTGCGCAGCATATCGGCGGCCTGATCCATCTCGGTATCGTCGAGGCCGCCCAGGCTCTCGTCGGCGAGCAGCAGCTTCGGCCCGGTGGCGAGCGCCTTGGCAAGTTCCAGCTTCTTCAACCCCGCCGCGCCAAGCCCGTCGACGCTGGCGGTGCGATCGGTCGGCAGGCCGACCATGGTGAGTGCGCGCTCGGCCGCCTCGTCAGCCTTGGCCCGGCTGTGGCTGCCCTGGCCGTAGTAGCCCGCAAGCGCCACGTTCTCGAAAATCGTCAGACGCCGGAACGGCCTTGGGATCTGGAAGGTCCGGCCGATGCCGCGGTTGATGGTCTGGTGCGGCGGCAGGCCGGCGATCTCCGTGCCGGCGAACTTGATCGAGCCCGACGACGGCGCGAACGTGCCCGAGAGCATGTTGAAGATCGTGCTTTTGCCCGAGCCGTTGGGGCCGATCAGGCCGAGAATCTCGCCCTGATCGACCTTGAACGACACATTGTTGACGGCCGTGAAACCGCCGAAACGCTTGACCAAACCCTCGACGACGAGCACGGCCGCACCACCCTCCGAGAACTGGGGTCTTACTTCGCCGAGTAGACCGTGCCCGCCGGGAATGGCAGCACGGCCTCGCGTTGGGCCTGGCTCTTCGGCCAGACGACGTAGGACTTGTCGTCGACGTACTGGGCGATCACCGGGAAGGCGCGCAGGTTCTGGCCGGCCATCGGCGAGCCCTCGCCGGCGTACTTCACGCCGAAGCCCAGCATCGTGCCGCCCTCCTTCAGGTCGACGTCGAGCGACGCCTTGCGCAGGGCGTCGGGATCGATGCCGCCGTACTTCTTGATCGCATTGGGCAGGACCTCGGCGAAGAACAGGTAGGTGTTCGACGCCGCCATGCCGACATGCGCCGAGCGGATCGCACTGGGCTTGACCTTGTCGTACTCCTCGCCGACCATCTTGATGAACGGCAGAAGCTTCTGGTCGAGCGCCTTCTGGTTGGTTTCCCAGATCGAGATCGGGTCGACGTTGTAAAAATAGTTGACGTCCTTGCCGAGGCCTTCCTTGAGCTTGGTGTAGACGCCGTAGCCCGCGCCGTGGCCGATCAGGGCGCTGAACTTCAGCCCACCTTCGCGCGCCTGGCGGTGGAACAGCGTGATGTCGGGGTTGTAGCCGGTGTGGAAGATGACGTCGGGCCGCGCGCGCTTGAGCTTGGTCACCAGCGCCGACAGATCCGGCGCGGTCGCGGCGTAGCCTTCCTTAAGCACGATGTTGAAGCCGGCCTTCTTGGCGCCGGCTTCGTTGCCCTTCGACACATCGACGCCGTAGGCGCCGTCCTCGTGGATGATCGCCACGCGCAGGTCCTTCGGGTCCTTGCCGAACTTGTCCTTGGCATTCTGCTCGATGAAATCCATCGACATCTCGCCGAACTGCGAGCCCGATGGCTGGGCGCGGAAAACGTACTTAAGATTGCGATTCTCCAGCACCGCCGAGGAAATGCAGGTGGTGATCCACATGAACTTCTTGAGCTGCTCGACCTTCGCCGCCACCGGCACACACTGCGCCGAGGAATAGAAGCCCAGCACCATGTCGACCTTTTCCTGCTCGATCAGGCGCGTGGCCTCGTTGATCGCCACATCGGGCTTGCTCTGGGCGTCGGCATAGATCGCCTCGATCTTGAAGCCCTCGACACCACCCAGCTTGATGAAATGGTCGATCGTGATCTTGGCGCCGAGATATTGCAGATCCGAGCCGCCACCCGCGAGCGGGCCGGTCAGATCGTAGACGACGCCGATCTTGATCTTCTTTTCCTGGGCCTGGGCGGAAACCGCCATTCCCAGAGCCGCGACCGCGGCGACAAGGCCACCCACGAGGCGGCCAGCTTTACGCAACAACATGTCGTTCCTCCCTGATATCGCGGTTTCTTGTCTTTTGTTGTTGGCATCACACGGGCCGCGCAGTCCGATGTCAAGCGCCGACACTTGTCCTAGCGCCCCTCGCCCGGCGTCAAGATGTCGAACATCATGCCGCCCGGCTGGTCGAGCAGGCCAAACAGCAGCGCAAACCGCGAGGGATCACCCTCTATCTTGAGCGCGCCCGATGCGAACGCATCCGGCGCCGTCGTCTTGCGCAGCACGATGGCATCGAGGGTGGCGCGCGTCGTCGTCACCGATGCCTGAGCCGTATCGGACCATTCGCCGAGACGGTGGCTGAGCGTCGAGTGCTTGAGCGTCAGCACCAAGGTTTCATCGCGGTCGGTGAAACGCCAGTTGAGGACGAAGGCCTGCCCCGCCGCCTTCGCGGGATCGAGCCGGATCTCCAGCGCATCGAAGAACACGTCGGTACTGAGGCCCGCCACTGTGTCGGCGCTCGCCGTGACCCGCGCCGGCATCTGGAAAACGCCGTGCCTCAATTCTTGCGCCCCGTAAAGGAACGCGTTGCGCCACGTCGCCGACTCGGCCTGGTAGCCCATCTGCTCCAGCGCATCGGCGCAGACTGCCCGCGCCTCCTTGTTGTCGGGCTCGGCGTAGACGACTTCCTTCATCACCTGGGCGACCCAGCGAAACTCACCCTTGGCGAAATCGGCCTTGGCCCGGGCGATCGCCGCCGCGGCACCGCCCATGTACTCGACGAGCTTCCGCGCCGTCGGCGCGGGCGGCAGCGGATGGAGATTGCACGGATTGCCGTCGTACCAGCTGAGATACCGCTGATAGACCGCTTTCACGTTGTGGCTGACGGTGCCGTAATAGCCCCGCACCGACCAACGTTCGGCCAGCCCCGGCGGCAGGTCGATCGCCTCGGCGATCTCTGCCGGCCTCCAACCCTTGTTCATGTAGCGCAAGGTCTGGTCGTGGATGTGCTTGTAGAGGTCGCGCTGCGCCTCGAGATAGTCGACGATCACGTCCTTGCCCCAGGTCGGCCAATGATGCTGGCCGATCAGGATGTCGGTCTGCGGTAGGTACATCCTGATCGCGTCGCCGATATACTTCGCCCACACGCGGGGATCGCGTGCAACGGCGCCGCGCAACGGGATGAAGTTGTGCAAAAGCGGACAGGCGTTCTCGGCCATGTTGAGCACGCCCATCTGCGGATAGAACATGTGCATTTCGGCCGGCGCCTCTGTTTCGGGCGCCAGCTGAAACACGATCTTCACGCCGTCGATCACATGCTCTTCGACCGCGTTCACGATGGACTGCGTCGGCGCGATCAGGCCCGGTGTGCCGCGCGACACGCCCTTGCCGAGGCCGGCATCGACCTGGCCTCTCGCGCCTCGCGGCAGCATCGAGCCGAACTGGAACTGGGCGCGCCGCATCATCGGCAGGCCGGCCAGCACGTTCTCGCCGGAGATCGCCTCCATGAAGCCGGCTGGCGCGATGACGGCCACCTTGCCCGCCTTCACATCGGCCTCGTCGATCACGCCGCGCACGCCGCCGTAGTGATCGATATGACTGTGCGTGTAGATGACCGCGACCACCGGCTTCCTCGGCCGGTGCACGCAATAGAGATCGAGTGCGGCGCGCGCGACTTCGGCCGTCATCAGCGGATCGATCAGGATCAGACCTGTGTCGCCTTCGATCACCGTCAGGTTGGAGATGTCGAAGCCGCGCAGCTGATAGAGTCGGTCGGTGACCTTGAACAGGCCGTTGGCGAGATTAAGCCGCGAGATGCGCCACAGGCTGGGGTTCACCGTCGAGGGCGCCAACTCACCGTCGATGAAGGCGTATTCACCGAGGTTCCACAGCACCGAGCCGTTCGCCGTCCGCACCATGCCGTCGGGCACCGGCGCGATCAGGCCGCGCTCGGCCGCCGCGAAGTCGCGCGTGTCGGAGAACGGCAGCCCAGCCGCCATCGCCGCATTGGCCGCCTTGGTCGCGGGCTCGGCATCGCGTGCCGCGTCGAGATGCGACGCCGGTACGGGAACGGCGGAGGCTGTAGCCATTTTTCCTTTTCCTTCCCATGTCTCGCACGGCACTCTGCGATTTCGCCATGGCCCCGCGCAAGCTCACCCTGCCCGCGATCCGCCGCGTCGCTCAATCGCTGCCCGGTATCGAGGAAGGCACGTCCTACGGTACGCCGGCGTGGAAGCATCGCGGCCGGTTGCTGGCGCGCCTGCACCAGGACGGCGAGTCGCTGGTGCTCAAGATCGGCAACGAGATGCGCGATCACCTGCTGCAGGCCGATCCGCAGACCTTCTTCGTCACCGATCACTATCGCGGCTATCCGATGGTACTCGCCCATCTCGACCGGCTCAGCACCGCCGATCTCCGCAAATTGCTGGTCCGCGCCGTCAGCCTTCGACCTTGATGTTGTTGTCCTTAACGACCTTGGCCCAGCGCTCGGTCTCGAACTTGAGCTTCGCGTGGTATTCCTCGGGCGTCGAGCCGGTGGTGACGTAGCCGAGATCGGCGAATTTCTTCTCGACGTCGGGCTGCTTGATGACTCGGCGGATCAGCCCGTTCAGCTTGTCGAGCGCGGGCCGCGGGACGCCAGCCGGCGCCACGACGCCGAAGAACACCGCGCTCACCATGTCGGGCATGCGGAGCTCCACCACCGTCGGCACGTCGGGGCAGACCGGCGAGCGCTTCTCGGACGACACGATGATGCCCTTCAGCCTGCCCTGCGCCGCATGGACGCCGGCCGGCATGACGACGTCGATGACGATGGGGACATGGGCGCCCATGACGTCGCGCAGCGCGTCGGCCGCGCCCTTGTAGGCGATGTTCTCAAGGTTGAGCTTGTTGCGCGACCGGAAGAGCTCGGCCCACAGATGCGGCTGGTTGCCCAGGCCGGACGTGGCGTAGCGCACCTTCTGCGGCTGCTTGTTCACCCAGTCGGCGAACTCCTTGTAGTCCTTGACCGGCAGGTCCTTATTGACCGCGATGAAGTCGGGAATGTCGGCGAGCGTCGTCACCGGCTGGAAATCCTTGAGCGGATCGTAGGGCTGCTTGAGGCCAAGCGCGGCGTTGGTGGCGAGCGTCGTCGTGCCGAGCAGCAGCGTGTAGCCATCGGGCTTGGACCTAGCGACCAGCTCCATGCCGATGATGGTGTTGCCGCCGCCGCGGTTCTCGACGATGACCTGCTGGCCGACGAGCGGCGTCAGCTTCTCGGCGAGCAGCCGCGCCGCGGTATCGGTGGCGCCGCCCGGAATGTAGGGCACGACGATCTTGATCTGCTGGCTCGGCCACGCCTGCGCGCGCACCAACGAGGCGCCCACGATCGTCCAGCCGGCAGCACCGGCGATCACACTACGTCGTTTGATCATTGGTTCCTCCCTGGAGGGGAGGAGCCTACTCCGCGGGCTTGAGTGCCGTCGAGGCGGCCTCGCGTTCGCTGGGCAGAAACGAAATGGCGAGCGTGGTCAAGGCGGCGACGCCGGCCAGCACCATCAGGAGCGTCGGGAAGCCCGCCGCCTTGACCGACGGGCCAATCGCCGCCGTCACCAGCGAGGACACGCCGAAGCCGATCGCCAGCCGCATGCCGGTGACGCGGCTGCGCAGGCGGTCGTCGATGTAGCGCACGATCATCGCGTCGGTGAACGGGATGGCGCCGAACACGAAGACCATGAACAGCGTGGTGACGACCAGCAGCGCCCAGCCGTCGACGTAGGACGCCAGCACGAACAGCGGGATCTGGCAGACCAGGATCGGCAGGTAGACGTTCTTCAGCGGGTACTTGTCGATCAGCGCGCCGACCACGAGCTGCATCAGCGAGGCCACGGAGAAGATCACCAGCAGCGCCATGCTCAGGAGAAACGGATTGGCCGCCAGCTCGGCGATGCGCGCCTTCAGCATCTCGCCGTTGCCGTTGGTCGTGAAGTTGAAGACGATCGAACCTGTGACGGCGGCACAGGTCATGATGAAGAAGACCTTGGCCATCACGGCCGGCGGCAGGTCGAGCATCCGGCTCTTGCGCTTGGCCGGCGCCTCCTCTTCCTTCGGCACCATCACCGCGAAGGCAACGGCGGCCAGCAGGCAGATCACACCCGGCACGATATAGGCCATCTGCCAGCCGTAGCGCGTGGCCAGCAGCACCGACACGCTGGAACCGAGCGCGATGCCAAGGTTTCCGACGAGTCCGTTGACGCCGATAATGAAGCCGGGATTCTTGGCGTGCTGCACCAGCATGGGAATACCGACGGGATGATAGATCGAGGCGAAGGCGCCCATCAGGGTCATCGCTACGCCGATCTGCCAGGCGTTCTGGCAGAGCGCGATGACCAGGCTCGAGACGCCCATGCCGGCGAAGAAGATGACCATCATGACGCGGCGGCCCCACTGATCGCCCAACCGGCCCGACACGATCGAGCCCGCGCCGAACATGAAGGAGGCGCCGAAGGCGTAAGGCGTCAGCTCCTTCCAGTCGGATCCCCAGACACCGGCGATGACGCTCACGGTGTAGAGGAAGATCGCCAGGACCCAATGGTCCATGGCATGGCCCAGATTGAGCAGCAGCGCGGTCGGGTTCGAATGCTTCATAAAGGTCTCCTACGCAAGGAGACTAGGAGTGACGGTGCTGGCTGTCTTGCGCTAAAATGCCAACTTATGTCGCAAAAACGCCAATCGCCAAATCGCTCCACAGACCCCGCCGACTACCAGCGCGTGCCGCGCGCCGTGGCGGCCATGCCGAAGGATTTCGCCTCGGGCTTCGAGATCCCGCCGCATCGTCATGAGCGGGCGCAGCTCATCTACGCCACTGCCGGCACGATGCGCGTGTCGACCGGCGAGGGCCTGTGGATGGTGCCGCCGCAGCGCACGCTGTGGATGCCGGCCGGTGTACGCCACAGCATCGTCATGTCGGGCGATGTCAGCATGCGTACGCTTTACCTCCGCGCCGACGCCGCGGCCGGCATGCCCGAGGCCTGCCGCGTCCTGCCAGTCTCGCCGCTGCTGCGCGAGTTAATCATCCGCGCCACCGAATTGCCACTGCGCTACGACGAGGACGGCCCGGCCGGCCATCTCGTCGCGCTGTTGCTGGCTGAATTGCACGGCCTCGGCTCGTTGCCGCTGCAGCTTCCCATGCCGCGAGATCCGCGGCTGCGCCGTATCTGCGAGACGTTGCTCGCAACCCCCGGCGATCCACGCACGCTGGATGAATGGGCGAGTTCGGCGAATGCCAGCCCGCGCACCCTCGCGCGCCTGTTCGTGGCGGAAACAGGACTGACGTTCGGTGCATGGCGCCAGCAGGCCCGTGTGCTCGAAGCCATGGGCCGGCTGGGCGGCGGCGAACCGGTGACCCAGGTCGCCTTCGATCTCGGCTACGAAAGCGTCAGCGCCTTCAGCGCCATGTTCCGCCGCGCCGCCGGAGCCTCGCCCCGGCAATTCCGCCATCGACCCACCCAACCCTAAGAATCCCCGCAAAGTGTGGGGCTTTTCCTTATAATCCAAGCCTTTAGGCTGCAGGCTGCTTGACGCCGGGTCGCCAAATATCCCCAATGCGGGTCCCTCTTACGGTAGTATGAACACGCGTTCAGAGACCCGCGGTCTCTCGTCTGGTTTGGCTGCCGCTGGGCAGCCTGGAGTTCCTTTTGAAGCCGACTGACATCACGAATCCCGACTATTTTCACAAGGTCGTCGATTGCCAATGGGCGTGCCCGGCGCATACCCCGGTCCCCGAATACATCCGGCTGATCGCGCACGGACAATACTCCGAAGCGTACATGATCAACTGGAAGTCCAACGTCTTCCCGGGAATCCTCGGCCGCACCTGCGATCGCCCCTGCGAGCCCGCCTGCCGGCGCTCCCGCGTCGAGGACGAGACGCTGGTGAAGAGCAAGAAGGAACCGGTCGCGATCTGCCGCCTCAAGCGCGTCGCCGCCGACTACAAGGACGACGAGGGCATCAAGGCCAACATGCCCAAGGCGCCGAAGAAGAACGGCAAGCGCGTGGCCTGCGTCGGTGGCGGTCCGGCCTCGCTCACCGTGGCGCGCGATCTCGCCGTGCTTGGCTACGAGATCGTGATCTACGATCAGGATCCCAAGCTCGGCGGTTTCATCCGCACACAGATCCCGCACTTCCGCCTGCCCGAGTCGGTGATCGACGAGGAAGTGGGCTACATCACGGATATCGGCAACATCGAGTTCCGCCACAAGAAGATCGACTCGATGAAGTCGGTCCTGACCGAAGGCTACGACGCGGTGTTCGTCGGCTCCGGCGCACCGCGCGGCCGCGACCTCGACGTGCCCGGCCGCAAGGAAGCCGCCGCCAACATCCATATCGGGCTGGACTGGCTGTCGTCGGTTTCGTTCGGCCACATCACCAAGGTCGGCAAGCGCGTGATCGTGCTGGGCGGCGGCAACACCGCGATGGACTGCTGCCGCACGGCCCGCCGTTTGGGCGGTGACAGCGTGAAGGTCATCGTGCGTTCCGGCTTCGAGGAAATGAAGGCGTCGCCCTGGGAAAAGGAAGACGCGATGGGCGAGGACATCCCCATCCTCAACATGCTGGTTCCGAAGGAAGTGAAGCACGAGAACGGCAAGATCAAGGGCGTGCTGTTCGAGAAGGTGAAGGCCGAGTACGACGCCAAGGGCCGCCGTTCGCTCAAGCCGTCGGGCGAGCCCGACGAGCTTCATGAATGCGACGACGTGCTGGTGGCGATCGGCCAGGAGAACGCCTTCCCGTGGATCGAGAAGGATGCCGGCATCGAGTTCGACAAGTGGGGCCTGCCCCAGCTCAACGAAAAGACCTTCGGCAGCACGCATCCCAAGGTCTTCTTCGGCGGCGACGCCGCGTTTGGCCCGAAGAACATCATCTGGGCCGCCGCGCACGGCCATGACGCCGCGATCTCCATCCACAAGATGCTGATCGGCGAGAATCCGGAAGAACGCCCCGCTCCCGGCGTGAATATCGTGAGCCAAAAGATGGGCATCCACGAGTGGAGCTACGACAACGCTCCCACGATCGACCATCGCCTGAAGGTGCCGCACCGGCCCAAGGTCGAGGCGCTGAAGAACATCATGGCCGAGGTTGAGCTCGGCTTCACGCCCGAGCTCGCTGTCAAGGAAGCCCAGCGCTGCCTGAACTGCGACGTGCAGACGGTGTTCGCCGGCAGCCTTTGCATCGAGTGCGACGCCTGCGTCGACATCTGCCCGATGGACTGCATCAGCTTCGTCGAGGACGGCGAGGAGAAGGATCTGCGCGGCCGTCTCAACGCGCCGGCGATGAATCCGACCCAGGACCTCTACATCGGCGCCGACCTCAAGACCCGCCGCGTCATGGTGAAGGACGAGGATGTCTGCCTGCATTGCGGGCTCTGTGCCGAGCGCTGTCCGACCGGCGCCTGGGATATGCGCAAGTACTACATGGAAATGGCCCAAGCGGAGCAGTCATGCCGCAAGCAATAACCGCCGTTAACGACTTCGTCGTCAAGTTCGCCAACGTCAACGGCTCCGGATCGGCTTCCGCCAACGAACTCTTCGCCCGCGCCATCCTGCGCATGGGCGTGCCGGTCAGCCCGCGCAACATCTTCCCGTCGAACATCCAGGGCCTGCCGACCTGGTACGAGGTCCGCGTCACTGAGAAGGGCTATCTCGGCCGCCGCGGCGGCGTCGACATGATGGTGGCGATGAACCCGCAGACTTGGGCCGAGGACGTCAAGGAAATCGAGCTGGGCGGCTACCTGTTCTACGACTCGACCAAGCCGATGCCGGCTTCGATGTTCCGTGAGGACATCAACGTCGTGGGCGTGCCGCTCACCGCCATCACCAACGCCACCTATTCCGACGCCCGCCAGCGCCAACTCTTCAAGAACATCATCTATGTCGGCGCGCTCTCCATCCTGCTCGACATCGACGACAGCGAGATCAAGCGACTGTTCGGCGAGCAGTTCAAGGGCAAGGAGAAGCTGCTCGATTCCAACGTCAAGGCGCTCAATCTCGGCCGCGACTGGGTGAAGCAGCACATCGATCCCGCCACCGTGAAGCTCAAGGTCCGCCGCTCCGACAATGTCGGCGACCGCATCTTCGTCGAAGGCAACAATGCTGCTGCCCTCGGCGCGGTCTATGGCGGCGCCACCGTTTGTGCCTGGTACCCGATCACGCCCTCCTCCTCGCTGGCCGAGGCTTTCCAGGCGCACTGCAAGAAGCTGCGCCACGACAAGGAGACCGGCAAGGCCAAGTACGCCATCGTGCAGGCCGAGGACGAGCTTGCCTCGATCGGCATCGTGATCGGCGCCGGCTGGAACGGCGCACGCGCCTTCACCAGCACCTCGGGCCCCGGCATCTCGCTGATGACCGAGTTCATCGGCCTCGCCTCCTTCGCCGAGGTCCCGGCCGTGATCGTTAACGTTCAGCGTGGCGGGCCGTCGACCGGCATGCCGACCCGCACGCAGCAATCCGACCTGCTGTCCTGCGCCTACGCCTCCAACGGCGATACCAAGCACGTCCTGCTGTTCCCCGAGGATCCCAAGGAGTGCTTCGACTTCACCGCCGACGCGCTCGACCTCGCTGACCGCCTGCAGACGCCGGTGTTCGTCATGACCGACCTCGACATCGGCATGAACCACCGCCTGTGCAAGCCGTTCGAATGGGACGAGAAGCGCAGCCTCGACCGCGGCAAGGTGATGACCGCCGAGGACCTCGAGGCCGGCAAGAATTTCGGCCGCTATCTCGACGTCGACGGCGACGGCATTCCCTTCCGCACCTATCCCGGCACGCACCCCTCCAAGGGCGCCTACTTCACGCGCGGCACGACCAAGGACGAGTACGCGCGCTATTCCGAGGAAGGCGCGGTCTACGTCCGCAACATGGAGCGGCTGCAGAAGAAGTTCGGCACCGCCGCCAGGATCGCGCCGCAGCCGATCCGCAAGCCGGCGTCGAAATCGACGCGCTACGGCGTGATCTACTTCGGCTCGACCAATCCCGCGATGGTCGAGGCGCTCGATCGGCTGGAGGCCGACGGCCATCACGTCAACGCGCTGCGCGTGCGCGCCTTCCCCTTTGCGCAAAGTGTCGAAGATTTCATCCACGAGCACGACAAGGTTTTCATCGTCGAGCAGAACCGCGACGCCCAGCTCCGCACCATGCTGATGAGCGAGTTCGTGCTCGACGGCCGCAAGCTGGTTCCCGTGCTGCACTACGACGGCACGCCGATCACCGCCAAGTTCATCTCGGCCGACATCGAGAGGAAGCTCGGCCAGTTCAAAGTCATCTCCTTCGAGAAGGCCGCGTCATGACCTACATCGCCAAGCCCCGGCTGCACCATCCGTCGCTGGTCAAGAACAAGGCGGGCTTCACCCGCCGCGAGTACGAGGGCGCCGTCTCGACGCTGTGCGCCGGCTGCGGCCACGACTCGATCAGCGCCGCCATCATCCAGGCGAGCTACGAGCTCGACATCCTGCCGCACCAGATCGCCAAGCTCTCGGGTATCGGCTGCTCGTCCAAGGCGCCGACCTACTTCCTGGGCGCCAGCCACGGCTTCAACACCGTGCACGGCCGCATGCCGTCGGTGATGACCGGCGCCAATCTCGCCAACAAGGACCTGATCTACATGGGCGTGTCGGGCGACGGCGACTCCGCCTCGATCGGCCTCGGCCAGTTCGCCCACGTCATGCGCCGCGGCGTCAACATGACCTACATCGTCATGAACAACGGCGTCTACGGCCTGACCAAGGGCCAGTTCTCGGCCACCGCCGACAAGGGCTCGATCAGCAAGAAGGGTGCCGCCAATTCAGACGAATCGATCGATCTGGTCTCGCTCGCCATCCTGATGGGCGCCACCTTCGTCGGCCGTTCGTTCTCCGGCGACAAGCACCAGCTGGTGCCGCTGATCAAGGCCGCCATGGCGCATCGCGGTGCTGCCTTCATCGACGTCATCAGCCCCTGCGTTGCCTTCAACAACCACCCCGGCTCGACCAAGAGCTACGACTACGTGCGTGAGCACAACGAGGCGCTGAACCGCATCGACTTCATCGAGAGCCGCGAGGAGATCACCACCTCCTACGAGCCCGGCACCGTCACCACCGTGCAGCAGCACGACGGATCGGTACTGCGGCTGCGCAAGCTCGGCGAGGAATACGACGCCGCCGACAAGGTGGCGGCGATGAAGCGCGTCCAGGAGGGCACCGCGGCCGGCGAGGTCGTGACTGGCCTGCTCTACCTCGACCCGACGCCCAAGGACCTGCACGCCAACCTGAACACGGTCGACGCGCCGCTCAACGCGCTGAACGGGCCCGAGCTCTGCCCCGGTCCTGGCGTGCTCGACCGCATCAACGCCGGGCTGCGCTAATTCGCTACGTCTTCGCCATACTGGCCGGCATTGCCGGTGCCTTCATCGGCGCGGCTGTGCTCGGCATGGTGCTTGCCGCCCTCTTTACCGCCATCTGGGGAAGCTTCGAGGACGCTGCCGCGATGGGCGGCGCCACCGTCGGGGGTTTTGCCGGCATCGCCATCGGCTTGGGCCTCGGCATTTGGCTGGTCCTTCGCAAGGACGGCGCGCATGCCGGAAAGGCCCTGGCCTGGGTGGCTGCTGTGGCGTTCCTGGTGGCGATCCTCATCGCCATCGTGGTGTTCTCTTACTAGATCGCCGCGAGGGCGCGGCTGAGCATGGTTCGGGTATCGCCGGACTGGACGGCGTGGCGCTGGAATGGCGCCAGGATGTAGGCCAATTCGTCCGGCAATTCGGCGGGCTCCAGCTCGATCGGCACGATCAGCTTCTTGGCCCCCATTGCGAGATAGAGTTCGCGCACCACCTGGTCGGAGGCGTAGGCACTGGGCGACGCCATCAGCACCACGGCGCGGCTGCCCTTGATCGCACGCGTGATCTGGCCGACCCATCCCGGCCCTCCCGTCATGACGACCCGGTCGATCCAGACGGTGCGGCCCCCAGGGTCGCCCAGGGAAACTCGTCCGGGGGCGCAGCCTTCGGGATTGGCACGGGATGGGGCGCGGGAGCAGGCGCCGTCTTCGCGTCGGCGGCCGTGCGCTCGCGCTTGAGTTCGGCGAGTTGGCGCTCGAGTTCGGCGATGCGGGTTTCCTCGTTCGACGACGGCGGCGGCGATGGCCGTTGTGGTACCGCGCTGCGCGCCTCGCGGTCGAATTCCAACCGTTGCCGCTCATCCTGAAGTTTGGCCTCAACCTCGCGTTCGGCGGCGGACTTTACCGCCGGCGGCGGCGGCGAACTCGGCGCCGTCAGGACATCGGGGGGGCTCGCCCCCCAGGAGCCGAGGAGCGGCGCCGCCGCCTCTCGCATCATCACCCACACTCCGCCAATGAAAAGGGCCAGGACCACGACGCCTAGTGCCGCTGCATTCTGCCATCGGCCGGCGGGCCGAGCCGCTGCCACCGGGGCTTCGACGGTCGGCGGCGCCATATCCGGAGACGGCCGCGAGGCTGCTATTCCTTCGCCCGGAGCCAACGCAGCGTGCAGAAGCTTGAGAGGTGTGTCGCGCGCCGGCGCCTCGGCCGGGACGGTCTCGAGATCGCCCAGGCCCAGCGGCGGGAGTGTGTCGTCGCGACGGGCAATGACCAGTCGGCCTTGCGACCACAGTTCGATCAGGGCCGGGACGTCGCCCGCGGAGGCCGGCCTGGCGGCGCTCCACACCAGCAGAACCGTGCGCTGCTCGCCGGCGGGCAGCGACGGCGCAACCTCGATGTCGAGGCCGCGCGTGATCTCTCGCACCTCCGCGGCAAACCCCGCATCGGCTTCGCCGGCTACGATCAGCACCCCGCTCATGGCCGTGGCCTAGGCCGGAACGGCGCCCTCGACCAGACGCCCGACCTCGCCCGGCGCCCGCTGCAGGTCGACCAGCCGCTTGTGCCACTGCCGCAGCGTCGGCCGGTGACCGATCGAAACCATCGTGGTCTGCGGCAGCCGCTGCTTCAACTCGGTGTAAATAGCCGCCTCGTTCGCGTCATCGAGCGCGGCCGTCGCCTCGTCCATGAACAGCCAGTCCGGCTTGAACACCAGCACCCGCGCCACGGCCAGCCGCTGCTGCTCGCCACCCGAGAGCACGTTGCTCCAATGCGCCTCCTCGTCGAGCCGGCCGGCAAGATGGCCGAGCTGCGCAGCCTGCAACGCCGTGACGAGCTCCTGGTCCGAAGCCCGCGAGTGCTCGTCGGGATATTTGATGGCATCGCGCAGCGTGCCGATGGGAATGTAGGGTTTCTGCGGCAGGAACAGCACGCGCGCGCCGGCCGGCACGTGCACCTGGCCCTTGCCGAACGGCCAGATGCCGGCGAGGGCCCGGAACAGCGTGCTCTTGCCCGAGCCGCTCTGGCCGGTGATCAGCGTCGCCTCGCCAGGCCGGAAGGCGAGATTGGCGTCACGCAACAACACCTGGCCGGTCGGCAAGCCAAGCGTCATGCCGCTCACGCCCACTTCGCTGCGGCCGGATTCGGCCACGACATCGATCGCTTCGTGCTCAGGTTTGTCGTCGATCGCGGCCTGCAGCCCTTTCAGGCGATCCATGACCGCGCGCAACTCGGCCAGTGACGTGTAATTGTCGATGAAGAACGACAGCGCCGTCTGAACCTGGCCGAAGGCCGAGGCGGTCTGGGTCATCACGCCGAAGGTGATGATGCCGGCGAAGAAGCGCGGCGCCGTTACGACATAAGGAAAGATGATCGCGAGCTGGCCGTAGCCGTATTGGTAGAAGGCGAGCTGCGCCTGGGTCAGCAGGACGCGGAAGCCGTTGTTGAAGACGTCGAGAAAACGCGCATTCAGCGCTTTCTCCTCGCGCGCCTCGCCGTGATAGAGGGCGATGCCCTCGGCATTTTCACGCACGCGCACCAGGGCAAATCGGAAATTCGCCTCGTAGCGCTGCTTCATGAAGTTGAGCGGGATAAGGCGGCGGCCCACCAGGTTGGCCAGCAGGGTGCCGGCCAGGGCGTAGATGAGGCAAATCCACGCCATATAACCCGGGATGGTGACGTCGAGCCCGATCGGCGCGAGGGACAGCGGACCCGACAGCTCCCACAGAATGAACAGGAAGGAGACGAGCGTCGCGACTGCCCCCAACAGGCCAAGCAGGAGGCTCATGGTGAATTCGCCGAGTTGGCGCAAATCCTCGGCGATACGCTGGTCGGCGTTGTCGACGGTGCGCGCAAGTTCGATGCGATAGTAGCCGCGGTCGTCGAACCAATGGGCGAGGTATCGACGGGTCAGCCATCGCCGCCAGCGCAGCCGAAGATACGGGCTCACGACGTAGCGGGCGACCAGAAGCACGATGTAGATGGCGGCGAGCCACGAAAAAGTGACGATTTCCCGCCAGAAGACGGGTTCGTCCTTGGCCTGGATCGCATCGTAGAAGCGGCGGTTCCAGTTATTGAACGCCACCTCGAACCCGACCAAACCGAAAGTCAGCGCAATCGCCCCGATCAGCAGGGCGATGGCGATGGGCCATTCCTCCGACTTGAAGTACGGGACGACGAGGCGCCACCAGTCGGTGACGAACGAGCCTACTTTTTTCATGGGTGGAGAATCCTTTCGGTCCCCACAGTAGCGCTACATCTGGTTGGGCAGCCAGAGCGCGATGATCGGGAAGGCGATGAGGATAATCAGCCGCAGGATATCGGTGGCGATGAACGGCAGCACGCCCTTGAAGATCGACGAAAACGATACGTCCTGGATCACGCTTTTTATGACGAAGACGTTCATGCCGACCGGCGGATGGATGAGGCCGAGCTCGACCGTCATGACGATGATCACGCCGAACCAGATCGGGTCGAAACCGAGCTCGATGACGACCGGAAAAATGATCGGCACGGTGAGGATGATCATCGCCATGGCGTCCATCAGGCAGCCCAGGACCAGGTACATGACCATGATGATGGCGAGCACGCCGTAGCGGCCGATGCCGAGGCCGGTGAGGAACTCCGTCACCTTCTGCGGCACCTGGGTGATGGTGAGGAAGTAGCCGGACAGCAGGGCGCCGATCAGCACCGTGAACACCGCCGCCGCCGTGCGTGTGGCCTGCAGCAGCGAGGAGCGGATTTAGCTCTTGCCGAGGCGGCCGCGCAGCACGCCCAGGATGAAGGCGCCGGCCGCGCCGACGCCGCCGGCTTCGGTCGGCGTGAAGACGCCGCCATAGAGGCCAACGACGACCGACAGGAACAGCACCACGGGCGCCCAGACGTCGCGCAAGCCCAGCAGCCGCTCGCGCCACGACGCCTTGGGTACCGTCGGCAGGAAGTCGGGCTTGACCGCACAGATCAGCGCGATGGTCGCCATGTACATGACCATCGCCAGAAGGCCGGGCAGGATGCCGGCGCGGAACAGCTTGCCCACATCCTGCTGGGTGATCAGGCCGTAGACCGCGAGCACGGTCGAGGGCGGCAGCATGGCGCCCAAAGTCCCGCCGGCCGCCGACAGCAGCGCCAACCGCGATGATCGCTTCAGAATCCTGCGCCGTACCTTGCGATGCTGAACTGGAATTCCCTGTAGAGCGCGTCGGCGTTGCCGCCGCTCTTCGTCACGGTGTCGGCCCACGCTCTCTGCACCGGCACGGCACTCGCCCGCCACGCCCTAAGCTGGTCGGGTGAGAGCGCATAGACTTCTTGGCCGGCCGCGGCTTTTGTCTTGTTGCGACCAGAAGCCTCGAATGCTTGCCAAGATGAAGAGGGCTTCACCGCCCATTCCGTCGTGCAGTGTAGGTCGATCACCTTCTTTTGCGCCGCTGACATGCCGTCGTACTTCATCTTGTTCATCGTGTAGACGAACGCAGTCGAATAGACCGGCGCATCGATATGGTACTTGAGGACCTTGTCGAGGCCGAGCAGTGACATCGAGCCCCAGGGAAAAAACAGCGCGTCGGCATCGCCTTGCTGGATGTTGATGCCGCCCAGCAAGGTCATCATCTGAGCGAGCTCGCTTCCGGCCGGGCAGATCTTCATGCCCTTGATGTCGTCAGGCACCGCTACTCGCTTGCGTCCGTGATAGGTGCCGGGGTCATGGATGAAGGCAAGGCAAAAATGCGTGTCCTTCATTTCGGGCGCGCCATACCTGCGGTACCAGTCGTCAAGTGCCGCCGTGCCTTTGTTGCCGTCGGCGAAGGTGAAGGGAACGCGGCCTGCCGCAATCACCGGGAAACGACCGATTTGGTAGCCCGGATTGGCGAAGGCGATGTCCGCGACACCGTCTCGCGCCATGTCGTAGTAGTCGACCGCCTTGCCTAGTTGCTCTGACGCCAAGACCACGCTCTTGATAGTGCCGGCCGATTGCCGCTCGATCGACCCTGCCCATTCGCGGGTCGCCGGCACTAGTGGATGGCCCGGCGGCAACCAAATAGAGATTTTGAGCTCGACAGTCTTGTCTTGTGCCGTCGCCGACAGACCGAACAGGCTCAGGGCGAGCGCCAGTCCCCAGACTTTCATTGGCCGTTCCTCCGGCTCGTTCGCCGTGCCGACCATACCGGCCGATGACAAGTGCGCCAACCCGGTTTATAGCGCCGCGCAATGGATGCCACTCCGCTCGCTTCCCGGCGCGTCGCGCTGGACGTCATCTCCTCCTGCCTCGACAAGGGCCAACCGCTCGACGAGACGCTCGCCCGCCATCCGGGGTTCGCGCCTCTCGAGCCGCGCGACCGCGCCTTCGTGCGCCTGCTGCTGGCCACGACGCTGCGCCGCCTGGGCGAGATCGAAGGCGTCCTGGCCGCGTTGATGGAGCGGCCACTCGAAGGCCAGAACGCCGTCGCGCGCCAGGCGCTGCGGCTGGGGGCGGCGCAATTGCTGTTTCTCGGCACGCCGGGCCATGCCGCGGTCGACACGTCGGTACGCCTGGTCGAAGCCGTCGGCCTTCCCCACCTCAAGGGCCTGGCCAACGCCGTCCTGCGCCGCATCGCCAACGACGGCGCAACCTTGCTCGGCGACCGCGATCCTGCGCGCCTCAACACCCCGCAGTGGCTGTGGGAGTCGTGGGCCCGCAACTACGGTGAAGAAACCGTTTGTACCATCGCCTCGGCCCACCTGATCGAGGCGCCGCTCGATCTCACCCCGAAATCCGACGCGGCCTTCTGGGCTGGTCAGCTCGAAGGCGAGCTGTTGCCGACCGGCACGATCCGCCGGATGGGCGGCGGCAACGTGCCCGAGCTGCCGGGCTTTGCCGAAGGCGCCTGGTGGGTGCAGGACGCCGCCGCGACGCTGCCGGTCCGCCTGATGGGCGATCTCGCCGGCAAGCGCGTCGCCGATCTCTGCGCCGCGCCTGGCGGCAAGACCATGCAGCTCTGCGCCGCCGGCGCCATCGTCACCGCCGTCGATATCTCGGGGCGCCGCATGGCGCGGGTCGGCGAAAATCTCGCCCGCGCCGGCTTCGCCGCCGAACTGGTGACGGCCGATGTCAGCAAGTGGGTCACTACGGAGAAATTCGACGCCATCCTGCTCGATGCCCCCTGCTCCGGCACCGGCACGCTGCGCCGCCATCCCGACATCGCCTGGCTGAAGGGTCCCGAGGACGTCGAGCGGCTGGCGCTGACGCAGGATCGCCTCCTGGTGCGCGCACTCGACCTGCTGAAGTCCGGCGGCCGGTTGGTCTATGCAGTGTGCTCGCTGCAGGAAGAAGAAGGCCCGGCACGCATCGAGGGATTGCTCGCGCGCCACCGGCTGGTGCAGCGCGTGCCCATCACCCCGGACGAATTGCCCGGCCTCGAAAAGGCCGTCACCCGCGCCGGCGCCGCCCGCACCCTGCCCTCGATGTGGGCCGAGCGCGGCGGCATCGACGGCTTCTACATTGCGCGCTTGACGGCCTAGACCCGCGAGCTCGGCCGGTAGAACGGCTCGTGCTTGGAGGTGTCGATGTAACCTTCGTAGAACTTCCGCGCATACGGCAGCAGCGCCTTGGAGAGATTGCGCCGCTCGACCTCGTCGTCGGCCAGCGCCTTGTTGAGGTCGTCATGCAGCGCCTTTAGCGCCGCAGTCTTGTCGACCTTGGTGAACTTGCCGTCGGCATAGATCACCTCGCCGTCGCACATCGTCATGGTCACCGACTGGTTCTTGGCGCGCTGGATGACGGCGTCGAGCGTCGGCATCAGCTCGTCGAGGTAGGGATAGGCGATGCTGTCCCAGTCGAGCAGCACCATGTCGGCCAGCTTGCCGACCTCCAGCGTCCCGATCGTTGTGCCGAACGGTGTCGTCTTGGCGCCGCCGACCGTCGCCATGCGCAGCACCTGCGACATGGTCGGCACGTCGGCCTCGACCATGCCCGGCACGCGATGGGCGCGCAGCACGAGCTTCATTTCCTGCAGCATGTCACGGTCGTCGTTGATGCCCGCCTCGTCGAGACCGATCGCGGTGTTGACGCCCTTCTTCTCGAAGTAATTGAGCGCGGCCACCCCCGAGCGCAGACGGAAGTTGGACGAGCAGTTGTGGCAGACGCAGCCGCCGGCCGAGGCCAGCCGGTCGATGTCCTTTTCGCTCAGCCACACGCCGTGACCGAGGGTCAGGCGGTTGTTCACCATGCCGAAGCGGTCGAGGTATTCCAGCGCCGTGCACTTGCCGCGCCGCCAGGCATATTCCTTCTGATAGGCGGTCTCGTTCAGGTGCATGTGCATCGGCGCATCGTACTTCGACGAGGCGTCGCTGAGCTTGGTCAGCGCCGTGTCGGAGCACCAGTGCAGGTTGGCCGGCGCCAGCTGGATCTTCACGCGGCGCTTGTTGTGATGCTGCGAATGGAACGACTTGAACATGTCCATCGCGTCGTCGAGGCTCATCTTGAAGCGGTCGAACCAGCGCTTCATCGGGCCCTGCAGCTCTTTCGGCAGGCCTTTAACGAACTCCTCATCGGCCTGGTAGACGAGCCGGTTCTGGTCGCGCACGGCGTAGCAGTAGCTGACGCGCATGCCGATATCCTCGTAGGCGCGGATGGTGTCGGTCGCCCGTTTTTCGACATCAGCCAACACGCCCGGCATCCAGCCCTGGATGTGCTGCACCGTGGTGATGCCCGAACCGATCATCTCGAAGGCCGAGTAGAGCGTGTCGAGGTAGAGGTCGAGATTGCGGATCACCATGCGGGTGATGAACCACAGCTCGAGCGGCATGTCGGGCGAGCCAAGTTGCACCGGTGTGAGGCCGACATGGTGGTGGCCGTTGACGAAGCTCGGCAGCAGGATCTCCTTGCCGGTGCCGATCACCGGCACGGTCGGGTGCTTCCTGTGCAGGTCGTCGTAGGTGTCGACGGCCACGATGACGCCGTCCTCCTGCAGGACCGCGCCGTCCTTGATCTCGTTCCACGAAAAACGGTCCTTGGTGCCGGTAATGGTGGCGCGGCTACGGACGAGACTGGTGGCCATGACAGGCTTCTCCCTCGGATATGGTCCTGGTTGTTCTATCAGGCTGGAACGGCGAACGCTTCCTGTTCGGCAAAGGCGCGATCGACCTCGTCGCGCAGCAGCTCGGTGAGCTGGATGCGCTGATTCTCGGCCTCGCGCGAGAACAGGTTGCGCGGCCGGGGCAGCTCGATCGGCACGATGGTCTTGATGCGGCCGGGCCTCGAGGTGAACACCACGACACGATCGGCAAGCGCCACGGCTTCGTCGATATGATGCGTCACGAACAGGATCGAGGCGGCGCTCTGCTTCCACACGTCGAGCAGGAAGTCCTGCATGCGGGCGCGGGTCTGCACGTCGAGGAATTCGTCAAACTACACCTGGGGCCTTCCTGATAGCCTGTCCGTCATGGTGCAGCCCGTACCGCCAGAGTTGCTTCTGCCAGCTTCTCGCGGCCGCTGTGGCATCAACGAGAACGGCAAGCTGTCCCAAAATGACATTCAGGCAACCAAGCGCGCCTATCCATCGGCGCCCACCGAACTGCAAAGGACTCGCAGCGCGACGGCGAGCCTGCCCAGCAACCTTCCCGACGACTTGAAGGAAAGATTGAATATCCAGAAACGGCTGGCAAATTGATTAGGCGACAGTCTCATCCGGTCATTTCTGCAACCGGTACCGCACCCGCTCGCGGTGACCGATATAGAGGCCCGAGGCGATGATCACGGCCGCGCCGATCCAGGTCCACATGTCCGGCACGTCGTTGAAGATCAGGTAGCCCAGAATCGCCGCACCGACGAGCTGGGCGTAATTGAACGGCGAAATCACCGCCGCCGGCGCCTGGCTATAGGCGATCGTGAGGAAGTAATGGCCGGTGCCGGCCATCACGCCCATGCCGATGAACAGCACCATGTCCCAGCCCCAAGTAGGTGTGATCCATTCGAAGGGGAGCAGCGGCGTGGCGACCAGCGTGCCGACGATCGTTGCCATGGTCGCCGACGCGTCGGGCCGTTCGGTCTGGCCGTAGCGCCGCGAGAAGAGCTGGTAGAAGGCGCTGCAAACGGCGCTGGCCACGATCAGCAGCGTGTACCAGTTGAACTCCTCGTGGCCCGGCCGCACCACGATCAGGGCGCCGATGAAGCCGACGCCGCAGGCCGCCCAGCGCCGCGGCCCCACCGGCTCGCCGAGCAGGCGCGCCGACAGCGCGGTGACGATGATCGGACTGGTCAGCGAGATCGAGGCGGCGGTCGGCAGCGGCAGATGGAAGATGCCGTGGAAGAAGAGGAAGGACGAGAAGAACAGCAGCAAGCCGCGCCAGATCTGGGTGTCGAGTCGGCGGATGCGGAACAGTTCCCGCCCGCTGCGCGGCAGAAAGATCGCCATCATGAAGACGAAGGCGAAGAAATAGCGCGCCCAGATGACTTCGATCACCGGATAGTGGGCCGACAGCGTCTTCGACATCGCGTTAAGCACGGAAAAGCACGTGACCGAGACCAGAATCGCCAGAATGGCGCGCAGGATGCGGTCGGTCGGAGGAGAAGGCGGGCCCGGCGGAGGCACCCTACTCCGCTGCCTTGGGCAGAACGGCTTGCGGCTTGAACGGCAGGATGGAAACACCGCGCGCCGCTGGCAGCGGCAGCGGCGGCGTCTCGACGCCGAGCGTCCGGGCGGCGTTCCAGCCCCAGCGCGGATCGACCAGGAAGGCGCGCGCGTGCGCGGTGCAGTCGGCCTCGCCCGACGCGATGATCTGCTCGGCCTGCTCGGGCTCGGTAATGATGCCGACGGCCCAGGTCTTGATGCCGGCTTCCTTGCGGACGCGGGCGGAGAACTGGACGTGGTAGCCCGGTCCGACCTGTATCTTCTGTGCCGGTGAATTGCCGCCCGAGCTCACGTCGACGAAATCGCAGCCCAGCGCCTTGAGCTGCCTCGCCGTCTCGATCGTGTCCTCGAGCGTGAGGCCGCCATCGACCCACTCGACCGCAGACAGGCGGATGCCCATCGCCTTGTCGCGCGGCCAAACCTGGCGGCAGGCTTCGAAGACCTCCAGCGGAAAGCGCCGGCGCTTTTCCATGGTGCCACCGTATTCGTCGCTGCGGTTATTGCTGAGCGGCGAGAGGAACTGGTTCAGGCAGTAACCATGCGCCCCGTGGAGTTCGATCAGGTCGAAGCCTAGCCGCGCGCTGCGGTCGGTCGCATCCACGAAGGACTGCTTGACGCGCTTCAAGCCTACGGCATCGAGAGCCACCGGCGTATGCCACTTGGCATCGAACGGCAGCGCCGATGCGGAATAGGTCGTCCACGGCAGATCGGGCGCATCGGCCTGCGTCAGCGGTCCGCCGCCCTTCCATGGCCGCTGCGCCGAGGCCTTGCGGCCGGCATGGGCGAGCTGAATGCCGAGCTTGACGTGCGGCATCCACGCCCGCGCCCATTCGACCACGGGCCGCAGCGCCGCCTCGTTGCCGTCGCTGTAGAGGCCGAGGCAGCCCTGGGTGATGCGGCCTTCGCGCTCGACATGCGTGGCCTCGAGGCACAGCAGGCCGGCGCCCGACATCGCCAGCATGCCGTAATGCACCTGGTGCCAGGCCTGGGCGCTGCCGTCGACCGCCGCGTACTGGCACATCGGCGAGACGACGATGCGGTTGGGCAGCGTGACGCCGCCCATGTCGATGGGAGTGAAGAGCCTGGCGGTCATCTCTGTCCTCTTGGATTAGCCGCTGATCGACGGGCCGGCCTCGTGGCCGAGCCATTCCTCGATCAGGCGGCGGGCGATGGAATCGCGGCGCGGCATGAAGAATGAGCCGTCCTTGGGCATGTTTTCCGGCCGCAGCTCGTCGCGGCTGAGCCAGCGTGCGCTCTCGAGCTCCGATTCGTTGACGTCGAATTCCATCGACTTGGCTTCGGCGTGAAAGCCGATCATCACCGAAGCGGGGAATGGC
Source organism: Asaia bogorensis (assembly GCA_945905835.1). Taxonomy (GTDB): domain Bacteria; phylum Pseudomonadota; class Alphaproteobacteria; order Reyranellales; family Reyranellaceae; genus Reyranella. The sequence goes on from CAMDQJ010000033.1 coordinate 30,892, forward strand.
CAAGGTTGCGACGAACGGTAGATGACGTTCGTCACCTTGACCTTCACTTCCTCGTAGACCTCGCGCGCCACGGCGTCCTCGAAGCTCTCGCCGGGCTCGACGAAGCCGGCCAGCGTCGAGTGCATGCCCTTGGCGAAATGCGGACTGCGGCCCAGCAGGCACTTGTCGCCGCAATGCACCAGCATGATGACGGCGGGATCGGTACGCGGAAAATGCTCGGTCTTGCAGCTCTCATTGGTGCAGGAGCGGACGTGGCCGCCGCGCGTCACTTTGGTCGAGGCGCCGCACACGCCGCAATAGCGGTGGCGGCGGTGCCAGTAGGTCATGGCGCGGGCGTAGGCGAGGACCGAGCCTTCCTTGGCGAACAGCAGCGCGCCGACTTGGCGCAGATCGACGAACTCACCCATCTCGCCGAGCGGCGTGTCCTTACCGGTGACGTCGACGGCAAAATACGGCGTGCCGTCCATGTAGCCCAGGAAGATGTGATGGTCGGCGGCGCCGGCGATGGCGCGGCCCATCATGCCCTGCAGGAACACGGCCTCGGGATTGCCGCCCTTCTTCACTAGGTTCTTCTCGGTATCGATCGGCACGAAGCGCGCCTCGCCCGAGGCTGCAAGTTCGATCATCCGCTCATCGTCCTCGCGCTCATGGCTGGCGCGGTCGAGATCGGCACTGGAATAGGGATTTCTGGGGCGTTGCTGCATGCGACGCGGACGGTGCCACAGGGGGACGGCTGCTGCAACGCAGGCAAAACGAAAAGAGGTCCCTCGGCTGCGCTTTGCTACAGCGCGAAGACTACTTCGCGCGACTCGGGACGACGGGTTTTCCCACCCCGTCGTCCCGAGCGAAGCCGAGGGACCTCTTTCCGCAACCGAAGCTACAGGTCGATCTCTCCCGACAAGTCGCGCCAATCGGGGTTGGACCGATTGATCAGCACAATCTTCTTGCCGCGACTCCAGCCCTTGAGCTGCTTTTCTCGCGCAATGGCGTCGGGCGCCGTCTCGTGCGGCTCCACAAAGATCAGCCGGTCGATCTTGTATTTCGACGTATGGATCACGCGGCCTAATCGATGCTCTTCGAGCCGACGTGACAGATCGGTCGTGACGCCGATGTAAATTGCGCGCCCTGTCGCACTGGCAAGGATGTAGACCACAGGCTGGCGCATAAAAAGAAGTCCCTCGACTTCGCTGCGCTACGCTCGGGACGACGGTACTTTCTTCAATTCAGGCCAGCGCCCGCTCCAGAACCTGGGCCACGTGTACCGCCTGTCGGTTCGCGCCGTCGGCGATCTGGTGGCGGCAGGAGGTGCCGTCGGCCACGATCAGGGTGTCGGCATCGGCCTTCATGACGGCGGGTAGCAGCGAGAGCTCGGCCATGGCGAGCGAGGCGTCGTAGTGCTCGACCTCGTAGCCGAAGCTGCCGGCCATGCCGCAGCAGCTCGACTCGATGGTGCCGACGGTGAGGCCCGGAACCAATGCCAACGTCTCCTGCACCGCGCTCATGGCACCGAACGCCTTCTGGTGGCAGTGGCCGTGCAGCAGCGCGTTCTTCTCCGGCAAGGCCTTGAGCGCCAGCTTGAGCCGCCCCGCCTTGTTCTCGCGCGCCAGGAACTCCTCGAACAGGAACGAAAGATCCGAGACCTTCCTGGCCTCCTCGCCCAACCCCATGACGAGATACTCATCGCGCAACGAGAACAGACAGGAAGGTTCCAACCCGACGATCGGCACGCCCCTGGCGACATAAGGTGCCAGTGCTGCCAGCAGGCGCCGGGCCTCGACCCGCGCCTTGTCCATGAGGCCGGTGGCGAGATAGGTCCGCCCGCAGCACAGCGGCCGCTCGCCGCGCGGTGGCCGCGCCATCGCGACCTTGTGGCCTGCGGCTTCCAGCACGCGGCGCGCGGCCCGCATCACGTCAGGCTCGAAATTGTTGGCGAAGGTGTCGGCGAACAGCACGACCGTGGGCTCGGCAGCGTCGTCAGGCGTCGTTCCCAGGAACGTCTTGCCGAGCCAGGTCGGCAGCGAGCGCGGTCCGGCAAAGCCGATGATGGCGCGGCCGACGGCGGCGAAGTTGAACAGCCACGGCAGGCGATTGGCCCATGGCGCGTAGCGCGGCAGCTCGGCGATCAGGCGGTCGCGCAGCGACAGACCGCGCTTGGCCGTTTGCGCCGCCTTCACCTCGATCTTCATGCGCGCCATGTCGACGCCGGTCGGGCAGTCGCGCTTGCAGCCCTTGCACGACACGCAAAGATCCATCGCCTTGGCGACGTCGTCGGACGCCAGCGCCTCGGGACCGAGCTGGCCCGAGAGGGCAAGCCGCAGCGTATTGGCGCGGCCGCGCGTCAGATGGATCTCGTCGCGCGTGATGCGGAAGGAGGGGCACATGGTGCCGGCATCGAACTTCCGGCAATGGCCGTTGTTGTTGCACATCTCCGCGGCCTTCGCGAAGCCTTGGGTCGGATCGCCGCCGCTGCCCGGCGCGCTCAGCGCCTCGGTCATCGGATCGTTCTGCACGTTCCACGCCGACCAATCGAGCGCGGGCTTCAACTCGATGCTGCGATAACCCGGCTTGAAGCGGAACAGGGAGCGGTCGTCCATCTTCGTCGGCCGCACGATCTTGCCGGGATTGAGGGTGCCCTGCGGATCGAACAGGTCCTTGACGGCTTCGAACGCCTTGGTGAGCTGCGGTCCGAACTGCCAGGCCACCCATTCCGACCGCACCAGCCCGTCGCCATGCTCGCCCGAGAAGGCGCCCTTGTATTCGCGGACCAGCGCGGATGCTTCCTCGGCGATGGCGCGCATCTTGGTGGCGCCCTCGCGGCGCATGTCGAGGATCGGCCGGACATGCAGCGTGCCGACCGAGGCGTGGGCGTACCACGTGCCCCTGGTGCCGTGTTTGGTGAATACGTCGGTGAGGCGCTGCGTATAGTCCGCCAGGTGCTCGAGCGGCACGGCGCAATCCTCGATGAAGGACACGGGCTTACCGTCGCCTTTCATCGACATCATGATGTTGAGGCCGGCCTTGCGCACTTCCCACAGCGCGGATTGGGCCTTGGCCTCCGGCATCTGCACGACGCTGCCCGGCAGGCCGAGATCGCCCATCAGCTCGACCAGGCGGCGCAGGTCACCCAGCTGCACGTCGGGGTCCTCGCCCGCGAACTCGACCAGCAGGATCGCCTCGGGCGCGCCGATCAGGGCGCGCTCGATCACCGGGCGGAACGCCGGATTGGCGCGGGCGAGCTCGATCATCGTGCGGTCGACCAGTTCGACCGCCGTCGGCTTCAGCTTGACGATGTGCTGGGCGCTTTCCATCGCCTTGTGGAAGTTCTGGAAGTTGACGACGCCCAGCGCGCGGTGCCGGGGCAACGGCTGGAGCCTGAGCGTCAGCCGGCGCGTAACGGCGAGCGTGCCCTCGCTGCCGACCAGCAGATGCGAGAGGTTGACCGAATTGTCGGTGGTGTAGGGCCGCTCCGACTGCGGGAAGAAGATGTCGAGGTTGTAGCCGCCGACCCGGCGCAGGACCTTCGGGTACATGCGCTCGATCTCGTCGCGCTCGGCAAGCGCCAGGGCCGCGATCTTGTCGGCCATGGTGCGCACGGCGGGCGCCATGTCCTCGGGTCGTGCCGAGTCGAAGCGCGCCTGGGTGCCGTCGGCCAGGATGACGTCGAGGCCGGCCACGTTGTGCACCATGTTGCCGTAGCGGATCGATCGGCTGCCGCAGGAATTGTTGCCGGCCATGCCGCCCAGCGTGCACTGCGCCGAGGTCGAGACATCGACCGGATACCACAGGCCGTGCGGCCGCAGCCAGGCGTTGAGGTGGTCGAGCACGATGCCGGGCTGCACCGTGACTTCGGCGCGCACCTTGTCGAAGGCAACGATGTCGCGCAGGTGCTTGCTGACGTCCACGACCAACGCCTGTCCCACAGCCTGGCCGCACTGCGAGGTGCCGGCGCCGCGCGCCAGGATCGCCGCGCCGGCATCGCGCGCCACGTCGACGATGGCCGCAAGATCGGCCTCGTCGCGCGGCACGACGACGCCCACCGGCTCGACCTGGTAGATCGAGGCGTCGGTGGCGTAGCGGCCGCGCGAGGCCCCGTCGAACAGGACCTCGCCGCGGATCGCGCCGCGCAGGGTTTGTTCGAGGGAACTCAGTCGAGTTTCACCCCGGCCGCTTGCACGACCTTGGCCCACTTCTCGATCTCGCCGCGGATGCGCTTGGCGAAGTCCGTCGGCTTCTCGCCGCCCATCTGCGCCGTCTGGTCCTTCCAGATCGCCTGCAGCCGCGGGGTCGCCATCGCCTTGGCGCACTCGGCGTACATGCGCTCGACGATCGGCGCCGGCGTGCCCTTGATCGCCCACAGGCCGTACCAGGTCGAGACGAGCCAGTTCGGCACGCCGACCTCGGCGCCGGTCGGGATGTCGGGGAACTCGGGCAGGCGCTGCGGCGTCGCCACCGCGAGACCGAGCAGGCGGCCGACGCGGATCTGCGAGGCCGAGGTGCCCATGCCGTCGAACATCATGTCGACGTTGCCGGCGAGCAGGTCCTGCATTGCCGGACCGGCGCCGCGATAGGGCACGTGGGTGATCTCGGTCTTGGTCTCGAGCTTGTAGAGTTCACCCGCCAGATGGTGCGCCGTGCCGGCGCCGGGCGAGGCATAGTTCACCTTGCCGGGGTTCTTCTTGATGTAGTCGTAGAACCCGGCGTAGTTCTTTACCGGCACGCGCTGCGGATGGATGGAAATCACCTGCGGCACCAGCGCGATCATGGTGATCGGCTCGAAGGATTTCTCGAGGTCGTAGTCGAGGTTCTTGTAGATCGAGGGCGCGATGGTGTGATGAACGGCGCCGACGAAGAAGGCGTTGCCGTCGGGCTTCAGCTTGGCGGCCTGCGAGGCGCCGACCGTGCCGCCGGCCCCGCTTTTGTTGTCGATCAGGATCTGCTGGCCGATCGAATCGCCGATCTGCGCCGCCAGCGGGCGGGCGAAGACGTCGGTGCCGCCGCCGGCCGGAAACGGGTTCAGCCAGATGATCGGCGCATTGGGCCAGGCCTGGGCGCGCACGGCGCCCGCCGGAACGATGACCGGCGCGAGGGTGGCCGCCAGGCCGAGCTTCAGCGCGCGGCGGCGGGATGGTCTGAAAGGTAAAGCCATATTCTTGTTTCCTCCCTTGGTGCGTTTCTTGTCCCTATGTCGTCTGCTTGTGCATTTCCCCGAGCACGACCTCGCGCTTGGCGCGAAGATGCCCGATCAGCACATCACGCAACCGGGCCGGATTGCGTTCGGCCAGCGCCGACAGCATCTCGCGATGCTCGTTCATCGCGAGATTCCATTTGGCCCGGTTGACGTTCGAGCGAAAGCGCAGCGCATGCAGCCGCGCGTTCAACGCCTTGTATGTCTGGGTAAGAACAGGATTGCCGGCGACCGCATTGATCTTTTCGTGGATGGCGCGATTGACGCGATAGTAGCCCGGCAGGTCGCTGCGTTTGTAGGCCCGCTCCATTTCGGCTTGCAGCGTGTCGAGTTCGGCGAGGTCGGGCTCGCTGACGCGCGCGCAAGCCAATTCTCCCGACAGCCCCTCCAGGGCTCCCATCACGTCGAAAGCGTGGCGCACGTCGTCCTGCGACATCGCCACCACCTGGGCGCCGCGGTTGGGCAGCTGCACCACCAGCCCCTCCGCCGCCAGCATGCGGAAGGCCTCGCGCAGCGGCGTGCGCGACAGGCCGAGCTGCTCGCAGAGTTCGCGCTCGTTCAGCCGCGCGCCGGCCGGCAGCGCGCCTTCGGTGATCAGCGTGCGCAGCCGTTCCGCCGCCGCTTCGGGCAGCGCCAGGCGCGCAATGGGAATGGTCGAGCCGTCCATTTTTCCTCTGGACCGAGGTTGGCATATTGTATACAAAATGCAAGGGCCAAGACGAAGGAACCGAGCAAAATGCGCCTGAATTCACATCCGAGCGGCCGACACTTCCTGCAGATCCCGGGCCCGACCAACGTCCCCGACCGCATCCTGCGCGCAATGGACAACCCGACGATCGATCACCGCGGCCCCGAGTTCAATGCGCTCGCCAAGAAGGTACTGCGCGGCATCCGCCAGGTCTTCCAGACCAAGCAGCCGGTCATCGTCTATCCCGCCTCGGGTACCGGCGCGTGGGAAGCGGCCCTCGTCAACACGCTGTCGGCCGGCGATACGGTGCTGATGTGGGAGACCGGCCACTTCGCCTCGCTGTGGAAGAAGATGGCCGACAAGCTCGGCATCAAGTCGGAATTCCTGGGCGGCGACTGGCGCAAGCCCGCCGATCCGGCGGCGATCGAGGCGCGCCTCAAGCAGGACACCGCGCATGCGATCAAGGCGGTGTGCATCGTCCACAACGAGACCTCGACCGGAGTCGTGACCGACGTCTCGGCCGTGCGCCAGGCGATCGACGCCGCCAAGCATCCTGCCCTGCTGCTGGTCGACACCATCTCCTCGCTGGGCTCGATCGACTATCGCCACGACGCCTGGGGCGTCGATGTCACGGTCGCCGGCTCGCAGAAGGGCCTGATGCTGCCGCCCGGCCTCTCCTTCAATGCCGTAAGCGAAAAGGCCGTTGCCGCTTCCAAGAAGGCCAACACGCCGCGCGCCTTCTGGAACTGGGAAGAGATGCTGACGGCCAACGCCAATGGCTGGTTCCCCTACACGCCCGCCACCAACCTGATCTACGGCCTGAGTGAGGCCATCGACATGCTGACCGAAGAAGGCCTCGACGCCGTGTTCGCTCGCCACGCAAGGCATGCCGAGGCAACGCGCACGGCCGTGAACGCCTGGGGCCTCGAAATCCTGTGCAGCGATCCCAAGGCCTATAGCGGTTCGCTTACCGCCATCATGATGCCCGAGGGCCATGACGCCGACGCCTTCCGTAAGGTCGCGCTGGAGAACTTCAACATGTCGCTCGGCCAGGGCCTCACCAAGGTCGCCGGCAAGGTC